>NZ_WIJP01000030.1 GCF_009496155.1 Streptococcus mitis
TTTATGTTTTGTCATAGTGGACCTCATTTCTAACTCAAACGTCTCATACTTAATTCCACCATAAAAATCCGTTTTAGACTAATTTCCACTTCGATTGGGCAAGTGGAAGTTACTTTGAAAAGTTACCAGAGTCAAAAGAAGGCAATTCCCTTTAACATTTTTCTTCTATAAAATTGATAAAAATGGTACAATAATAATTTGAGGTAATAAAAATGAGATTAGACAAATATTTAAAAGTATCAAGAATTATCAAGCGTCGTACAGTCGCAAAGGAAGTAGCTGATAAAGGTAGAATCAAGGTGAATGGAATCTTGGCCAAAAGTTCAACGGATTTGAAAGTTAATGATCAAGTTGAAATTCGTTTTGGCAATAAGTTGCTACTTGTCAAAGTACTAGAGATGAAAGATAGTACAAAAAAAGAAGATGCAGCAGGTATGTATGAAGTTATCAGTGAAACACGGGTAGAAGAAAATGTCTAAAAATATCGTACAATTGAATAATTCTTTTATTCAAAATGAGCACCAACGTCGTCGCTATCTGATGAAAGAACGACAAAAACGTAATCGTTTCATGGGTTGGGTTCTGATTTTGATGATTTTATTGTTCATTTTACCAACTTATAATCTTGCTCAAAGCTATCACCAATTACTCCAAAGACGTCAACAGTTATCAGACTTGCAAACTCAGTATCAAACCTTGAGTGAGGAGAAGGAGAAAGAGACCGCTTTTGCTACAAAGTTGAAAGATGAAGATTACGCTGCTAAATACATGCGTGCAAAATATTATTATTCTAAGAATCGGGAAGCCGTTTATACGATTCCTGACTTGCTTCCAAGGTGATAAAATGGAAAATTTATTAGATGTAATAGAGCAATTTTTGAGTCTATCGGATGAAAAGCTGGAAGAGCTAGCTGATAAAAATCAATTATTGCGTTTACAAGAAGAAAAGGAAAGGAAGAATGCGTAAATTCTTAATTATTTTGTTGCTACCGAGTTTTTTGACCATTTCAAAAGTTGTTAGCACAGAAAAAGAAGTCGTCTATACTTCGAAAGAAATTTATTACCTTTCACAATCTGACTTTGGTATTTATTTTAGAGAAAAGCTAAGTATTCCTATGGTTTATGGAGAAGTTCCTGTCTATGCAAATGAAGATTTAGTGGTAGAATCTGGAAAATTGACTCCTAAAACAAGTTTTCAAATAACCGAGTGGCGCTTAAATAAACAAGGAATTCCAGTATTTAAGTTATCCAACCATCAATTTATAGCTGCAGACAAACGATTTTTATATGATCAGTCAGAGGTAACTCCAACAATAAAAAAAGTATGGTTAGAATCAGGTTTTAAACTGTATAATAGTCCTTATGATTTAAAAGAGGTGAAATCATCCTTATCAGCTTATTCGCAGGTATCAATCGATAAGACCATGTTTGTAGAAGGAAAAGAATTTCTACATATTGATCAGGCTGGATGGGTGGATAAAGAGTCAACTTCTGAAGAAGATAATCGGATGAGTAAAGTCCAAGAAATGTTATCTGAAAAATATCAAAAAGATTCTTTCTCTATTTATGTTAAGCAACTGACTACTGGAAAAGAAGCTGGTATCAATCAAGATGAAAAGATGTATGCAGCTAGTGTTTTAAAACTCCCTTATCTCTACTATACGCAAGAAAAAATAAATGATGGTCTGTATCAGTTAGATTCGACTGTGAAATACGTATCAGCAGTTAATGATTTTCCAGGTTCTTATAAACCAGAGGGAAGTGGTAGTCTTCCTAAAAAAGAGGATAATAAAGAGTATTCTCTAAAAGATTTAATTACGAAAGTATCAAAAGAATCGGATAATGTAGCTCATAATCTATTGGGATATTACATTTCAAACCAATCTGATGCCACATTCAAATCCAAGATGTCTGCCATTATGGGAGATGATTGGGATTCAAAAGAAAAATTGATTTCTTCCAAGATGGCTGGGAAGGTTATGGAAGCCATTTATAATCAAAATGGATTTGTATTGGAATCTTTGACTAAAACAGATTTTGATAATGAGAGAATTGCCAAAGGTGTTTCTGTGAATGTAGCTCATAAAATTGGGGATGCGGACGAATTTGAGCATGATACAGGTGTTGTCTATGCAGATTCTCCATTTATTCTTTCTATTTTCACTAAGAATTCTGATTATGATACGATTTCTCAGATAGCCAAGGATGTTTATGAGGTTCTAAAATGAGGGAACAAGATTTTTTAAATCATTTTCTCAAGAGAGAATATTTTAAAAAACATGCTAAGGTGGTGTTAGCTATTTCTGGTGGATTAGATTCTATGTTTCTATTTAAGGTATTATCTACGTATCAAAAAGAGTTAGAAATTGAATTGATTCTAGCTCATGTGAATCATAAGCAGAGAGTAGAATCAGATTGGGAAGAAAAGGAATTAAGGAAGTTGGCTGCTAAAGCAGAGCTTCCTATTTATATCAGCAATTTTTCAGGTGAATTTTCAGAAGCGCGTGCTCGAGATTTTCGTTATGATTTTTTTCAAGAGGTCATGAAAAAGACAGGTGCGACAGCCTTGGTCACTGCCCACCATGCTGATGACCAGGTGGAAACGATTTTGATGCGTTTGATTCGAGGTACTCGCTTGCGCTATCTATCAGGAATTAAGGAGAAGCAAGTAGTTGGGGAAATAGAAATCATTCGTCCATTCTTGCATTTTCAGAAAAAAGACTTTCCATCAATTTTTCATTTTGAAGATATATCAAATCAGGAAAATCATTATTTTCGCAATCGTATTCGAAACTCTTATTTACCAGAATTGGAAAAAGAAAATCCTCGATTTAGGGATGCAATCTTAAGTCTCGGCAATGAAATTTTAGATTATGATTTGGCAATAGCTGAACTATCAAAGAATATTGATGTAGAAAATTTAGAGCAACTATTGTCTTACTCTGAGTCGACACAAAGAGTTTTACTTCAAACTTATCTGAATCGTTTTCCAGATTTGAATCTTACAAAAGCTCAGTTTGAAGAAGTTCGGCAGATTTTAAAAATTAAAAGCCAGTATCGTCATCTGCTTAAAAATGGCTATGAATTGATAAAAGAGTATCAAAAGTTTCAGATTTGTAAAATCAGTCCGCAGGCTGATGAAAAGGAAGATGAATTTGTGTTACACTATCAAAATCAGGTTACTTATCAAGGATATTTATTTTCCTTTGGACTTCCTTTAGAAGGTGAGTCAGTTCAACAAATACCTGTTTCACGCGAAACATCCATATACATTCGTCATCGAAAACCAGGAGATGTTTTGATTCAAAATGGGCATAGAAAAAAACTCAGACGTCTATTTATTGATTTGAAAATTCCTATGGAAAAGCGAAAATCTGCTCTGATTATTGAGCAATTTGGTGAAATCGTCTCAATTTTGGGAATTGCGACCAGTAATTTGAGTAAAAACACGAAAAATGATATAATGAACACTGTACTTTATATAGAAAAAATAGATAGGTAAAAAAATGTTAGAAAACGATATTAAAAAAATCCTCGTTTCACACGATGAAATTACAGAAGCTGCTAAAAAATTAGGTGCTCAATTAACCAAAGACTATGCAGGAAAAAATCCAATTTTAGTTGGGATTTTAAAAGGATCTATTCCTTTTATGGCTGAATTGGTTAAACATATCGACACACATATTGAAATGGACTTCATGATGGTTTCTAGCTACCATGGTGGAACAGCAAGTAGTGGTGTCATCAATATCAAGCAAGATGTGACTCAAGATATCAAAGGAAGACATGTTCTATTTGTAGAGGATATCATTGATACAGGTCAAACTTTGAAAAATTTACGAGATATGTTTATTGAAAGAGAAGCTGCTTCTGTTAATATTGCAACCTTGTTGGATAAACCAGAGGGGCGTGTTGTAGAAATTGAGGCAGACTATACCTGCTTTACTATTCCAAATGAGTTTGTAGTAGGTTATGGTTTAGATTACAAAGAAAATTATCGTAACCTTCCTTATGTTGGAGTATTGAAAGAAGAAGTGTATTCAAATTAGAAAGAACAATTTTTAATGAAAAAACAAAATAATGGTTTAATTAAAAATCCTTTTCTATGGTTATTACTTATTTTTCTCCTAGTTACAGGTTACCAGTATTTTAGTACAGGTAGTGTTGCAGGGAAAAGTGAGCAAATTAATTATACAGAATTGGTAAAAGAAATTACCGATGACAATGTAAAAGAATTGACTTACCAACCAAATGGCAGTGTTATCGAAGTTTCAGGTGTCTATAAAAATCCTAAAACAAGTAAAGAAGAAACAGGCATTCAGTTCTTTTCTCCTTCTGCTACAACAGTAGAGAAATTTTCAAGCATCATTCTTCCTTCAGATACGACAGTATCTGAATTGCAAAAACTTGCTTCTGACCATAAAGCGGAAATAACTGTTAAGCATGAAAGTTCAAGTGGTATGTGGATTAATATTCTTGTATCCATTGTGCCATTCGGTATTCTTTTCTTCTTCCTATTCTCTATGATGGGAAATATGGGAGGAAATAATGGCCGTAACCCAATGAGTTTTGGACGTAGTAAGGCTAAAGCCGCAAATAAAGAAGATATTAAAGTAAGATTTTCAGATGTTGCTGGAGCTGAGGAAGAAAAACAAGAACTAGTTGAGGTTGTTGAATTCTTAAAAGATCCAAAACGATTTACAAAACTTGGAGCCCGTATTCCAGCAGGTGTCCTTCTGGAGGGACCTCCGGGAACAGGTAAGACTTTGCTTGCTAAGGCAGTCGCTGGAGAAGCAGGTGTTCCATTCTTTAGTATTTCAGGTTCTGACTTTGTAGAAATGTTTGTCGGAGTTGGAGCTAGTCGTGTTCGTTCTCTTTTTGAAGATGCTAAAAAAGCAGCACCAGCTATCATCTTTATCGATGAAATTGATGCCGTTGGACGTCAACGTGGAGTTGGTCTTGGCGGAGGAAATGACGAACGTGAACAAACCTTGAACCAACTCTTGATTGAAATGGATGGTTTTGAGGGAAATGAAGGGATTATTGTCATTGCTGCGACAAACCGTTCAGATGTACTTGACCCAGCCCTTCTGCGTCCAGGACGTTTTGATAGAAAAGTATTGGTTGGCCGTCCTGATGTTAAGGGTCGCGAAGCAATCTTGAAAGTTCATGCTAAGAACAAGCCTTTAGCGGAAGATGTTGATTTGAAATTAGTGGCTCAACAAACTCCAGGTTTTGTTGGTGCTGATTTAGAGAATGTCTTGAATGAAGCGGCCTTAGTCGCTGCTCGTCGCAATAAATCAATCATTGATGCCTCAGATATTGATGAAGCAGAAGATAGAGTTATTGCTGGTCCTTCCAAGAAAGATAAGACAGTGTCACAAAAAGAACGTGAGTTGGTTGCCTACCATGAGGCAGGACATACCATTGTAGGTCTAGTCTTGTCGAATGCCCGCGTTGTTCATAAGGTCACAATTGTTCCAAGAGGTCGTGCAGGTGGTTACATGATTGCACTTCCTAAAGAAGATCAAATGCTTCTATCTAAAGAAGATATGAAAGAGCAATTAGCTGGCTTAATGGGTGGACGTGTAGCTGAAGAAATTATCTTTAATGTCCAAACTACAGGAGCTTCAAACGACTTTGAACAAGCGACACAAATGGCGCGTGCAATGGTTACAGAGTACGGTATGAGTGAAAAACTTGGCCCAGTACAATATGAAGGAAACCATGCTATGTTTGGTGCACAGAGCCCTCAAAAATCAATTTCAGAACAAACAGCTTATGAAATTGACGAAGAGGTTCGTTCATTATTAAATGAAGCACGAAATAAAGCTGCTGAAATTATTCAGTCAAATCGTGAAACTCACAAGTTGATTGCAGAAGCATTATTGAAATACGAAACATTGGATAGTACACAAATTAAATCTCTTTTTGAAACAGGAAAGATGCCTGAAACAGTAGAAGAGGAATCACATGCATTATCTTATGATGAAATTAAGTCAAAAATGAATGACGAAAAATAACCCTGAGAGAGGCATGTCCTCTCTTTTTTGTGCAGTTGAGGAGGTAAAGGGGACAGAATAGGTGAAATAGTCCCAATTAGCTTCTTTATTTGTTAAACTGTATCTAGAAAGGGGAAGATTATG
>NZ_WIJP01000031.1 GCF_009496155.1 Streptococcus mitis
GGCTCATAACCCGAAGGTCGTAGGTTCAAATCCTGCTCCCGCAATAAGGCTCGGTAGCTCAGTTGGTAGAGCAATGGATTGAAGCTCCATGTGTCGGCGGTTCGATTCCGTCTCGCGCCATTTATATATTTTGGAAGGGTAGCGAAGAGGCTAAACGCGGCGGACTGTAAATCCGCTCCTTCGGGTTCGGGGGTTCGAATCCCTCCCCTTCCATTTTACGGGCATAGTTTAAAGGTAGAACTAAGGTCTCCAAAACCTTCAGTGTGGGTTCAATTCCTACTGCCCGTGTTAATAGAATTATGGCGGGTGTGGTGAAGTGGTTAACACACCAGATTGTGGCTCTGGCATGCGTGGGTTCGATCCCCATCACTCGCCTATTTTATATTATTGGGGTATAGCCAAGCGGTAAGGCAAGGGACTTTGACTCCCTCATGCGTTGGTTCGAATCCAGCTACCCCAGTTACTATTTGCCGGCGTGGCGGAATTGGCAGACGCGCTGGACTCAAAATCCAGTGTCCGCAAGGACGTGCCGGTTCGACCCCGGCCGCCGGTATAGTAATAATGACAAGGTTTTCGAGCCTTGTCTTTTTATTTTTTCTTCCAATTTTTTCTTTCAGAGTTACTTAAAATTACTTATAAAATTTTTTTTGCTAAATTTAGAAGAAAATATTTAACATATTTTGAATTAAACTTGATTCGTTTTATGTTAAAATATACAATAGATAGATATTATTCTAGGAGAGATTTCATGTTATACAATCAAGAAAACTATTCAAAGCTTGAAGTCGAACAAGCAAAAAGAGATATTAAGTCTCTAGCGAAAGAAAAGTCAAAACTTGTTAAACTTGATTTTAGTAATAAGAAAGATGTATTTGAATTTTTCGATAATGAATAATTTTTATTATTCGATGTTATAGGTATTTTTTGGGGGTAATTTAGAGGTTCTCGTGGTTTATAAAATAGATGAAATTAAGGCTAAGATTAATCCTATTGCTAAGCAATATAACTTATCAAAAGTCTATTTATTTGGTTCCTATGCAATAGGTGAAGCAGATGAAAAAAGTGATGTGGATATTGCTTTAGAGTTAGAAGATGAATCAACCTATTTTGAGGTTTATGGAAAATTGTTGACTATTTTTGATGGAGAGATAGATATTTTGTTAGTTAGTGATTTACTTTTTCCAAAAACAAATATTGGGAAATTAGTTAAACAAAATTTTTTGAATGATAGAGTTCTCATCTATCAGAAATTGGAGGGAACTATGGTAGAAAATTTAGATAATAATCCTCGTATGAGGGATATATCAGAGTAAATGAAGTCACTCAGAATGCGATTAAGGAAAGTTTAGAAAAGTATAAAGCGGAGGGAATAACAAAGTCGTCTGAAAGTATAGATGAATATTTTGAAAGAATGGTTCGTGAAAATACCAAGTAATTTTTTAGAGCTTAGTTATTTTTATTTTCAATAAGAAAAAGAACAGCATTTATTTTGGCTGTTCTTTTTATAATAGATTATCTAGTTTATCTGCTAAATCTTTTTGTTTACTTGGGTATAAGTGGGAGTATGTATCAATTGTAGTAGTTATAGAAGCGTGTCCTAATCTCTCTTTTACAATTAAGTAATCTTCGCCTTGGTTTATTAAAAGAGAAGCGTGAGAATGTCTAAAATCATGAATCCTTATTTTCTTTAAAGAACTATCTCTAGCTAGAATTTTTTTATATTGTTTTTCAATAGAATTTTTCGTTAGAGTGATTGGACTATTCTGAAATACTTGAAGTTTTTCTGTATCAGTAGAAAATTCTCTTAGTCGTTCTGTCTGTTCTTTTTTCCATTCTTCTAATGTCTTTATTAGTTTGTTATGAATAATGATTCTTCTAGTACCAGCTTTTGTCTTTGTACTACTAATATGTTCCTCACCATTATTAACGTATACTGACTTAGTTACATGAATTGTACTTGTGGGAAATTCTATGTCCCTCCACGTAAGTGCAAGTGCTTCTCCTAGTCTCAGTCCAGTGAAGAATAGTACTGTAAAAAGTAGTTCAACATTATATTCATCTTTCTCAAATAGAGAAAGGAAATGCTTAAATTCTTTCACAGTCCAAAAATTCATTTTTCTTTTTTCTATTGGTAGTTTTTTAAGTAGTCTAACAGGATTATCGTTATAATACCCTTTTCTTAATCCTACATCTAATATTTTTTTCAATAAAATCATTATTTTATTGATCGTGTTCGGATTCAAATACTTATCAGAGTTTTTGGCATTCTTTTCTCTTAAATCTTCTCGAAATTGATAGATATCTTCATAAGTGAGTTTTGAAACATCATAAACTTTTGAGAAGTAATCTTTTATATGCTTGTTGTAGTTATTTTCTTGTGTATCGATATAACTCTTTTTTCTATTATTTGTTTTATCTTCTTCTTTTAATAGCTTATAAAGAATATCTATTGTTACTTTTGAACCAAAGCTTTTTTCCTTTAGTTCTACACTTCTTAAATACTGTTCAGCTTCCAGAGCTTCCCTTTTCGTTTTAAATCCTTTTCTAACTATTCTACGTTGTTTAAGCGTGACAGCATTAATACCATTCGAAACATCGACAATCCAAGAACCATCTTTATTTTTACGAATAGCCATATTCTATGCTTCTTTCTGCAGTTCCAGTCCTAGAAGTTCTTCTGCAATAGTTGCTGGAATAGTACCGATTCGTTTATTGTTATAGATAGAAAAGCCACGATTGACTAGTAGTACTTTCCCAGTATGTATAATTTTTCTTGCGGTACCAGGGCTGAATCCAAGTTCAATCAAATCATCTTTTGTTACGGTTTTAATCATTGGTTCTCCTTTGATAATTTTATAAATTAAGGGGAGTTCTTACTCCCCTAGCCATTGAATTATTTTTGCTTATTATTTACCAAATGAATAGCATCAGCCTTATAATACATCGTTTTGCTAATCATTGAAGCTCGAAGATTTTCAAATGTAATAGGTACTTCATCCATTGCTTGAATATAATCATTATCAACTAATGGTTCAGGATTGTCAACGGATACTTGTGTTGATTTCTTCTTAAATGGTCCATCTTTGATAGTAATATTATATTTCCAACCAACAATCTTTTGGGTATTAAATCGTCTTTCGCTTCCATCACTATTTTTGATAATCTCGCCATTTTCATCGGCTCTGACTTCTGTTTCAAATTTTGGAAGTACCTCATCCAATTCAAATTTCGTTCCGATGTTATCGAAATTCCAGTCATTTTGTGATAGCATTTTTGCCATGTTTAATTTCTCCTTTTTATGTTATCCTTAATTTTTGGTATTAAATCTTCTCTTTTGAAGGATATTACCCTTTCTATGAGTTGACTTGCTAACTCTGGAGGAAACTCCAAAGCTTCTAATTTTTCAAAGTTCTCTTTCTCTTGTTCAAATAGTAATCCATTTTCATAGAGAAACTTATATGCTTTTAGAATGGCTCCAGAACCTTTAAAGACAAACCAATCTAACTTTTTTTCTAGTTCTGTCTTTGTTTTTGAAATAGTAATAGTAACTGGAGTTGACGAACCTAAGAATTTTTCCCAAAACCTTAGAGGCTTTGAAAATTGACTATCAGTATAAAACTTCACTTTATCCTTTAGATATCCTTTTGTAAAGTTTAGAAGGTCTATTTCGGACTTGAGCCATTCTTGAATGAAGTAGTGGGCTTTCTCTTTCCTAAGTTCTAACTCCGTTCTTATCCAATTTTCAATAAATCTCTTGCTGACACCGAGCTTAGATGCTCGTTCTAAGCGTTTATCATATATTCTAAGTCTTTCATTATCATTAGGTTTTCTTAAATATAAGGTTTGTCCCGTTTTCTCATCTCCGTAGGTAATGTAGTAGTTGCTCTTACCATATAGGAAGCGGTTTTTTCTACAAATTTTAGAAAGTTGATTTGGAGTGAAGTAAGGAACTTCATTAAAATCGTCTATTGCGATATCAATTCTTCTTACTGAAAATGACTTATAATTGGAATATAGATTATCCAAGAAGTGACGTTCAGAAAGTCCCTTTGGGGTTAAAACCATATCTCGATAGAATTCTAATGCTTGTCCTGACATGACAAGCATGAAAGAATTTTCTTCATCACCATAGTAGATACGGATATTACCATAGTTTATTTGAGAGTCATATTCATAGTATTTAAGACTGCCCTTATCAATAATAAATAGCTCTGTATCAAGAAGTAAGATATCTTCAACTATCTCTTCCAGTGAAAAGTCGAATGTATTAAACTGGATTTGAATCCAGTCAAAAACAGAACGTAAGCTCTCGTTTTTTGCCATAAATTTTGACTCAACTTTTTGCCTAATTTTACCACCTTAAAAACCGTGAAAAGTCTTGATAATACTGCATTCTTCGATAATACACCTGACTTGCAGAGGGTGGTGTTACTACACACCCTCACCAACCTTGAAAAAGCTCTTTGTTGTTCGTCTGCGCTTACGATTTGTTACGGTCTGCGGTAACCTACTCGCTGACCGTAACAAACCTACTTGCCGAACTTCCTACGAGCTTTTTCCCAAGCACCAAATGGAAGTAGTTCAAGTGTTGAGAGAATTTCTTCTTGCTCTTTTTCCAATCGTTGAAATTTTATTTGCAGTTTTTTATTACTAGAATACAAATTCTTAAAATTATCATTCAAGGTAATAAAATCTTCTTTAAGGGTTTCGAGTTGCTGAGTAAGGGTGTTTTCCTTATGTTTATGAATATCTCCATAAGTTTCCCTTATAGCATCTTTTAATGACATCTCGTTTTTCAAATAAGCAATCGTCCTGAAATCCTCAACATCATCGTCAGTGAAGTTATAAAAACTTACAAACTGCCTACTATTCCTTGCTTGAACTTTTTTAAACTCATGACCACTAATTTCCTTTATCAAGGTTATCCATTTTTTAGCAGTACTGACAGAGTTTAAACCGTCAACCGAGGAAACAAGTTTATTTATATCCATATTCCCCCGTTCTAACGAAAGTGTGGTATAATGGTCTTATAGAAATTTTGTTTAGTCTTTGATTTTGTCATGATTATCAAAGACTTTTTAATACAATCATAGGCATTTACCTCCGATAAAATTTTTATTATTTAGAAATGTCGGTTTATCCGACAAATTTATAATACACTCGTTTTTAGAAATTGTCAAGAAAAATGTCGCAATCTTCGACATTTTAAATTAATTAGGAGAAAATATGAGCATTTTTGGAGATAATATAAAGAGATTAAGAAAGAATAAGGGGCTGAAACAACAAGAAATAGCCGAATTACTGGGTGTAAAACGAAATACATATAGTGACTGGGAAAATGGAAAGACGGAACCCAAACTGGAAAACGTTGTTAAACTAGCTCAAATTTTTAATACGACTACTGATGAGTTGTTAGGACAAACAATATATTCAAAAGCAAAATTAGTTAGATTTTTAGATGACTATGATGTAAGTGATATAAGAAATTGGTCGAAAGAAGAGAGAGATAGTTTTAAATTTGCCATTTTATTTGAAATAATGCAAAGAAATGATAAAATTGGTTTGCTAAACTTAAAAAATAATTTAATTGTAGAGCATAACTTAGATAAAATTGAACGAGAAGTAATTAACACTATTTTTAAAGAAGTGCAATTGGAGTTTCAAGATTTTCCAAATTAATATACAATTTAATTAAAATCTTTGATGAAGTTCAAGCTAGCTATAAATATGTAGAAAATAGTTTATAGGATACTGTAACTAAAAAATGGCCTTATCAAGAAGATAAGGCTATTTTTCTTTTACTCAACTTAATAGTTCACTAGAATTTAGTATCACTTATAAGAGTGTTTTAAAGTTGTATAGTACTCCAATTCATCATTGATTCTCATCATATAAAAAATGACAATCT
>NZ_WIJP01000032.1 GCF_009496155.1 Streptococcus mitis
AGCTAAGCGACTTCCATATCTCACAGGGGGCAACCCCCAACTACTTCCGGCGTTCTAGGGCTTAACTTCTGTGTTCGGCATGGGTACAGGTGTATCTCCTAGGCTATCGTCACTTAACTCTGAGTAATACCTACTCAAAATTGAATATCTATTCAAACAAAGAAAACCGTTCGCTTTCATATTCTCAGTTACTTTGGATAAGTCCTCGAGCTATTAGTATTAGTCCGCTACATGTGTCGCCACACTTCCACTTCTAACCTATCTACCTGATCATCTCTCAGGGCTCTTACTGATATATAATCATGGGAAATCTCATCTTGAGGTGGGTTTCACACTTAGATGCTTTCAGCGTTTATCCCTTCCCTACATAGCTACCCAGCGATGCCTTTGGCAAGACAACTGGTACACCAGCGGTAAGTCCACTCTGGTCCTCTCGTACTAGGAGCAGATCCTCTCAAATTTCCTACGCCCGCGACGGATAGGGACCGAACTGTCTCACGACGTTCTGAACCCAGCTCGCGTGCCGCTTTAATGGGCGAACAGCCCAACCCTTGGGACCGACTACAGCCCCAGGATGCGACGAGCCGACATCGAGGTGCCAAACCTCCCCGTCGATGTGAACTCTTGGGGGAGATAAGCCTGTTATCCCCAGGGTAGCTTTTATCCGTTGAGCGATGGCCCTTCCATACGGAACCACCGGATCACTAAGCCCGACTTTCGTCCCTGCTCGAGTTGTAGCTCTCGCAGTCAAGCTCCCTTATACCTTTACACTCTGCGAATGATTTCCAACCATTCTGAGGGAACCTTTGGGCGCCTCCGTTACCTTTTAGGAGGCGACCGCCCCAGTCAAACTGCCCGTCAGACACTGTCTCCGATAGGGATCACCTATCCGGGTTAGAGTGGCCATAACACAAGGGTAGTATCCCAACATCGTCTCCTTCGAAACTGGCGTCCCGATCTCGTAGACTCCTACCTATCCTGTACATGTGGTACAGACACTCAATATCAAACTGCAGTAAAGCTCCATGGGGTCTTTCCGTCCTGTCGCGGGTAACCTGCATCTTCACAGGTACTAAAATTTCACCGAGTCTCTCGTTGAGACAGTGCCCAAATCATTACGCCTTTCGTGCGGGTCGGAACTTACCCGACAAGGAATTTCGCTACCTTAGGACCGTTATAGTTACGGCCGCCGTTTACTGGGGCTTCAATTCATACCTTCGCGTTACCGCTAAGCACTCCTCTTAACCTTCCAGCACCGGGCAGGCGTCACCCCCTATACATCATCTTACGATTTAGCAGAGAGCTGTGTTTTTGATAAACAGTTGCTTGGGCCTATTCACTGCGGCTGACTTAAAGTCAGCACCCCTTCTCCCGAAGTTACGGGGTCATTTTGCCGAGTTCCTTAACGAGAGTTCTCTCGCTCACCTGAGGCTACTCGCCTCGACTACCTGTGTCGGTTTGCGGTACGGGTAGAGTATGTTTAAACGCTAGAAGCTTTTCTTGGCAGTGTGACGTCACTAACTTCGCTACTAAACTTCGCTCCCCATCACAGCTCAATGTTACAGAACTAAGCATTTAACTCAGTTCACACCTCACTGCTTAGACAGACTCTTCCAATCGTCTGCTTTAGTTAGCCTACTGCGTCCCTCCATCACTACATACTCTAGTACAGGAATATCAACCTGTTGTCCATCGGATACACCTTTCGGTCTCTCCTTAGGTCCCGACTAACCCAGGGCGGACGAGCCTTCCCCTGGAAACCTTAGTCTTACGGTGGACAGGATTCTCACCTGTCTTTCGCTACTCATACCGGCATTCTCACTTCTATGCGTTCCAGCACTCCTCACGGTACACCTTCTTCACACATAGAACGCTCTCCTACCATACCTATAAAGGTATCCACAGCTTCGGTAAATTGTTTTAGCCCCGGTACATTTTCGGCGCAGGGTCACTCGACTAGTGAGCTATTACGCACTCTTTGAATGAATAGCTGCTTCTAAGCTAACATCCTAGTTGTCTGTGCAACCCCACATCCTTTTCCACTTAACAATTATTTTGGGACCTTAGCTGGTGGTCTGGGCTGTTTCCCTTTCGACTACGGATCTTAGCACTCGCAGTCTGACTGCCGACCATAATTCATTGGCATTCGGAGTTTATCTGAGATTGGTAATCCGGGATGGACCCCTCACCCAAACAGTGCTCTACCTCCAAGAATCTTAATATCGACGCTAGCCCTAAAGCTATTTCGGAGAGAACCAGCTATCTCCAAGTTCGTTTGGAATTTCTCCGCTACCCACAAGTCATCCAAGCACTTTTCAACGTGCCCTGGTTCGGTCCTCCAGTGCGTCTTACCGCACCTTCAACCTGCTCATGGGTAGGTCACATGGTTTCGGGTCTACGTCATGATACTAAGGCGCCCTATTCAGACTCGGTTTCCCTACGGCTCCGTCTCTTCAACTTAACCTCGCATCATAACGTAACTCGCCGGTTCATTCTACAAAAGGCACGCTCTCACCCATTAACGGGCTCGAACTTGTTGTAGGCACACGGTTTCAGGTTCTATTTCACTCCCCTCCCGGGGTGCTTTTCACCTTTCCCTCACGGTACTGGTTCACTATCGGTCACTAGGGAGTATTTAGGGTTGGGAGATGGTCCTCCCAGATTCCGACGGGATTTCGCGTGTCCCGCCGTACTCAGGATACTGCTAGGTACAAAGACTATTTTAAATACGAGGCTATTACTCTCTTTGGCTGATCTTCCCAAATCATTCTTCTATAATCTTTGAGTCCACATTGCAGTCCTACAACCCCGAAGAGTAAACTCTTCGGTTTGCCCTTCTGCCGTTTCGCTCGCCGCTACTAAGGCAATCGCTTTTGCTTTCTCTTCCTGCAGCTACTTAGATGTTTCAGTTCACTGCGTCTTCCTCCTCACATCCTTAACAGATATGGGTAACAGGTAGCACCTGTTGGGTTCCCCCATTCGGAAATCCCTGGATCATCGCTTACTTACAGCTACCCAAGGCATATCGTCGTTTGTCACGTCCTTCTTCGGCTCCTAGTGCCAAGGCATCCACCGTGCGCCCTTATTAACTTAACCTTATTTTCTGACCTTTCAGTCATAAACTCTTATTAATACTACAGCGTTTTCGGTTTATTTTCTTGTTACTATTTGATATAGATATTCAATTTTCAATGTGCATTACTTGGTGATCTCTCACCAATGGAGCCTAGCGGGATCGAACCGCTGACCTCCTGCGTGCAAAGCAGGCGCTCTCCCAGCTGAGCTAAGGCCCCACAAGACCTCTCAAGACTAAACAAGACCAATGCGCAGTTCCTTATCCTTAGAAAGGAGGTGATCCAGCCGCACCTTCCGATACGGCTACCTTGTTACGACTTCACCCCAATCATCTATCCCACCTTAGGCGGCTGGCTCCTTACGGTTACCTCACCGACTTCGGGTGTTACAAACTCTCGTGGTGTGACGGGCGGTGTGTACAAGGCCCGGGAACGTATTCACCGCGGCGTGCTGATCCGCGATTACTAGCGATTCCGACTTCATGTAGGCGAGTTGCAGCCTACAATCCGAACTGAGACTGGCTTTAAGAGATTAGCTTGCCGTCACCGGCTTGCGACTCGTTGTACCAGCCATTGTAGCACGTGTGTAGCCCAGGTCATAAGGGGCATGATGATTTGACGTCATCCCCACCTTCCTCCGGTTTATTACCGGCAGTCTCGCTAGAGTGCCCAACTCAATGATGGCAACTAACAATAGGGGTTGCGCTCGTTGCGGGACTTAACCCAACATCTCACGACACGAGCTGACGACAACCATGCACCACCTGTCACCTCTGTCCCGAAGGAAAGCTCTATCTCTAGAGCGGTCAGAGGGATGTCAAGACCTGGTAAGGTTCTTCGCGTTGCTTCGAATTAAACCACATGCTCCACCGCTTGTGCGGGCCCCCGTCAATTCCTTTGAGTTTCAACCTTGCGGTCGTACTCCCCAGGCGGAGTGCTTAATGCGTTAGCTACGGCACTAAACCCCGGAAAGGGTCTAACACCTAGCACTCATCGTTTACGGCGTGGACTACCAGGGTATCTAATCCTGTTTGCTCCCCACGCTTTCGAGCCTCAGCGTCAGTTACAAGCCAGAGAGCCGCTTTCGCCACCGGTGTTCCTCCATATATCTACGCATTTCACCGCTACACATGGAATTCCACTCTCCCCTCTTGCACTCAAGTTAAACAGTTTCCAAAGCGTACTATGGTTAAGCCACAGCCTTTAACTTCAGACTTATCTAACCGCCTGCGCTCGCTTTACGCCCAATAAATCCGGACAACGCTCGGGACCTACGTATTACCGCGGCTGCTGGCACGTAGTTAGCCGTCCCTTTCTGGTAAGATACCGTCACAGTGTGAACTTTCCACTCTCACACTCGTTCTTCTCTTACAACAGAGCTTTACGATCCGAAAACCTTCTTCACTCACGCGGCGTTGCTCGGTCAGACTTCCGTCCATTGCCGAAGATTCCCTACTGCTGCCTCCCGTAGGAGTCTGGGCCGTGTCTCAGTCCCAGTGTGGCCGATCACCCTCTCAGGTCGGCTATGTATCGTCGCCTTGGTGAGCCGTTACCCCACCAACTAGCTAATACAACGCAGGTCCATCTGGTAGTGATGCAATTGCACCTTTTAAGCAAATGTCATGCAACATCTACTCTTATGCGGTATTAGCTATCGTTTCCAATAGTTATCCCCCGCTACCAGGCAGGTTACCTACGCGTTACTCACCCGTTCGCAACTCATCCAGAAGAGCAAGCTCCTCCTTCAGCGTTCTACTTGCATGTATTAGGCACGCCGCCAGCGTTCGTCCTGAGCCAGGATCAAACTCTCATTAAAAGTTTGAGTTCTCACTCATTTCTGTCACTGACAGATTTATTGTTTTTTCATTGTTCAGTACTACAACAATTGTTGTAGTGCCCTGCACATTGGTTCGTCTTGTTCAGTTTTCAAAGGTCTTTGTCACTT
>NZ_WIJP01000033.1 GCF_009496155.1 Streptococcus mitis
GCAGCATCTACACCACCTCTCAAGACTTTAAAGAGACCAAATTGAGAGGTCGAGGCACGCAACCAATGCTTACCCGACTTGATCAACTTGAAACGGGTCACACGATCCGTCTCTCTATATTCACCTTCTTGGCGTCTAAAAAACATGTTTTAGATTCCCTTCCTTTTATTTTTATGTGTATTTATTGATAAAATACCATTCTATATTATACACTTTAGATTCAAGTAATTCAATAAGTTTCAAAACATTTTTACCTAAAAAAAAAAAAGCATTTTTATATTACTAAATCCTGATTTGTAATTTTTTATAATTATCAATAAGATTCCAGATTTTAAGCGGTTTCAAAGTCTATAAATTTAATTCTTAATCATTTTATGTATTTATATTTAGAAATATTAAATTTTTGTTACAAAACATTAAACTAGAACTGGAAAATTATACTCTATTTGTTAATATATTGATTTTCTGTGATATTTGTATACTTGCATATCTTTTTATATCTATAGCAAGCTACATTAGCATGAAACAATACATAAATATTTTTGGCTCCTATTTGCTATAGAATAAATCAGAAAAACAGCACCTATAACGTACTATTCTAGTTTCAATATACTATCAATAAAAGAACGACTCAAAATTAAAAAGCTAGAGTTCCGCTATTGGGAATCTCTAGCTTTCTTGTGATTGAGAACTATTTTGTCTCAAGCTCTTTTCTAACCTATTTATTTTTGAAAATGGTTATTTTAAGACAAGACATTATACTTCATCTTCATCATCACGTTTCCGACGCTTAGCAACAAGACCTAGACCAGTCACAGCTGCCAAAGCTCCAAGGAGTACAGATGATTTAGAAGCCTCTGTACCTGTATTCGGCAATTGCTGTCTTGACTTACCTGCTGATTCTGACGCTGACGTGCTTGCTGATTCTGAAGCACTTGTTGATGCTGATTCTGATGCGCTTGTGCTTGCTGATTCTGAAGCACTTGTTGACGCTGATTCAGAGGCTGATGTACTTGCTGATTCTGAAGCTGATGTGCTTGCTGACTCAGATGCACTTGTGCTTGCTGATTCTGAAGCACTTGTTGAGGCTGATTCTGATGCGCTTGTGCTGGCTGATTCTGATGCGCTTGTGCTTGCTGACTCAGATGCACTTGTGCTTGCTGATGCAGACGCACTTGTTGAGGCTGACTCAGATGCGCTTGTGCTTGCTGATGCTGATGCACTTGTTGAGGCTGACTCAGAGGCGCTTGTGCTTGCTGATTGGCTCGCACTTGTTGAGGCTGATTCAGATGCGCTTGTGCTTGCTGACGCTGAGGCACTTGTTGATGCTGACTCAGATGCGCTTGTGCTTGCTGATTCAGATGCCGAGGTGCTGGCTGATTGGCTCGCACTTGTTGAGGCTGACTCAGATGCGCTTGTGCTTGCTGATGCAGACGCACTTGTTGAGGCTGACTCAGATGCCGATGTGCTGGCTGACGCTGACGCACTTGTTGAGGCTGATTCAGATGCGCTTGTGCTGGCTGATGCAGACGCACTTGTTGATGCTGATTCAGATGCGCTTGTGCTGGCTGACGCTGATGCACTTGTTGAGGCTGACTCAGATGCGCTTGTGCTGGCTGATGCTGATGCACTTGTTGAGGCTGACTGACTAGCTGAGGCGCTGGCTGATGCTGAGGCACTTGTTGAGGCTGATTCAGATGCGCTTGTGCTTGCTGACGCTGATGCACTTGTTGATGCTGACTCAGATGCCGATGTGCTGGCTGACGCTGAGGCACTTGTTGATGCTGATTCAGATGCACTTGTGCTGGCTGACGCTGAGGCACTTGTTGAGGCTGATTCAGATGCGCTTGTGCTTGCTGATGCAGATGCACTTGTCGATGCTGACTGGCTAGCTGATGTGCTGGCTGACGCTGAGGCACTTGTTGATGCTGATTCAGATGCCGATGTGCTTGCTGATGCTGATGCACTTGTTGAGGCTGATTCAGATGCGCTTGTGCTGGCTGATGCAGACGCACTTGTTGAGGCTGATTCAGATGCGCTTGTGCTGGCTGACGCTGAGGCACTTGTTGAGGCTGATTCAGATGCGCTTGTGCTGGCTGACGCTGAGGCACTTGTTGAGGCTGATTCAGATGCCGATGTGCTTGCTGATGCTGATGCACTTGTTGAGGCTGATTCAGATGCACTTGTGCTTGCTGATGCAGACGCACTTGTTGAGGCTGACTCAGATGCGCTTGTGCTTGCTGATGCTGAGGCACTTGTTGAGGCTGACTCAGATACGCTTGTGCTGGCTGATTGGCTCGCACTTGTTGAGGCTGATTCAGATGCCGATGTGCTGGCTGATTGGCTCGCACTTGTTGAGGCTGATTCAGATGCCGATGTGCTTGCTGATTGGCTCGCACTTGTTGAGGCTGACTCAGATGCGCTTGTGCTTGCTGACGCTGACGCACTTGTTGATGCTGATTCAGATGCGCTTGTGCTGGCTGATGCAGACGCACTTGTTGAGGCTGACTCAGATGCGCTTGTGCTGGCTGATGCAGACGCACTTGTTGAGGCTGATTCAGAAGCTGATGTGCTTGCTGATTGGCTTGCACTTGTGCTTGCTGACGCTGAGGCACTTGTTGAGGCTGATTCTGATGCGCTTGTGCTGGCTGATGCAGACGCACTTGTTGAGGCTGACTGACTAGCTGACGTGCTGGCTGATTGGCTCGCACTTGTCGATGCCGACTGACTAGCTGACGTGCTGGCTGATTGGCTCGCACTTGTCGATGCCGACTGACTAGCTGACGTGCTGGCTGATTGACTTGCACTTGTTGAAGCCGACTGACTAGCTGAGGTGCTTGCTGACGCTGATGCACTTGTTGAGGCTGATTCTGATGCTGAGGTGCTTGCTGATGCAGACGCACTTGTTGAGGCTGATTCAGATGCCGATGTGCTGGCTGATGCAGACGCACTTGTTGAGGCTGATTCAGATGCCGATGTGCTTGCTGATTGGCTCGCACTTGTTGAGGCTGACTCAGATGCGCTTGTGCTTGCTGACGCTGAGGCACTTGTTGAGGCTGACTCAGATGCGCTTGTGCTGGCTGATGCAGACGCACTTGTTGAGGCTGATTCAGATGCGCTTGTGCTGGCTGATGCTGATGCACTTGTTGATACTGACTCAGATGCGCTTGTGCTGGCTGATGCAGACGCACTTGTTGAGGCTGATTCAGATGCGCTTGTGCTGGCTGATGCAGACGCACTTGTTGAGGCTGACTCAGATGCGCTTGTGCTTGCTGATTGGCTCGCACTTGTTGAGGCTGACTCAGATGCGCTTGTGCTTGCTGACGCTGAGGCACTTGTTGATGCCGACTGACTAGCTGACGTGCTGGCTGATTGGCTTGCACTTGTCGATGCGGACTGACTAGCACTTGTGCTTGCTGACGCTGAGGCACTTGTTGATGCTGATTCAGATGCACTTGTGCTTGCTGACGCTGAGGCACTTGTTGAGGCTGATGCTGATGCACTTGTTGAGGCTGATTCAGATGCCGATGTGCTTGCTGATGCAGACGCACTTGTTGACGCTGACTCAGATGCGCTTGTGCTGGCTGACGCTGAGGCACTTGTTGATGCTGACTCAGATGCCGATGTGCTGGCTGATTGGCTAGCTGAGGTGCTGGCTGATTGGCTTGCACTTGTCGATGCGGACTGACTAGCTGATGTGCTTGCTGATTGGCTCGCACTTGTTGAGGCTGATTCAGATGCCGATGTGCTGGCTGATTGGCTTGCACTTGTTGACGCTGATTCAGATGCCGATGTGCTGGCTGATTGGCTTGCACTTGTCGATGCAGACTGACTAGCTGACG
>NZ_WIJP01000034.1 GCF_009496155.1 Streptococcus mitis
CAAGCCAATCAGCAAGCACAAGCGCATCTGAGTCAGCGTCAACAAGTGCAAGCCAATCAGCAAGCACATCGGCATCTGAATCAGCGTCAACAAGTGCGTCTGCATCAGCAAGCACAAGCGCATCTGAATCAGCATCAACAAGTGCCTCAGCGTCAGCAAGCACATCGGCATCTGAATCAGCATCAACAAGTGCGTCTGCATCAGCAAGCACAAGCGCATCTGAGTCAGCGTCAACAAGTGCGAGCCAATCAGCAAGCACATCGGCATCTGAATCAGCGTCAACAAGTGCGAGCCAATCAGCAAGCACATCGGCATCTGAATCAGCGTCAACAAGTGCGTCTGCATCAGCAAGCACAAGCGCATCTGAATCAGCATCAACAAGTGCGAGCCAATCAGCAAGCACAAGCGCATCTGAATCAGCATCAACAAGTGCGAGCCAATCAGCAAGCACAAGCGCATCTGAGTCAGCGTCAACAAGTGCGAGCCAATCAGCAAGCACATCGGCTAGCCAGTCTGCATCGACAAGTGCGAGCCAGTCAGCCAGCACGTCAGCTAGTCAATCAGCTTCAACAAGTGCTAGTCAGTCGGCTTCAATAAGTGCGAGTCAATCAGCCAGCACATCAGCTAGCCAGTCGGCTTCAACAAGTGCAAGCCAGTCAGCAAGCACATCGGCTAGTCAGTCAGCATCGACAAGTGCGAGCCAATCAGCCAGCACCTCAGCTAGTCAATCAGCATCAACAAGTGCGTCTGCATCAGCAAGCACAAGCGCATCTGAGTCAGCATCAACAAGTGCCTCAGCGTCAGCAAGCACATCGGCATCTGAATCAGCATCAACAAGTGCGTCTGCATCAGCAAGCACAAGCGCCTCTGAATCAGCATCAACAAGTGCGTCTGCATCAGCAAGCACAAGCGCCTCTGAATCAGCATCAACAAGTGCAAGCCAATCAGCAAGTACATCGGCATCTGAATCAGCGTCAACAAGTGCGAGCCAATCAGCAAGCACAAGCGCATCTGAATCAGCGTCAACAAGTGCGTCTGCATCAGCAAGCACAAGCGCATCTGAGTCAGCATCAACAAGCGCATCTGAGTCAGCAAGCACATCGGCATCTGAATCAGCGTCAACAAGTGCGTCTGCATCAGCAAGCACAAGTGCATCTGAATCAGCATCAACAAGTGCATCAGCATCAGCAAGCACAAGCGCATCTGAGTCAGCATCAACAAGTGCGTCTGCATCAGCAAGCACAAGCGCATCTGAATCAGCATCAACAAGTGCATCAGCATCAGCAAGCACAAGCGCATCTGAGTCAGCATCAACAAGTGCAAGCCAATCAGCCAGCACGTCAGCTAGTCAGTCTGCATCGACAAGTGCAAGCCAATCAGCCAGCACGTCAGCTAGTCAGTCTGCCTCAACAAGTGCAAGTCAATCAGCATCGACAAGTGCTAGTCAGTCAGCATCAACAAGTGCAAGCCAATCAGCAAGCACAAGCGCATCTGAATCAGCCTCAACAAGTGCATCTGCATCAGCAAGCACAAGCGCATCTGAATCAGCATCAACAAGTGCCTCAGCGTCAGCAAGCACATCGGCAT
Source organism: Streptococcus mitis (assembly GCF_009496155.1). GTDB lineage: Bacteria > Bacillota > Bacilli > Lactobacillales > Streptococcaceae > Streptococcus > Streptococcus mitis_BQ. The sequence continues at coordinate 1,588 of NZ_WIJP01000034.1, forward strand.
CTGAGTCAGCGTCAACAAGTGCAAGCCAATCAGCAAGCACAAGCGCATCTGAATCAGCATCAACAAGTGCGAGCCAATCAGCAAGCACATCAGCTAGCCAGTCCGCGTCAACAAGTGCGAGCCAATCAGCAAGCACGTCAGCTAGTCAGTCCGCATCGACAAGTGCGAGCCAATCAGCAAGCACATCAGCTAGTCAGTCAGCATCGACAAGTGCAAGTCAATCAGCAAGCACATCGGCATCTGAATCAGCGTCAACAAGTGCAAGCCAATCAGCCAGCACATCAGCTAGCCAGTCAGCATCAACAAGTGCCTCAGCGTCAGCAAGCACATCGGCATCTGAATCAGCGTCAACAAGTGCGTCTGCATCAGCAAGCACAAGCGCATCTGAGTCAGCGTCAACAAGTGCGTCTGCATCAGCAAGCACATCGGCATCTGAGTCAGCATCAACAAGTGCCTCAGCGTCAGCCAGCACATCGGCATCTGAATCAGCATCAACAAGTGCCTCAGCGTCAGCAAGCACATCGGCATCTGAATCAGCATCAACAAGTGCATCAGCATCAGCAAGCACAAGCGCATCTGAGTCAGCATCAACAAGTGCGTCTGCATCAGCAAGCACGTCAGCTAGTCAGTCTGCATCGACAAGTGCATCAGCGTCAGCCAGCACGTCAGCTAGTCAGTCTGCATCGACAAGTGCAAGCCAATCAGCCAGCACATCGGCATCTGAATCAGCATCAACAAGTGCCTCAGCGTCAGCAAGCACAAGCGCATCTGAATCAGCATCAACAAGTGCCTCAGCGTCAGCAAGCACAAGCGCATCTGAATCAGCGTCAACAAGTGCGTCTGCATCAGCAAGCACAAGCGCATCTGAATCAGCATCAACAAGTGCGAGCCAATCAGCAAGCACATCGGCATCTGAATCAGCATCAACAAGTGCATCAGAATCAGCGTCAACAAGTGCATCTGCATCAGCAAGCACAAGCGCATCTGAATCAGCATCAACAAGTGCATCAGCGTCAGCAAGCACATCGGCATCTGAGTCAGCGTCAACAAGTGCGAGCCAATCAGCCAGCACATCAGCTTCTGAGTCAGCAAGCACATCAGCAAGTCAATCGGCTTCAACAAGTGCAAGTCAATCAGCCAGCACATCAGCTAGTCAATCAGCTTCAACAAGTGCAAGTCAATCAGCCAGCACGTCAGCTAGTCAGTCAGCATCAACAAGTGCATCAGCATCAGCAAGCACAAGTGCTAGTCAGTCAGCATCGACAAGTGCAAGCCAATCAGCAAGCACCAGCGCATCTGAATCAGCATCAACAAGTGCATCAGCATCAGCAAGCACCAGCGCAAGTCAGTCAGCATCAACAAGTGCATCTGCATCAGCAAGCACCAGCGCATCTGAATCAGCATCAACAAGTGCGAGCCAATCAGCAAGCACATCGGCATCTGAGTCAGCAAGCACAAGTGCTAGTCAGTCAGCATCGACAAGTGCATCTGAATCAGCATCAACAAGTGCGAGCCAATCAGCCAGCACAAGCGCATCTGAGTCAGCAAGCACATCGGCATCTGAATCAGCGTCAACAAGTGCGTCTGCATCAGCAAGCACAAGCGCATCTGAGTCAGCGTCAACAAGTGCAAGCCAATCAGCAAGCACAAGCGCATCTGAGTCAGCG
>NZ_WIJP01000035.1 GCF_009496155.1 Streptococcus mitis
TATTCTTGACCTAGTTTTTATAGAAAGAAGGTCTAAGATGTTAAATAAAGTCAAAACTAAAGCCTTAATTAGTGTTGGAGCAGTGGCTGCAACTAGCTTTATTCTCATGATGGGATATACTGCTGGTCAACATTCTACTGCTAAACAAAGTCGCAAAGAAATCGAATTGGCTGCAGCTAAACTTGTAGAGGACAAACAAGCAGAAGATAAAGCCAGCATTTTGTCATCGGATACTGTAAAAGAATTTTTGACGCAGTACTATACGAAAGAAAAGCTCGGAGAAAATAATACACGTATTCAACCTTATATGACTGAATCGGCTTATTCTCAAGAATTGTCAAGTCAAAATGATGCCATGAACCAAGTGTATAAGGATTATATTTTGGATTATCATTTTGAAAAAGCAGATATCTTTGTCAATCAGACTACGAATCAAGCCATTGCCATGGTCTCTTATAATGTAACCTATGTATCTGATTTAAAGAATGCCAACCAATCAAAAACCAATCAGACAGAAACAAGAACTGTTAAATTGTCCTATTCTAAACTTCCTGGTAAGTTATTGGTCAACCAAGTACAGGTTTGGAAATCTGGGTTAGATGATTTGGATAAGGCCACTCCCAAAACTTTAGAAGAATCCTCATCTGTTCCATCACTGCCAAATACTACGACAAAATGATGATATTGCATGGAAATAGAAGAATGTAAGCAAATTTCAATTCTTGATGTAGCCAATCGTTTAGGTATCTCCTTTAAACAAGTTTCGAGCAGTGTCTATGAACATCCTGAACACGATTCATTTCGGATTTTTTCAACTACCAATACTTTTAAATGGTTTTCAAGAGATATTCAAGGTGATGTCATTGATTTTGTTCGACTTGTTCAGGGAATTTCCTTTAAAGAAGCTCTAGCCTTTCTTTCTGAAGAACATTTTCAAAAAGAAGCTGTTCAAGAAAAAAGAGAGAGACCATTTTATTACCCTTTAAAGAGAATAGAAGATTCTAACTGTAGTCTAGCCAGATATTATTTAACAGAAGAATGTAGAGGAATCTCAGAAGAAATCATACAAAAGATGATTCAACAAGGTTTGATGGCACAAGCCAGTTGGAAAACAAATGAAACTGTTGAACCTGTTATTGTTTTTAAAAGCTTTGATCATCGACACAAACTGCAGGCAGCAAGCTTACAAGGAATATATAAGAATCACTCTCTTCCTAGAAAGAGGTTAAAAACGATTCTAAAAGGAAGCCATGGACATGTTGGAATATCCTTTGACATTGGTAAACCAAATAGACTGGTCTTTTGTGAATCGTTCATCGACTTGATGAGCTATTACGAACTACATCAACAAAATCTAACTGATGTTCGTTTGGTATCTATGGAAGGATTAAAAAGGTCTGTTGTCGCTTATCAAACTTTACGACTGATAGCTGAAGAAAATCAAAAGTTGGAGTTTTTAGATACTGTAATACCTTCAAAGTTATTGCCTCTAATCAATACAATTCGTGATACCACCAGCTATTTTGATAATCATCCTGATTTCTTGACACTTGCGGTAGATTGTGATGATGCTGGAAAAGATTTTTCGGATAAGTTATCTCAATCAGGATTTCCTGTTTTACTGGATTTACCTGATAATGAATCTGGGAAAGAAAAACTAGACTGGAATGATGTCCTTAGAGAAAAGAAATCAGATTTACAATGTATGCTTGAAACTGTAAAAGAGACATTAGGGCACCAACCAGTAAGACAATCCTCTCAATGTTTAGAATTGTGATAACAAAATCAAGATGTTTTAGCTAATATTAGAATGAAGGAGGATCGTATATGACCATTATTGAACGCTTAGAAGAAAAGGTCACTAGGCAAGAAAGTAAGGTAGCAAGAGAGACAGAAAAACTCGCTGCTTACAAAGAGCAACTGGAGACAGCGATGTTTGCGACGTTCAAAAGGCGTCAAAGCATTAGTCACATGAGTTTTGAAGAAGCTCTTGACCATGCCTTTGGTAAAGAAAGACAATTCGATGATTCTGAATTTAGAAAGGATGAAATGAGTGAATGACAAAAGATTGGAATTTTAATCAACCATTAGAAAGTAAATCAGAAAATCAAGAAGATCCAGATAAAATTGCGGCCTTATTTGGAAATCATAAAGGAGGTAATGATGTAAATTATGAAGCAGCTTTTCAAAAGCGAAAACAAGCACCTGTGACGGAATCAAATTCTAGTTCTAAACCCAAAGTTACAGAGGTTAGAACAGGAAAAGAAACAGATATCACTACAAGTTATCAGCAACATCTTAAAAGGCTGATTGCGGATAACAATAGCGATATTCAAAGTAGTCAAAAGAAAATTGAAGAGCTACATACGTTGATCGACACAAAGAATCAAGACAATAAGAAATTGCAGTCCATTTATGATGCGATTTCCGAATTACACTAAGCAGTCCTGATAGGCTGCTTTTTTTGAGAGGTTATAGATGTTTACAAAATTTTTTAAGAAAAACCAAGACAATAGTGATGTATTTAAGAAGCTAATTCATAGACTATCTGATATGTCTGTCCAAGATCTTGAAAAAATAGATCGACTGCTAGATATCATTTTCACTCCAGATCAAGAATCAGAACAACTAAAAACAGAAGCAACTTATAGAGAAGAAACTTTGGACGACACATTAAAGGAAGCTAAAAATCAACTTCATAAGGAACAATTGGA
>NZ_WIJP01000036.1 GCF_009496155.1 Streptococcus mitis
TTGCTGATTGGCTTGCACTTGTTGATGCCGACTGGCTAGCTGAGGTACTTGCTGATTGGCTCGCACTTGTTGATGCTGACTGACTAGCTGACGTGCTGGCTGACGCTGAGGCACTTGTTGAGGCTGACTCAGATGCGCTTGTGCTGGCTGATTGGCTCGCACTTGTTGAGGCTGACTCAGATGCGCTTGTGCTGGCTGACTGGCTCGCACTTGTTGAAGCCGATTGGCTAGCTGACGTGCTGGCTGACTCAGAAGCTGATGTGCTGGCTGATTGGCTTGCACTTGTTGAAGCTGATTGACTTGCACTTGTTGATGCCGACTGACTAGCTGACGTGCTGGCTGATTGGCTGGCACTTGTCGATGCTGACTGACTAGCTGACGTGCTGGCTGACTCAGAAGCTGATGTGCTTGCTGATTGACTTGCACTTGTTGATGCCGATTGACTTGCACTTGTCGATGCTGACTCAGAAGCTGAGGTGCTTGCTGATTGGCTCGCACTTGTTGAAGCCGATTGACTTGCTGATGTGCTTGCTGACTCAGAAGCTGATGTGCTGGCTGATTGGCTTGCACTTGTTGATGCCGATTGACTTGCTGATGTGCTTGCTGATTGGCTTGCACTTGTTGATGCCGACTGGCTAGCTGAGGTACTTGCTGATTGGCTCGCACTTGTTGATGCTGACTGACTAGCTGACGTGCTGGCTGACGCTGAGGCACTTGTTGAGGCTGACTCAGATGCGCTTGTTGAGGCTGATTCAGATGCGCTTGTGCTTGCTGATGCAGACGCACTTGTTGAGGCTGATTCAGATGCGCTTGTGCTTGCTGACGCTGAGGCACTTGTTGAGGCTGATTCAGATGCGCTTGTGCTGGCTGATTGGCTCGCACTTGTTGATGCTGATTCAGATGCACTTGTGCTGGCTGACGCTGAGGCACTTGTTGATGCTGATTCAGATGCGCTTGTGCTTGCTGATGCAGATGCACTTGTCGATGCTGACTGGCTAGCTGATGTGCTGGCTGACGCTGAGGCACTTGTTGAGGCTGATTCAGATGCCGATGTGCTTGCTGATGCTGATGCACTTGTTGAGGCTGATTCAGATGCGCTTGTGCTGGCTGATGCAGACGCACTTGTTGAGGCTGATTCAGATGCGCTTGTGCTGGCTGACG
>NZ_WIJP01000037.1 GCF_009496155.1 Streptococcus mitis
GTGAAATCATGCTTGATAATCAGTTAACTATGGATGTCAGTCCTTATTCTAGTTTGTATAATATCGTTGTTCCTAAACCCCACTTTTTACGTCAGCTAACTGAACTCTGTGATTTTAGCTTTATTTATGATGAACTAGAAAAGAATTATCATCCCGATTTTGGGCGTAAAGCTTATTCACCGATTATGATGTTCAAATATCTTTTGTTGAAAGATATTTATAAGTTATCAGATGTCGATGTGGTGGAACGTTCCTTGTCAGATATGGCCTTTAAATTTTTTCTTGGTCTAGCTCTGGAGGATTCTGTTATCGAACCCTCCTCTCTGACAAAATTTAGAAAGCTAAGAATTAAAGATAACAATCTGCTCGATGTATTGATTCAGAAATCTGTTCAAATTGCACTCGAACACAACTTGATTAAGAGTAAGATCCTCATTGTGGATGCCACTCACACCAAAGCTCATTATAATCACAAGAAGCCCCAAGAAATTCTTAGGGAGCGTTCAAAAGCTTTACGTAAAACGATTTATCAACATTCAGAAGATATTAAAATAGAATTTCCAAAGAAACCTCAGGAAGATAAGCTTGAAGCAGAGTTGACCTATACAGAGGAGTTAATGGCTGTAGTTGAAAAACACGAGAAACTCTCAGCCCTACCAGCTGTTTCTCAAAAGTTCAATTACCTAAAAGAAGCTGTTGAGGATGACTTAGAACACTTGGAAGCATCTGTTAAGGAGGAGGCTAGGCTTGGACATAAGACAGCCGACACCTCTTTCTATGGATATAAAAGTCATATCGCTATGACGGATGAACGGATTATTACTGCTTGTGTGGTCACTTCTGGAGAACAAAGTGATGGGAAATATTTACCTGAGTTATATGCCAAAACAAAGGAAAATAGTCTGGACATCGAAACTATTATTGGTGATGCGGCTTATTCAGGAAAGGACAACATTCAACTAGCTCGCAAAGAAAAGATTCATTTGGTGTCAAAACTGA
>NZ_WIJP01000038.1 GCF_009496155.1 Streptococcus mitis
ATTCCTGTTGTCGGATCTGTCACTGTCGCTGTACCGTCGTCTCCTACTGTTACTTCCTTACCTGGGTTCTTAGCTTTGACTTTATCTGCCACTTGTTTCTTCTCTTCTGGAGTTAAGTGCGCTTTGTCTTTGACTGGAACTTTTTCGGTTGGTTTCACTGGCTCGAAGTCTTGGTTCACTAGGTCTGTTCCTGGAATTATATGACTAATTCCTGTTGTCGGATCTGTCACTGTCGCTGTACCGTCGTCTCCTACTGTTACTTCCTTACCTGGGTTCTTAGCTTTGACTTTGTCTGCCACTTGTTTTTTCTCTTCTGGAGTTAAGTGCGCTTTGTCTTTGACTGGAACTTTTTCGGTTGGTTTCACTGGCTCGAAGTCTTTAACAGTTAAATCTTTGGCTGGGATTAGTGCTGAGTCACCAGTTGTCTTATCTGTTACAGTAACATTACCCTTATCATCTGCTGTAACAATCGTATTTGGATTAGATTCTTTAACTTTATCCACCAATTTTTCTATTTCTTTTGGTGTTAAATGTTCTGGATCTGGAACTACAATCGGTAGTGGAATTGTTACTTCAAACTCTCTTGCAGGCTCACCTTTAGCGCTAGTTAGTTTGCCTGGAATTGTAATATCACTTGTTCCTTCTTTCGGAAGTTTACCTTCTTCTTGGGCAATTCCTTTTCCTGTTGTTGGATTTTCAGGCAACTCGTTATTAGTTAACTCTACTTTTCCTCCAGTTACAACTTTTTCGCTAGCAATACCAGGTAATTTGACTTTAGTACCTTCAGGAACTCCATCAACTGTTACTTCAACATTTCCTGTTTGTGGATTTTGTGTTCCTACCGTAAATGTTGGAGTTGATGTAGCTGGTTTTTCTTCGTACGCTACTTCTACCGTTTGTGGTTTGTCTTTTAGGGTCACAGTGGTTGTTCCTGGTGTTACTGGTTTGTACACTTTTCCGTCTACTGTGATCTCTTCTGGTGTGTAGCTTA
>NZ_WIJP01000039.1 GCF_009496155.1 Streptococcus mitis
CCGACTTGGCTCAAGCGGTAGAGGCAGAGAAGAATGAAATCAATGCCGATAACAGTTTGACAAGTGCAGCGAAAGCTGAAAAAGTTAAGGCTGTAGAAGCTAAGAAAACAGAAGAAGAAGCTAAGATCGCAGCAGCCGAAAACGCTGATAAAGTAGCGGACGCTAAAACAGCAGGTGAAGCAGCAGTCAAAGCAGTTCATGACAATGGTGACTTAGAAGCAGTTAAGACAGCAGCGAAAGCCGACTTGGCTCAAGCGGTAGAGGCAGAGAAGAATGAAATCAATGCCGATAACAGTTTGACAAGTGCAGCGAAAGCTGAAAAAGTTAAGGCTGTAGAAGCTAAGAAAACAGAAGAAGAAGCTAAGATTGCGGCAGCAGAAAACGCTGATAAAGTAGCCGAAGCTAAAACAGCAGGTGAAGCAGCAGTTGCAGGTGTCCACACACCAGGAAACTTAGAGGCAAATAAAGAGAAAGCTCTAGAAGCAATCCAAACAGAGTCAGAAACTAAGATTGCCTCAATTGATAAGAACGCTAAATTGTCAGACGATGAAAAAGCAGCAGCGAAAGCCGAAGTAGCGAAAGCAGCCATCGCAGCCGTAAATGCTATCAATGAAGCGAAAGATCAAGATGGAGTAGACGGCGCTCAAACTACAGGAACAACAGCAATTAACGCAGTAACTCCAGTAGGTAAAGAGAAAGCTCTAGAAGCAATCCAAACAGCATCAGAAGCTAAGATTGCCTCAATTGATAAGAATGCTAAATTGTCAGACGCTGAAAAAGCAGCAGCGAAAGCTGAAGTAGCGAAAGCCGCCATCGCAGCTGTAAATGCTATCAATGAAGCGAAGGATCAAGCAGGAGTAGACGGCGCTCAAACTACAGGAACAACAGCAGTAGAAGCAGTAAATCCAGTAGGCAAAGAGAAAGCCCTAGAAGCAATCCAAACAGCGTCAGAAACTAAGATTGCCTCAATTGATAAGAACGCTAAAT
>NZ_WIJP01000003.1 GCF_009496155.1 Streptococcus mitis
CCAGGAGATAAGATTACAGGTAAGGTTCTTGTACGTTATCCAGATGGCTCAACGGAAGAAATCCCAGTCACTGTAACAGTAGGTGAACAAGATAAAGATGATTACACACCGAAGTATGAAGATGGCACTGGCAAACCAGGCTCTAAGGTTGAAATTCCATTAACAGAAGAGAATGGTAAGAAGATTCCAGATGGTACAACCTTCGAAAGTGATCAACCAGGCGTTATCGACGTAGATAAAGATGGCAAAGTCACTGTTACAATTCCAGAAGAATCAAACCCAGGAGATAAGATCACAGGTAAGATTACAGTAACTTATCCAGATGGCTCAACGGAAGAAATCCCAGTCACTGTAACAGTAGGTGAACAAGATAAAGATATCTACACACCGAAGTATGAAGATGGCAATGGCAAACCAGGTTCTAAGGTTGAAATTCCATTAACAGAAGAGAATGGTAAGAAGATTCCAGATGGAACCACCTTCGAAAGTGATCAACCAGGCGTTATCGACGTAGATAAAGATGGCAAAGTCACTGTTACAATTCCAGAAGGAGCAAAACCAGGAGATAAGATCACAGGTAAGATTACAGTAACTTATCCAGATGGCTCAACGGAAGAAATCCCAGTCACTGTAACAGTTACTTCGAATGCAAATTATGAAGATACTAAGACTACTATGGATAATGGAGATAAATCAAATGATTCTCAAAATGTATTGCCAAATACAGGAACAGAATCAAATGCGACTCTTGCATCTCTAGGACTTCTTGGTATGCTAGGTGGTCTCGGACTTGTAGCTCGCAAGAAAAAAGAAGACTAAAAATTTAGTCAAATGAACATTCATTCTTTTGTATTGTAAAGATAAACTAGATTGTTTCTGGGAATCGTATTCGTCATAAAATACAAAAAATGTTTAGATAAAGAAAGCGAACAATGCTAGGATTTTGTTAAACGGAATTCTAAGTATTGTTCGCTTTTGTGGTATAATAAGACTATGCAGAAGAAACCAACGTCAGCCTATGTGCACATCCCGTTTTGTACCCAGATTTGTTATTATTGTGACTTTTCAAAGGTCTTTATAAAAAATCAGCCAGTCGACAGCTATTTGGAGCATCTGTTGGAAGAGTTTCGTTCTTATGATATTCAAAAGTTGCGAACTCTCTATATCGGTGGCGGGACACCAACAGCCCTGTCAGCTCCGCAACTGGAGGTGTTATTGAATGGCTTGACTAAAAACTTGGACTTGTCTGCCTTGGAGGAGTTGACTATTGAGGCAAATCCAGGCGACTTGGATGCGGATAAGATAGCCGTTTTGAAAAACTCGGCTGTCAATCGTGTTTCGCTAGGTGTGCAAACCTTTGATGACAAGATGCTGAAAAAGATTGGGCGCAGTCATTTGGAGAAGGATATTTATGAAAATATTGACCGCCTGAAACTGGCTGGTTTTGACAATATCTCTATTGATTTGATTTATGCACTGCCTGGTCAGAGCATGGAGCAGGTCAAGGAAAATGTGGCTAAGGCCATTGGACTGGATATTCCCCATATGAGTTTGTATAGTTTGATTTTGGAAAACCACACGGTCTTTATGAACCGTATGCGACGAGGGAAATTGCCTCTGCCTAAGGAGGAACTGGAGGCTGAGATGTTTGAGTACATCATCGCAGAGCTGGAGCGAGCTGGTTTTGAGCATTATGAGATTTCCAATTTCTCCAAACCTGGTTTTGAAAGTCGTCACAATCTCATGTACTGGGACAATGCTGAATACTATGGCATCGGTGCTGGGGCATCTGGTTATGTTAATGGAGTGCGCTATAAAAACCACGGTCCGATTCGCCATTATCTTAATGCGGTTGAGGAAGGCAATGCGCGTTTCACAGAAGAACACCTGAGTCAAAAAGAGCAAATGGAAGAAGAAATGTTCCTGGGCCTTCGCAAGAAATCAGGAGTCTCCATGGCGCGATTTAAGGAAAAATTTGGACGATCTTTCGATGGACTTTATGGAGAAATTGTCAGAGATTTGGTTCAACAAGGTCTCATGCAAATAGAGGGTGACCGAGTGCGCATGACAAAAAGAGGTCTCTTTTTGGGAGACACTGTAGCAGAACGATTTATTTTGGAGTAGAATGATGGGCTTAACTTATCAAATGAAAATGAAAATTCCTTTTGATATGGCTGATATGAACGGTCATATCAAACTTCCAGATGTGATTTTGCTATCCCTACAAGTTTCAGGGATGCAGTCCATTGAACTAGGAGTTAGTGATAAGACTATTTTAGAAGAGCATAATCTGGTCTGGATTATCACAGACTATGATATTGAGGTGGTTCGTTTGCCTCATTTTGCGGAAGAAATCACCATCGAAACGGAAGCCTTGAGCTACAATCGACTCTTTTGCTACCGTCGCTTTACCATTTATGATGAAGCGGGGCAGGAGCTCATTCACATGATGGCGACCTTTGTTCTCATGGACCGAGATAGTCGAAAAGTCCATACTGTCGAACCTGAGATTGTGGCTCCGTATCAGTCTGATTTTGATAAAAAGCTTATCCGTGGGCCAAAGTATGAGTCCTTGAACGAACCAATCAGCAAGGAGTACCATGTCCGTTTTTATGATTTAGATATGAATGGTCATGTCAATAACAGTAAATACTTGGATTGGATTTTTGAAGTCATGGGAGCTGATTTTTTGACCCAGTATATTCCCAAGAAAATCAACCTCAAGTATGTCAAGGAAGTTCGACCAGGTGGGGTGATTACATCGGCTGTTGAACGGACTGAACTGGAAAGCAAGCATGAGATTACAAGCGACGGGGCTACCAATGCCCAAGCTATCATCACTTGGCAAGAAATGAAGAAGGATTAGGGAGAAATAGATGAAATATAAAGGCTATTTAATTGATTTAGACGGAACCATTTATAAGGGGAAAGATCGAATTCCAGCAGGAGAGGCTTTTGTCCATGAATTGCAAAATCGGGACATCCCCTATCTTTTTGTGACCAACAATACAACTCGTACTCCAGAGAGTGTTCAGGAGATGTTGGCTCAGAATTTTAATATCGATACGCCCCTGTCGACTGTCTACACAGCAACTTTGGCGACTATCGATTATATGAATGACTTAGGGCTTGAAAAGACCGTCTATGTCATCGGAGAAGCAGGGCTCAAGGAAGCCATCAAGAAGGCTGGATATGTTGAAGACAAGGAGAATCCTGCCTATGTGGTAGTAGGTCTGGACTGGCAAGTCGACTATGAAAAGTTTGCGACAGCAACTCTTGCTATCCAAAAGGGAGCTCATTTTATCGGAACCAATCCTGACCTCAACATCCCGACAGAACGCGGTCTTTTGCCTGGTGCTGGTTCACTAATCACGCTTCTTGAAGTAGCAACACGTGTGAAGCCTGTTTATATTGGGAAACCAAATGCCATCATTATGGACAAGGCGGTTGAGCACTTAGGTTTGGGACGTGAAGAATTAATCATGGTTGGGGACAATTACCTGACTGATATTCGAGCAGGGATTGACAATGGTATTCCAACGCTCTTGGTGACAACAGGTTTTACCAAGGCAGAAGAAGTAGCAGACCTGCCAATCACACCGACACATGTGGTTTCTAGCCTTGCGGAGTGGGATTTTGATGAAAACTAAACTGACCTTTTGGAGCTCTATGCTCTTTCTCCTCTCCCTCTCAATCCTTTTGATCATTTATCTGGCTTGGATTGTTTATCCGCTGGAAATCAAGTGGTTAAGTTTAACGGATCGGGTCTATTTAAAACCAGAAACCATTCAATACAATTTTCACATCTTGATGAATTATCTGACCAATCCTTTTAATCAGGTCTTGCAGATGCCTGATTTTCGTTCGTCAGTAGCCGGTCTTCATCATTTTGCGGTGGTTAAGAACCTCTTTCACTTGGTTCAGCTAGTTGCTCTAGTGACACTGCCAAGTTTCTATTTCTTTGTCAAAGGGATTGTGAAAAAGGGCTTCTTGTCTCTATTTAGTAAAGGGCTTTTGGTTCTAGTGGTTTTACCTTTACTGATTGGGCTTGGGGGAGTTTTGATTGGTTTTGACCAGTTCTTTACTCTTTTCCATCAAATTCTCTTTGTGGGAGATGATACCTGGCTTTTTGACCCAGCTAAGGATCCAGTGATTCTGATTTTGCCAGAGACCTTCTTCCTCCATGCCTTCCTCCTCTTTTTCGCCCTCTATGAAAGCTTCTTTGGTTTTCTATACCTGAAAAGTCGCAAGCAGTAATACTAAGGGTGTTCTTATTTTGAATAAATAAGTTAGGTATGTGATTCGAAACTATCGTTAATACTCAATGAAAATCAAAGAGCAAACTAGGAAACTAGCCGCAGGCTGTACTTGAGTACGGCAAGGCGACGTTGACGCGGTTTGAATTTGATTTTCGAAGAGTATAAGAGTGAATTAACTAAATTACAATTGCGTCAATCGTTCGCGAACAGTCTATTTTTCTTGAAAAATAGGCTTTTTTTTCTAAAAATCCCTAGTCAAGCGCTTTATTTTTGTGTATAATAGAAATAGCAAAGTATAGATAAGAAGAGAAAAGCATGATTACACTATTTCTATCACCGAGCTGTACATCATGTCGTAAGGCGAAGGCCTGGTTAGAAAAACATAAGGTTCCCTTTGTGGAACACAATATTATGACCAGCCCTTTAACAAGAAAAGAATTGCAACATATCCTTTCCTTGACCGAAAATGGTACTGATGACATCATTTCAACTCGTTCAAAAATTTTTCAAAAATTGAATATTGATGTAGAGAGTATTTCGGTATCGGAATTGCTTCATTTGATTGAGCAGTATCCTAGTCTTTTGCGTCGTCCAATTATTATTGATGCCAAACGCATGCAAATCGGTTTTAATGAAGATGAGATTCGAGCTTTTCTCCCTCGTAGTTACCGTAAGCAAGAACTAAAAGAAGCAAGAATGAGAGCTGGTATTAGTTAATGAACAAACAGTATAGTTACCCACTAGATTTGTCGTGGAGCACTGAAGAACTTGCTTCAGTGCTTTCTTTTTTTAATGATGTTGAAGCTGCCTATGAAAGCAAGGTAGAGGCTAAAAAGTTACTGGACTCCTATAAGGGATTCAAGTCTGTCGTGCCAAGTAAGAGCGAAGAAAAACGTTTGGGACGAGAATTTGAAACAGTGAGTGGTTATTCGCTTTATCGAGCAGTTCAGACTGCCAAGGAAAAAGGGGAAGGGAAGATTTCTCTTGGAAAGTAAATTTGAATTTGCTAAAGAGCTTGTTAAGAAGGCGGGTCAGTATATCCTTGACCATATGCAGGAAGATTTGTGTGTTGAGACTAAGACCTCTCCAACAGATTTGGTGACCAAACTGGACAAGGAAGTTCAGGAACTTTTGGTTGGTGAAATTCTATCCCGTTATCCTGAGGATAAGATTTGTGCTGAAGAAGGTTGTCTGCGAGCTTCGGTTCAAGAAGGAAAGGTTTGGGTCATTGATCCCATTGATGGTACCAGTAACTTTGTAGCCCAGCAAGAAGATTTTGCTGTTATGATGGCTTATTTTGAAAATGGTCGGGGACAGTTTGGTCTGATTTATGATGTGGTCAAAGGGGATTGTTATCACGGGGGTGGTAAGTTTCCAGTTTGTCTAAATGATAAGCCCCTAGCTCCTTTTAAAGCAAAACCACTTGGAGATTTTCTCATTGCAGGGAATAGTGGCATGCTAGAAACCAATGAATGGGGGCTGGCTGATTTGAGTCGAGCGGTACTAGGTGTACGTGTCTATGGAAGTGCGGCCATCAGTTTTGCCAAGATTTTATCAGGGCGTTTGTTGACCTATGTTACTTATCTGCAACCATGGGATTATGCTGCCGCTAGTATTTTAGGAGAAGGTCTGGGATATCGGGTGGTGACCCTATCTGGTGAAGCTCCTGATTTTCAAACCAGACAGCCGGTCATGATGGTGCCTCTTGAGATGCAGGAGGAGATTCAGTCCTATATTTACGAAAGGAAAAGAACTTAAATGCAATTTCCAGAAGGATTTGTTGAAAAATATGAAGAGATACTAGGAGATGAGGCAAGAGATTTTCTTGCCTCTTTTGAGGAGGAAGCGGTTTCGGCCTTTCGGGTCAATCCTTTAAAAGAAGCGCCAGTTTCCTTTCTTGATGCCATTCCTCAAACTCCTTGGGGTCACTATGGTAAGGTTTCAGGTAAATCGCCTGAGCATGCTACTGGTTTGGTTTATTCGCAAGAACCTGCTGCTCAGATGGTTGCTCAGGTAGCTCAGCCCAGTCCTGGTATGAAAGTCTTGGATTTGGCTGCTGCACCGGGTGGAAAATCAACTCAGCTGGCAGCTTATCTAGCAGGAGAGGGTCTCCTTGTTTCCAATGAAATTTCAAGCAAACGGGCTAAGATTTTAGTAGAAAACATGGAGCGCTTTGGAGCGACAAATGTCGTGGTGACCAATGAATCTGCCGACCGTTTGGCCAAGGTTTTTAAAGGCTATTTTGACCTCATTGTCCTAGATGCCCCTTGCTCTGGTGAAGGGATGTTCCGTAAGCAACCAGATGCTATGGACTATTGGAGCTTAGATTATCCAAGTCAATGTGCTAGTTTGCAAAGAGAAATTCTAGCAGATGCAGTGACCATGCTTGCAGAAGGTGGTCGTTTGGTTTATTCAACCTGTACTTGGGCACCCGAGGAAAACGAAGAGATCGTCAATTGGCTACTGGAAGAGTATGATTTTGATTTGTTGCCAATAGAGCATATCAATGGAATGGTAGCTGGAATTGACCTGCCAGAAACGGCTCGGATGTATCCTCATCATTTTAAGGGAGAGGGGCAGTTTGTCGCTCATTTACAATTTAAAGGTGACAATCCAGCACCTAAATTTAAGGCAAGTAAGAGCAATCTCAGCCGAGAACAAGTTGCCTTGTGGCAGGAATTTGCCCAAAAACATTTGAAAATCAATCTAAGGGGAATCTTGCAGACTTTTGGTGACCAACTCTATCTCTTGCCAGAACTCTTGCCAGATTTAGGGAAGCTCAAGATTGCTAGGAATGGCCTGCATCTGGGCACCTTTAAGAAGAAACGCTTTGAACCTAGTTTTGCTCTTGGTCTAACCTTGAAACCGAGTCAGGTCAAGCAGTCCGTTGAAATTGACCAAGAAGCGTTTGTAAAGTATGTGGCTGGAGAAACCGTTCAGCTGGCGGAAAGTCTGCCAAATGGTTGGTACCAAGTTTTGGTTCAAGGAAATGGTTTGGGCTTTGCTAAGGTGACTGGAAATGTTTTGAAAAATTATTTTCCCAAAGGCCTTAGATTCAAGTGAAAATGCTAGTCAAAGTAGCTTGTCTATGTTATAGTGGAAGTATGGATTTTTTTCAAATTGTCTTTCATTTTAAGTCAAAATTGGTGGAGAAGGTAACTAAGCAAATTTCTAGTTAAACCAAGCTAATACTCTTCGAAAATCTCTTCAAACCGCGTCAACGTCGCCTTGCCGTATATATGTGACTGACTTCGTCAGTCTTATCTACAACCTCAAAGCGGTGCTTTGAGCAGCCTGCGGCTAGTTTCCTAGTTTGTTCTTTGATTTTCATTGAGTATAAGAACTTTAGTTGGCTCCCAATTTTCAAAAGAAAAACATAAATAAATAGTTGAAAAAAATTCACAGCATTCACCATTATTTTCAAGGAGAAAAACAGTGAAAAAAAGGAAAAAACTCGCTCTATCCCTCGCAGCTCTTTTGCTAGCAGGTTCTTTGGCGGGATGTGCTAGCTGGATTGATCGTGGAGAATCCATGACTGCTGTTGGCTCAACGGCTCTTCAGCCTTTGGTCGAAGCAGCAGCAGATGAATTTGGCTCTATGCACGTTGGAAAAACAGTCAACGTCCAAGGTGGAGGATCTGGTACAGGTCTGTCTCAGGTTCAATCTGGAGCCGTTGATGTAGGAAATTCAGACGTATTTGCCGAGGAAAAAGACGGTATCAACGCTTCAGCCCTAGTGGATCACAAGGTTGCAGTAGCAGGCTTGGCAGTCATTGTAAATAAGGAAGTTGATGTTGAAAATCTGACAACTGAACAACTCCGTAGCATCTTTACAGGTCAAGTGACCAACTGGAAAGAAGTCGGTGGGAAAGACCTAGCCATTTCTATTATCAACCGCGCGGCAAGTTCTGGTTCACGTGCAACCTTTGATAGTGTTATCATGGATGGCCAATCTGCCATGCAGAGTCAAGAACAGGATTCAAATGGGATGGTCAAAAACATTGTTTCCCAGACACCAGGAGCCATTTCTTACTTAGCCTTTGCCTATGTGGATGACTCGGTTAAACGCATGAAGTTGAATGGCTATGAGCCGATTGCAGAAAATGTTACAACGAATAACTGGCCTTTGTGGTCTTATGAACACATGTACACCCTAGGTCAACCAAATGAATTGGTGGCAGAATTCCTCAACTTTGTCCTCTCTGATGAAGCGCAAAGCGGAATCGTTAAGGGAATGGGTTATATTTCTGTTAAGGAAATGAAGGTTGAAAAAGATGCTGTAGGAACGGTGACAGCACTAGAAGGGAGTCAATAATGAATCAAGAAGAATTAGCTAAAAAATTACTTTCTCCCTCAAAGAACTCTCGTCTAGAGAAATTAGGAAAAGGCTTGACCTTTGCCTGTCTGTCTTTGATTGTCATCATTGTGGCCATGATTTTGATTTTCGTAGCCCAGAAAGGCTTGTCGACCTTCTTTGTCAATGGGGTTAACATATTTGATTTCCTCTTTGGACAAACTTGGAATCCTTCAGGTAAACAATTTGGTGCCCTTCCTATGATTTTGGGTTCCTTTATTGTCACAATCCTATCAGCCCTTATCGCAACTCCTTTTGCCATTGGTGCGGCAGTCTTTATGACTGAAGTCTCACCAAAAGGTGCTAGAATCTTGCAACCAGCCATTGAATTGCTAGTCGGAATTCCTTCAGTCGTGTATGGATTTATCGGTTTGCAGGTCGTAGTTCCTTTTGTCCGTAGTGTCTTTGGTGGTACTGGTTTTGGGATTTTGTCAGGGATTTTCGTTCTCTTTGTCATGATCTTACCGACGGTAACCTTTATGACAACGGATAGCTTGCGTGCGGTGCCTCGTCACTATCGCGAAGCTAGTTTGGCTATGGGAGCCACTCGTTGGCAAACCATCTGGCGCGTGACCTTGAAGGCAGCGCGTTCAGGGATTTTCACAGCAGTGGTCTTTGGGATGGCGCGTGCCTTTGGTGAGGCCTTGGCCATTCAGATGGTAGTTGGAAACTCAGCCGTTGTCCCAACTTCATTGACAACACCTGCTGCGACCTTGACCTCTGTGTTGACCATGGGTATTGGAAATACGGTTATGGGAACAGTTGACAATAACGTTCTCTGGTCACTGGCCTTAGTCTTGCTTTTGATGAGTTTGGCCTTCAACAGTGTGATTAAATTGATTACGAAAGAAAGAGGAAAGAAAAACTATGCACGCTAAGAAATTAGATAAAATTGCAACAGCTGTCCTCTACTCGATTGCAGGAATTATCGTTGCCATCTTGGCATCCTTGATTCTTTATATCTTGGTTCGTGGTTTGCCCCACATCTCTTGGTCTTTCTTGACTGGCAAATCATCTTCTTACCAAGCAGGTGGAGGGATTGGAATTCAGCTCTATAATTCCTTCTTCCTTCTGGTTATTACCTTGATTATCTCTGTTCCCTTGTCTATGGGAGCTGGGATTTTCCTAGCTGAATATGCCAAGAAAGGTCCTGTGACCAACTTTGTCAGAACCTGTATTGAAATCTTGTCTTCACTGCCATCAGTGGTTGTAGGTCTCTTTGGTTACTTGATCTTTGTAGTTCAGTTTGAGTATGGATTTTCAATCATTTCAGGTGCCTTGGCCTTGACAGTCTTTAATCTGCCTCAGATGACTCGTAATGTTGAGGACAGTTTGAAACACGTTCACCATACGCAACGTGAGGCTGGTCTGGCTCTTGGGATTTCTCGTTGGGAGACTGTGGTCCATGTGGTCATTCCAGAAGCCCTTCCAGGTATTGTGACTGGGGTCGTCTTAGCTTCTGGTCGTATTTTTGGTGAGGCTGCGGCTCTTATCTATACAGCAGGACAATCCGCTCCAGCCCTTGACTGGTCTAACTGGAATATTCTCAGTGTAACCAGCCCAATCTCTATCTTCCGTCAAGCAGAAACGTTAGCAGTCCATATTTGGAAAGTCAACAGTGAAGGTACTATTCCTGATGGAACTATCGTATCAGCAGGTTCTGCAGCCGTGCTCCTTATCTTTATCCTCATCTTTAACTTTGGAGCCCGCAAACTCGGAAGCTACCTACATAAGAAATTAACCGCTGCCTAAAGGAGAAGCCATGTCAAAATATAATTGGGATGAAAAGCATATCATCACCTTTCCTGAAGAGAAAGTGGCCCTCTCTACTAAGGATTTACATGTTTACTACGGTAAAAAAGAATCCATCAAGGGCATCGATATGCAATTTGAAAAAAATAAAATTACAGCCTTAATTGGCCCATCTGGATCTGGGAAATCAACCTACCTCCGCAGTCTCAACCGTATGAATGATACCATTGATATTGCCAAGGTCACAGGTCAAATTCTCTATCAAGGGATTGATGTCAACCGTCCAGAAATCAACGTTTACGAGATGCGTAAGCACATTGGAATGGTCTTCCAACGACCAAATCCCTTTGCCAAGTCTATCTACCGCAATATCACTTTTGCCCATGAACGAGCAGGGGTTAAGGACAAGCAAGTCTTGGATGAAATTGTGGAAACCTCTCTTCGTCAGGCTGCCCTTTGGGACCAGGTCAAGGACGATTTGCACAAGTCAGCCTTGACCCTGTCAGGTGGTCAGCAGCAACGTCTCTGTATCGCTCGTGCTATTTCTGTTAAACCAGATATTCTCTTGATGGATGAGCCAGCGTCTGCCTTGGATCCGATTGCGACAGCCCAGCTGGAAGAAACCATGCTGGAATTGAAGAAGGACTTTACCATCATCATTGTGACCCACAGTATGCAGCAGGCTGCGCGTGCTAGTGACTACACTGGATTCTTCTACTTGGGTGACTTGATCGAGTATGATAAGACGTCTAATATTTTCCAAAATGCGAAACTACAGTCAACTAATGACTACGTAACAGGACACTTTGGATAGAAAGGAAACAGTATGACAGAAGCTATTTTACAGGTGTCAGACCTGTCCGTTTACTACAATCAAAAAAAGGCCTTGAATAGTGTTTCCCTATCTTTCAAACCTAAGGAAATTACAGCCTTGATTGGTCCATCTGGATCAGGGAAGTCAACCCTTCTTAAGGCAATCAACCGCATGGGAGACCTCAATCCAGAGGTGACCACAACTGGTTCGGTGGTTTATAATGGCCACAATATCTACAGCCCACGTACAGATACAGTTGAATTGCGTAAGGAAATCGGTATGGTTTTCCAACAACCAAACCCTTTCCCTATGTCCATCTACGAAAATGTTGTCTATGGGCTTCGTATTAATGGAGTGAAGGACAAGCAAGTTCTAGATGAAGCAGTGGAAAAAGCCTTGCAACGAGCTTCTATCTGGGATGAGGTCAAGGACCGCCTGCATGATTCGGCTATCGGGCTTTCAGGTGGACAACAGCAACGTGTCTGTGTTGCCCGTGTCTTGGCAACCAGTCCTAAAATCATTCTCTTGGATGAACCGACTTCAGCCTTGGACCCTATCTCGGCCGGTAAGATTGAGGAAACCTTGTATGGGCTAAAAAATAAATACACCATGCTCTTGGTTACGCGTTCCATGCAACAAGCCTCTCGTATCTCTGACAAGACAGGATTTTTCCTAGATGGAGATTTGATTGAGTTTAACGATACCAAGAAGATGTTCCTCAACCCACAACACAAGGAAACAGAAGATTATATTTCAGGAAAATTTGGATAAGGAGATAAATGATGTTACGTTCTCAATTTGAGGAAGATTTAGAGAAATTGCACAACCAGTTCTATGCAATGGGACAAGAAGTGCTATCCCAAATCAATCGTACAGTGCGTGCCTTTGTTACGCACGACCGTGATTTGGCCAAGGAAGTCATCGAAGACGATGCAGAAGTAAACGAATACGAAGTGAAATTGGAGAAGAAATCATTTGAAATGATTGCCCTCCAACAACCCGTTTCTCAGGACTTGCGTACAGTTCTAACCGTTTTGAAGGCTGTATCTGACTTGGAACGTATGGGTGACCATGCCGTTTCCATTGCCAAGGCGGCAATTCGTATGAAGGGCGAACAACGTATCCCAGCTGTTGAAGAAGAAATCAAGAGAATGGGTCGCGATGTTAAGAACTTCGTCGAAGCAGCCCTTGAACTCTATCTGAATGGTTCAGTAGACCAGGCCTATGAAGTAGCAGCTATGGACGAAAAAATCAACCATTACTTTGATAGCATTCGTGACTTGGCTACAGAAGAAATCAAGAAAAATCCAGATGCCATCGTTACAGGTCGTGATTACTTCCAAGTGATTGCCTTCTTGGAACGTATTGGAGACTATGCCAAGAATATCTGTGAATGGGTTGTTTACTTTGAAACAGGTAAGATTGTCGAACTATAAAATAGATTCATTCTGTATAAAAAGGAGCTTAAAATCAACTGACAGCTCCTTTTTTGAATGAAAAAAATATTTTTAAGATAAAAATTCAAAAAATACTTGACAAGCATCTTGAATAGCGTTATAATTATACAAAATTAACAGAGAGGTTGTTTATTTATGAAATCAAAAAAATGGATATTTGTTTTATGTAGTTTTCTTGCAAGCTTCTTCTTAGTGGCTTGTCAGTCGGGTTCTAATGGTTCTCAGTCAGCTGTTGAGGCCATTAAGCAAAAGGGGAAATTAGTTGTAGCGACTAGTCCTGACTATGCACCCTTTGAATTCCAAGCTTTGGTTGACGGGAAAAATCAGGTAGTCGGTGCAGATATTGATATGGCTCAGGCTATTGCTGATGAACTTGGGGTTAAGTTGGAAATTTCAAGCATGAGTTTTGACAATGTCTTGACCAGTCTTCAAACTGGTAAGGCTGACCTAGCAGTTGCGGGAATTAGTGCTACTGACGAGAGAAAAGAAGTCTTTGATTTTTCAATCCCTTACTATGAAAATAAGATTAGTTTCTTGGTTCGTAAGGCTGATGTAGAAAAATATAAGGATTTAACTAGCCTTGAAAGTGCTAATATTGCAGCCCAAAAAGGGACTGTTCCAGAGTCTATGGTCAAGGAACAATTGCCAAAAGCTCAATTAACTTCCCTAACTAATATGGGTGAAGCTGTCAATGAATTGCAGGCTGGAAAAGTAGATGCTGTTCACATGGATGAGCCTGTTGCCCTTAGTTATGCTGCTAAAAACGCAGACCTAGCTGTCGCAACTGTCAGCTTGAAGATGAAGGACGGCGAAGCTAATGCAGTTGCCCTTAGAAAAAATAGTGCTGATTTGAAAGAAGTGGTGGACAAGGTCATCCAAAAACTCAAAGATGACGGTACCTACCAAAAATATCTTGAAAAAGCGGCAACCCTAACAGAAGTTGAAGAATAATACTCAATGAAAATCAAAGAGCAAACTAGGAAGCTAGCAGTAGGTTGCTCAAAGCACTGCTTTGAGGTTGTAGATAAGACTGACGAAGTCAGCTCAAAACATGGTTTTGAGGTTGTGGATAGAACTGACGAAGTCAGTAACCATATCTACGGTAAGGCGACGCTGACGTGGTTTGAAGAGATTTTCGAAGAGTATAAGAAAAAAGCAGAGTTGGAAGTCATTCCAATTCTGCTTTTAAATAGTCTAAAACATTTTCCAGATTGTCTAAGGATACCTTGGCAAATTGATAAGGGCAGGCATCCAAGTAAGCCTCCTCAAAGAAGTCCAATTTCAGCTGACTGTGTTTTAGGCTGGCGATTTTAGGATACTGTCTGAGGTCTAGCAATAAACCATCGTGAAGGGGATAGTGAGGCAGGGGACAAGGTGTTTTGGTTAAACTTTCCTCGATTTGTTTTTGGTAAGTTTCCTGATTGGACAAGCGAGCCAGACGATTTTTCTCAAACAGTTGACTGTCAATATAGAGTGACAGGGCCTTTTGCATGATGAGGTTGCTGTCGTAATCTAGGATATTTTTGTAGGAAACAAAGGCTCCCTTGATAGCATTTGGAAGAATGAGCGACGTAATCCGCAGGGCTGGAAAGAGGCTGGTTGAGAAGGACTTGATATAAATAACGCGCTCTTCTGTATCCAGATAGTGGAAGGTCTGGCCCTTCTTGGAGTCCAAATCCCCCAGATAATCATCTTCGACGATATAAACACCATACTTAGCTGCTAAGTCAAGAATAGCTCGTTTGTCCTGCTCTGAATAGGAATGTCCCAGAGGATAGTGAAAACGAGGAATGGTGTAGAAAAACTTAATTTTTCCCGTCTGGAAATGCTGTTCAAGTTCCACCAAGTCAATTCCATCAATGCCTCGTTCAATCGTTTGATAGTCTAACCCCTGAGCAATCAAGAGACGATTCATCCGATGGTAGGTCGGCTGTTCCACCAAGATTTCCTTGGCTTGGCTAGGAAAGGAAATTTGAGAGAGGATAAAAAGGGCTTGTTGGGTCCCAGAAGTCAGTACTAGTTGGTCAGCCTTGCAGTAGAGAGCTTGGTCAAAGAGTAGTTTGTGAATGGACTGTCTTAGGTCTTCTAATCCTTCTTGGTTGTCATAGTAGTTAAAAAGGTAGTTTTCCCGTCCAATCAGGGTTTCATTGACACAGAGTCGGAAATCGTCATAGGCACTGGCATGTTCGTCGGTAACCTCGATTTCTAGGTCCTGATGTTGCCCTTGTTCTAGGACATAGTAGCCACTCTGGGGCTTGGCGTAGAGGTATTGTTCGTGTCGTAATTCTAGCAGGGCTCGCTGAATGGTGTCCTTGCTACAGTGGAAGTCAAGGCTCAGTTGACGGATAGAAGGCAGGCGACTTCCCGTCGGAAAGCGTTCAGACTCGATACCATTTTTTAGATAGGAAACGACCTCTTGGTACTTGCTTTGTTTCTTCATTCCAGACCTCCCTTGATTTTGTTACATTGTACCTTTTTTTTTCCTTCTTGGCAATGTCTAGAGTGTTTCTCTCGTTCACATCTAGGGACAAATGTGGTATACTTAGGAGTAAGATTTACATAATAACAGATAAGAAAGAGAATGGATAAGAACGTGCAGGAACCAGTGAAATTATTTCAATACAATACCCTTGGAGCCTTGATGGCTGGCCTTTATGGTGGTACCATGACAGTAGGAGAATTGCTGGAGCATGGTGACCTTGGTTTGGGAACCTTGGATTCCATTGATGGGGAATTGATTGTCTTAGATGGCAAGGCTTATCAGGCCAAAGGCTCAGGAGAGCAACCGGAAATTGTAGAAGTGTCACCAGATGCCCTTATTCCTTATGCAGCAGTGGTACCGCATCAGGCAGAGGTCATTTTCCGCCAGCGCTTTGAGATGACAGACAAGGAATTGGAAGAGCGAATCGAGTCTTATTATGATGGGGAAAATCTTTTCCGCTCTATCAAGATTCGTGGGAAATTTTCGCATATGCATGTGCGCATGATTCCCAAGTCGACACCAGATACCAAGTTTGCTGATGTCGCAACCCATCAACCAGAATATAGTCGTGACAATGTGGCGGGAACCATCGTTGGTTTCTGGACGCCTGAGATTTTCCATGGGGTCAGTGTGGCAGGCTACCATCTGCACTTCATATCAGATGATTTGACTTTCGGTGGACATGTCATGGACTTTGTCATCAAGGAAGGTATTATCGAGGTGGGAGCTGTTGACCAATTGGACCAACGTTTTCCTGTCTAAGACCGTCAATACTTGTTTGCTAAGTTCAATGTTGAAGAGATGAGAAAAGATATTGAAAAGGCAGAATAGGAGACGAAAATGACTATTCATATTATCATTACCATGGTGCTTTTGCTGGCTTTCTTGATAGGAAGCATTTGGTATGCCAAAAAGAAATATCAGATTAATTTATCTGTCTTGGGCTTGGGGGCTGTCGCCTTCTTTGTCTCTTCACAGATTTTAGAAAAACTGGTGCATATCTTGGTTTTGCATCCTCAAAAAGACGGTAGTATTGCCCTCTTGCAGGATCATCCACTTGTCTATATCATCTATGGACTAGCCATGGCAGCATTTTTTGAGGAAACAGCTCGTCTTATTTTCTTCAAATGGTTGGAGAAAAAGAGAAGTTTGGAAAAGGCAGATGCCTTGGCCTATGGACTGGGGCATGGTGGCTTGGAATTGATTTTCCTAGGCCTTACTAGTTTGATTAATCTCTACATCGTTCTTTCGGCAGTTCAAACTCAGAATCCACAGGTTATGCAATTGCTGTCTGAAAATATGTTGAAAACTATCCAGTCACTTTCTGTCTGGCAGATTTATTTGCTTGGTTTTGAGAGAATCTTGGCGTTAGGTTTCCAATTACTCTTGACAGTTTGGGTTTACCATGCTGTTCGCCAGAAGAAATGGATTTATCTCCTAGCGGCCTATGGACTACATGCCTTCTTTGACCTGGCACCATCTCTTGCCCAAGTTGGCTGGTTGACCAATCCAGTCTTGGTTGAAGTTGTCCTAGCACTTGAACTTGTTCTGGTTGCCTATGGAACAAAGGCTATCTTTTGCAAAAAATCATAAGAAAAAGGGGGGAACCTCTTTTTTGTTTAAAATAAGCTCAAGATTTTTTTAGGGTCGTCAAATGGTCTTAAAAATGGTATAATGGAATGAATTTTGTAAAAGGGAGAGTGTCATGTCAGTAAAAGAAAACATGCTTGAAATCTTAGAAGGGATTGATATCCGTTTCAAGGAACCCTTGCATAGCTATAGTTATACAAAAGTAGGTGGAGAGGCCGATTATTTGGTCTTTCCACGAAATCGTTTTGAGCTGGCTCGCGTTGTTAAATTTGCCAATCAAGAAAATATTCCTTGGATGGTTCTTGGAAATGCTAGCAACATCATTGTTCGTGATGGTGGGATTCGTGGATTTGTCATCTTGTGTGACAAGCTCAATAATGTTTCCGTTGATGGCTATACCATCGAAGCTGAAGCTGGTGCTAACTTAATTGAGACAACTCGCATTGCCCTTCGTCATAGTTTGACTGGCTTTGAGTTTGCTTGTGGCATTCCAGGGAGTGTTGGCGGTGCTGTCTTTATGAATGCGGGTGCCTATGGTGGCGAGATTGCCCACATCTTGCAGTCTTGTAAGGTCTTGACCAAGGATGGAGAAATCGAGACCCTGTCTGTAAAAGATTTGGCTTTTGGTTACCGCCATTCAGCTATTCAAGAGTCTGGTGCAGTTGTCTTGTCAGCTAAATTTGCCCTAGCTCCAGGAAATCATCAGGTTATCAAGCAAGAAATGGATCGCTTGACGCATCTACGTGAACTTAAGCAACCTCTAGAGTACCCATCTTGTGGTTCGGTATTTAAGCGTCCTGTTGGTCATTTTGCAGGTCAATTAATTTCAGAAGCTGGCTTGAAAGGCTATCGTATCGGTGGCGTAGAAGTGTCAGAAAAGCACGCAGGATTTATGATCAATGTCGCAGATGGAACGGCCAAAGACTACGAAGACTTGATTGAGTCTGTGATTGAAAAAGTCAAGGAACACTCTGGAGTCACTCTTGAGAGAGAAGTTCGAATTCTGGGTGAAAGCAAGTAGGAAGCGGTGTTTGGAAAGCTGCTGCTATGTCATGGAAAGGGGGTGAAAGCCTATCGTTGGTGCAGAAGTATGTAGGCAGTTCAATCTCCTACACGAGGTAGTGGCGGCCTGACAGAGCCCTAATCTGTTAATCTATGAAAAAGAAGGAATAAATGACAATTGAAAAAACCAATTATTGAATTCAAAAACGTCTCTAAAGTTTTTGAAGACAGCAACACCAAGGTTCTCAAAGATATCAACTTTGAGTTGGAAGAAGGGAAGTTTTATACCCTGCTAGGCGCATCTGGTTCAGGAAAATCAACCATCCTAAACATTATTGCAGGTTTGCTGGATGCGACGACAGGAGATATTTTGCTGGACGGTGTCCGCATCAATGACATCCCAACCAACAAGCGAGACGTCCATACGGTCTTCCAATCCTATGCCTTGTTTCCACATATGAATGTGTTTGAAAATGTTGCTTTTCCACTTCGCTTGCGTAAAATTGACAAGAAAGAAATTGAGCAACGCGTAGCGGAAGTTCTCAAGATGGTTCAGTTGGAAGGGTATGAGAAGCGTTCCATCCGTAAACTTTCTGGAGGACAACGTCAGCGTGTGGCTATTGCCCGTGCCATCATCAACCAACCCCGTGTGGTTTTGTTGGACGAGCCTTTATCAGCGCTGGACTTAAAATTAAGAACAGACATGCAGTATGAACTGCGTGAACTGCAACAACGATTGGGCATTACCTTTGTCTTTGTCACTCACGATCAGGAAGAAGCCCTTGCCATGAGTGACTGGATTTTTGTCATGAATGATGGCGAGATTGTCCAGTCTGGAACGCCTGTGGACATCTACGATGAGCCAATCAACCACTTTGTTGCCACTTTTATCGGGGAGTCAAATATCTTGCCAGGAACCATGATTGAGGACTACTTGGTTGAGTTTAACGGCAAACGCTTTGAAGCGGTCGACGGTGGGATGAAGCCAAATGAGCCAGTCGAAGTCGTCATTCGTCCAGAGGACTTGCGCATTACCCTTCCTGAAGAAGGCAAGCTCCAAGTTAAGGTGGATACCCAGCTCTTCCGTGGGGTGCACTATGAGATTATCGCCTATGATGAACTTGGAAATGAATGGATGATTCACTCAACTCGTAAGGCCATTGTGGGTGAGGAAATCGGTTTGGACTTTGAACCAGAAGACATCCACATCATGCGTCTCAACGAAACTGAGGAAGAGTTTGACGCCCGTATCGAGGAGTACGTGGAAATCGAAGAGCAAGAAGCAGGTCTGATCAATGCAATCGAGGAGGAAAGAGATGAAGAAAACAAGCTCTAAACTCTTTGTAGTGCCTTATACGCTCTGGATTGCCCTCTTTGTCCTGGCACCCTTGATCTTGATTTTCGGACAATCCTTTTTCAACATTGAAGGCCAGTTTAGTTTAGAAAATTATAAATCTTACTTTGCGTCACAAAACTTGACCTATCTAAAAATGAGTTTCAACTCAGTGCTTTATGCAGGGATTGTGACCTTTGTAACCCTGCTCATCAGCTATCCAACAGCCCTCTTTTTGACCCGTCTTAAGCACCGTCAACTCTGGCTCATGCTGATTATTTTGCCAACTTGGATCAATTTGCTCCTTAAAGCCTATGCCTTTATTGGGATTTTTGGTCAGAATGGCTCAATTAACCAATTTTTGGAATTTATCGGAATCGGTTCGCAACAGTTGCTCTTTACCGATTTCTCCTTTATCTTTGTCGCAAGCTACATCGAGCTACCCTTTATGATTTTGCCTATTTTCAATGTCTTGGATGATATGGACAACAATCTCATCAATGCCAGCTATGACCTAGGTGCGACCAAGTGGGAAACCTTCCGCCATGTTATCTTCCCTCTGTCTATGAACGGTGTGAGAAGTGGAGTTCAGTCGGTCTTTATTCCAAGTTTGAGTCTCTTCATGCTGACCCGTTTGATTGGTGGGAACCGTGTTATTACGCTGGGAACGGCTATTGAACAGAATTTCCTAACCAATGACAACTACGGTATGGGGTCAACCATCGGCGTGATTCTCATCTTGACCATGTTCATCACCATGTGGGTGACCAAGGAAAGGAGAGAACGATGAAAAAATTTGCCAATCTATATCTGGGACTGGTCTTTCTTGTCCTCTACCTGCCAATCTTTTACTTGATTGGCTATGCCTTTAATGCAGGCAATGACATGAATAGCTTTACAGGCTTTAGCCTGAGCCATTTTAAAACTATGTTTGGCGATGGTCGCCTTATGTTAATTGTGACTCAGACCTTTTTCTTGGCCTTTCTGTCAGCCTTGATAGCGACCATTATCGGGACTTTTGGAGCTATCTATATCTATCAGTCTCGTAAGAAATATCAAGAAGCCTTTCTATCTCTCAATAATATCCTCATGGTTGCGCCTGATGTTATGATTGGTGCCAGCTTCTTGATTCTCTTTACCCAACTTAAGTTTTCACTTGGCTTTTTGACCGTTCTATCTAGTCACGTGGCCTTCTCCATTCCTATCGTGGTCTTGATGGTCTTGCCTCGTCTTAAGGAAATGAACGGTGACATGATTCATGCGGCCTATGACCTTGGTGCCAGTCAATTTCAGATGTTTAAGGAAATCATGCTTCCTTACCTGACTCCGTCTATCATTGCAGGTTATTTCATGGCCTTCACTTATTCGCTAGATGACTTTGCCGTGACCTTCTTTGTAACGGGAAATGGCTTTTCAACCCTGTCAGTCGAGATTTACTCTCGTGCTCGTAAGGGGATTTCGCTAGAAATCAACGCTCTGTCTGCCCTCGTCTTTCTCTTTAGTATTATCCTAGTTGTTGGATATTACTTTATCTCACGTGAGAAGGAGGAGAAAGCATGAAAAAACTCTATTCATTTTTAGCAGGAATTGCAGTCATTATCCTCGTCTTATGGGGAATTGCGACGCATTTAGATAGTAAAATCAATAGCCGAGATAGTCAAAAACTGGTTATCTACAACTGGGGAGACTATATCGATCCTGAACTCTTGACTCAGTTCACAGAAGAAACAGGCATCCAAGTCCAGTACGAGACCTTTGACTCCAACGAAGCCATGTATACCAAAATCAAGCAGGGTGGAACGACCTATGACATTGCTATCCCAAGTGAGTACATGATTAACAAGATGAAGGACGAAGACCTCTTGGTACCGCTTGATTATTCAAAACTTGAAGGGCTTGAAAATATCGGACCAGAGTTTCTCAACCAGTCTTTTGACAAAGGAAATAAATTCTCCATTCCTTATTTTTGGGGGACTTTGGGAATTGTTTACAATGAAACCATGGTAGATGAAACACCTGAGCATTGGGATGATCTTTGGAAACCAGAGTATAAGAACTCAATCATGCTCTTTGATGGGGCGCGTGAGGTGCTGGGTCTGGGGCTCAATTCCCTTGGCTACA
Source organism: Streptococcus mitis (assembly GCF_009496155.1). Classification (GTDB taxonomy): domain Bacteria; phylum Bacillota; class Bacilli; order Lactobacillales; family Streptococcaceae; genus Streptococcus; species Streptococcus mitis_BQ. The sequence continues at coordinate 21,164 of NZ_WIJP01000003.1, forward strand.
GCCTTAACTCCAAGGATACCCAGCAGTTAGAAGAGACAGTATACAAACTCTACAAACTGACTCCAAATATCAAGGCTATCGTTGCAGACGAGATGAAGGGTTACATGATTCAGAATAATGCTGCGATCGGTGTGACCTTCTCTGGTGAAGCCAGCCAAATGCTAGAAAAAAATGAAAATCTACGCTATGTGGTTCCGACCGAGGCCAGCAACCTTTGGTTTGACAATATGGTCATTCCCAAAACAGTCAAAAACCAAGATGCCGCCTATGCCTTTATCAACTTTATGTTGAAACCCGAAAATGCCCTTAAAAATGCAGAGTATGTCGGCTATTCAACACCAAACCTACCAGCTAAGGAACTGCTCCCAGAGGAGAAAAAAGAAGACAAAGCCTTCTATCCTGATGCTGAAACCATGAAACACCTAGAAGTTTATGAGAAATTTGACCATAAATGGACAGGAAAATATAGCGATCTCTTCCTACAGTTTAAAATGTATCGGAAGTAGCAGTTAGCAGTCACGAAACGAATCAGTCAAGCTGGTTCGTTTTTTAGAAAAAATAGAAATCATGGTATAATAGTTTTAGGTTGAGAGTTATTAGAATTGTTTATAGCATCTCTGAAAATTTAATTCTAAAGGAGTTCAAAATGAGCCAGACTACGCAAATGCATATATATATATATAACCTAATAAAAAAATGCAAAAAATATAGACTGAAACCTACTGAAAATCCAGTAGGCTTTTTGCGTTTCTTGGAGGTATCTAATGGCTAAAACTAGAATCTCACCAACAACTATTTCAAAAATGGTAAAAGGGGAAGCTGTTTCTCTAGTAGTTATTGGAAAAATTTGTAGGGAACTAGACAGTGATATTGGAAATATCATTACGATTGAAAAATTTAATTTGGAGGATAATTAAATGGATAGTTCATATAATGCATTGGAGTACAATAAACTTGTTAGTTTCATCTGGTCTGTTGCAGATGATTGTTTGCGAGATGTATACGTTCGAGGAAAATACCGAGATGTTATTCTTCCCATGACTGTTATTCGCCGCTTTGATACTATTATCGAAAAAGAAAAAGCGAATATTATGAAAGTTAAAGAGACAGCAGAGCAAGAAGGGTGGAATGTTGAAAAAGCATTGGCAACAGCCGTGAACTTGTCATTCTACAACACATCACAATTTCAGCTGAAAGATTTAAAACACGAAATAAACCGTCAAAATCTTAAGAAGAATTTTGAAGAATATTTGAATGGGTTCTCAGAAAACGTAAAGGAAATCTTACAAAAGTTTGATTTCAATAATCAAGTAACTAAGATGACGGAAGCGGGTATCTTAGGTTCTGTAATTGAAAAATTTACATCATCAGAGTTAAATCTTAGCCCTTATGATGAGGTGAATTCACAAGGTAAAGTGATAAAAAAAGGGTTAGATAACCATGCTATGGGAACACTTTTCGAAGAGTTAATTCGTAAGTTTAACGAGGAAAATAATGAGGAAGCAGGAGAACACTTCACTCCTCGTGATGTTATTGAATTGATGGCTGATATCGCTGTTGTGCCGATTCTTGATAAGTTGAAGGATGGGACATATTCTATCTATGATGGGGCCTGTGGAACACTTGGAATGGCTACAGTAGCAGAGGAAAAACTTCAGACTTTTGCTCAAGAAACTGGTAAGTCTCTATCGATTCACATATATGGACAAGAGGTCAATCCAGAAACTTATGCTATCTCTAAAGCCGACTTACTGATTAAGGGTGGGGACACCAATGCAAATAAAGTTTTCTATGGCTCAACCCTATCTTACGACCAAACTTCGGGTGAGCATTTTGACTTTATGCTATCAAATCCACCATATGGGAAGAACTGGAAAACAGATCTCACTATCTTGGGTGGAGGGACAGATGATAAAGCTAAAAAAAGTGTGATGGATTCACGTTTTGTCAAATCTTACAAAGAACAAGAAGACTTCCGTATGCTTCCAGACGTCAGTGATGGACAGTTGCTATTCTTATTGAATAATATCGCTAAGATGAAAGAGACAGCATTAGGATCTCGCATTCTCGAAGTACATAATGGTTCAGCCCTTTTTACAGGTGATGCAGGTAGTGGGGCGAGTAATGCCCGTCGCTATATGATTGAAGAAGATCTTATCGAAGCTATTATTCAGTTACCAGAGAACATATTCTATAACACACCAATTACAACGCATATCTGGATTCTCAGCAATCGTAAAGAAGAAAAGCGTAAAGGAAAAATCCAACTAATCGATGCTAGCAGTATTAAGACTTCCTTACGGAAGAACCTTGGTAAGAAAAACTGTGAACTTTCAGAAGAGAATCGTCAGTTCATTCTTGATGAATACCTCAATTTTCAAGAAAGCGAGCATTCAAAAATATTCAATAACGAAGACTTTGGTTACTATAAGGTGACAGTGGAACGCCCACTTAGACAAGCTATTCTTTGCAATCAAACTAATCTTCAACAATTAGAAACGACATTAACAGCAGTTGGTGCCTTAGAAGGCAATCTCGATAAAGCTAAATTATCCAATAGTGGACTTAAAGACACGAAAGGTGCTCTTTCAGAACTTAAAAAAACTGAGAACATCAAAGCCTACTTGGCTGTATTACAATCTTTTGGGCAAGAGGAACTCTACCTTGACTTTTCAACATTTGTGAAGAAATTTAATAAGGCTCTTAAAGCCTATAATATCAAAGGTGCTAGCTTAACAAAGGCAATTTCAACGGGTATGCTGGATAATATCATTGTTATAGATGAAAATGCAGAGTTGCAAACAGATAGTAAAGGTCATGTCATCATTGATACAAATTTAACTGATACAGAAAACATACCGATGACTTATAAAGGGGGTATCGATGCCTTTATCGCACAAGAAGTGCTACCATATCATCCAGATGCTTTTGTCAATACGGAAAAGACACAAATTGGTTATGAGATAAACTTCACCAAGTACTTCTACAAGCCAAAACAATTAGAAAGCGTCGAAACCATTGTTGCTCGAATCAAAGAGTTAGAAAAACAATCAGATGGCATGATGGCAAGCGTTTTGGAGGGGTTGTATGAATAGGTACGAACGGTATAAGAAAGTTGACCTGCCCTGGCTGGAAGAAGTTCCTGAACATTGGGAAGTCAGTCCTATTTCCCATGTTTTTGAAGAGAGAAAAGAAAAAAATCAAAAAGGAGACATTCAGTTTATTTTGTCTGTTATAAAGAACAGAGGAGTTATACCTTATACAGAAAAAGGCAGTGTTGGTAATAAGGCTTCAGAAAATATTGAAAATTATAAGATTGTCTATCCTAATGATATGGTTCTTAATTCGATGAACATGATGATTGGATCATTAGGTAAGTCAAAATATAAAGGTGTATTAAGTCAGGTTTATTATGTTTTGTGCTTGATAAATGAAAGTGAGCATAATATAGACTATCTGAACTATTTATTTCAAGTTAAACCTTTCTATGAATCTTTTAGAGTGCTGGGAAAGGGAATTTTAGACCATAGGCTTCGAGTGCCAATGCAGATGTTAAAATATGAAAAAGTGATTCTTCCTCCCTTAATAGAACAGAAACAAATTGCTACCTATCTGGACTGGAAAATAAATGAGATTGATCGATTGATTGCTGTGGAGAAGGAGAAGATAGAAAAACTTAATCGACTTTTTGAAAAGATAATCTCTTTTAACTCTTCAAATATGAAAGAAGAAAGTATTAGGAAGTATGTAGATATAGTTAGAGGTAATTCAACCTTTACAAAAGATGATTTGTTATCTAAGGGCACATATGTAGCATTACAGTATGGGAAGGTGTATAAAGTTGACACTATAGATAATAATTATAATTTTTACGTAAATGATGAATTTTGTAAATCGTCTCAAATAGTTGATAGAAACGATATTATTGCAGTTTATACGTCCGAAACTATTGAAGATTTAGGGCATTTTGCATTCTATGATAGAGATGAAAAAGGTCTAATTGGTGGAGAGCAATTACTTATAAAACCTAAAGAAGGGATTGACCCCAAGTATTTGTTCTATTGCTTAAAAAAAGATGCCCTATTACTTAAAAAGGCATCAACTGGTATAAAAGTATATAGATTTAAAAGTAATGATTTAAAATCTATTAAAATTCCGGTAGTATCATTAAATGAGCAAAAGAAAATTGTCGAGAGAATTGAAAAGAAGTTAAGCATAGTTAAAAGAAACATCAATATCTGTAATTCAATTATTGGAGAATTGAATAGCTTCAAATACTCTCTCATTTCAGAAGTCGTGACCGGTAAGATAGATGTCCGTAACGTTGTTATTCCATCTTATGAAAAAGTAGACATTGATGTCTTAACAGATGAGGAAGAAATAAAAGAATAGGAGGTACTTTTTATGGGAATACGGGATACAAAAATGGAAGAAGAGTTAGAAACCAATATCATTGATTATGTAGTGGAAGAGAACGGCTATACCTATATTCATCCTAGTGAGATGAAGGCGTCTTATAATAGGCAGTATGCATTTGATGAAGTGAGACTCCTAGAGTTTATTCGCCAGTCACAGCCGAGTGAATATGAGATTTTATCCCTTGATACAGCAGCAGGTAAGGATAAGTTTTTCAAGCAACTCGATTATAAAATTCGTAAGGAAGGAATTGTATCTGTCCTTAAAAATGGAATTAAGTGTTACCCTTCATCAGGGACGATTATCTTTTACCATGCGTTAGACCCTAAGAGACCAAGCTCATACGAAGAGTTTAAAACTAATATTTTTGCCGTTACTAACCAACTGACTTATTCTGACAAGAATCGAGGGTTGGAGTTGGATCTAGCGATTATGATCAATGGTTTGCCAATTATGACAATGGAGCTTAAGAGTCGTGCCTCTAGCTCAGGGTGGACATATAAAGACGCTGAAGAACAATACAAGAATGACCGTGATGCTAAGGAAACATTATTTACCTTTAAACGATGTATGGCTCATTTTGCAGTTGATGAGAATTTCATCAGCTTTACGACTAGGATAGATGGCAAAAATACTCGTTTCATGCCTTTTAATAAGGGAACAGAAACTGGAGGATCTGGGAATCCTATCAATCCATCAGGGACTATGACAGACTATCTTTGGAAAGAGTTCTTGAAGAAAGAGACATTGACCAGTCTCATTCGTGATTTCGCTTATATTTCAGTGGATAAAGTTAAACATACTGAGACGCTAATTTTTCCACGTTATCATCAGTATCGGGCAGTAACTCGTTTGGTAGAAGATGTGAGAGAGCATGGTGTTGGGAACCGTTATTTGATTCAACATAGTGCTGGTAGCGGAAAGAGTAATTCCATCACATGGCTTGCTTATCGTCTTGTAGAAGTGAGCTACAATGATAAGAAGACTTTTGATTCTGTGATTGTTGTGACAGACCGATTGAATTTAGATAAGCAAATTGAAGCGAATATTCGTAAGTTTATTGATGAGAAGAGTATTGTTGGTCATGCTAATTCATCGACAGATTTGAAAAACTTATTGACGGATGGTAAAAAAATCATTATCACTACTGTACAAAAGTTTCCTTATCTCCTAGAAAAGATTGGAACAGACTTACAAGGAAGAAACTTTGCGATTATCATTGATGAAGCTCATTCTTCTCAAAGTGGTAAAGCTGCTGCTTCTCTCAATATGGCAGTCTCAGGAGGCCGTTCGACAGATGATAAAGATATGGAGGATCATTTGAATGAACTCATTGAAGCAAGAAAAATGCCTGAGAATGCGAGCTTCTTTGCCTTTACAGCAACTCCAAAAGCTAAAACAATTGAAATGTTTGGCAGTGTCTTTGACCTCTACTCTATGAAACAAGCAATTGAAGAAGGTTTTATCTTAGATGTTTTAAAGAACTATACGCATTATGAAAACTATTATAAGATCTATAAAACTATAGAAAGTAATCCTGATTTTGATAAAAAGAAATCTCAATATAAAATCAGAAACTATGTTGAGGGGCAAGAGTTTCCAATTCGAGAAAAAGCAGAAGTAATGGTCAAACATTTTCTGACTACGGTGGCTCCAAAAATAAATGGGAAAGCGAAAGCGATGATTATAACGCAGAGTATTCTTCGTGCTATTGAGTACTATAATATTATTAGCGATATATTGAAACGTTCAAATACTGGTTTTGAGGCAGTAATTGCTTTTTCAGGAGAAAAAGAGTACAAAGGTAAGGTCGTTACAGAAACAAGCCTGAATGGATTTTCAGATAAAGAAACACCAGAACGATTCAAAGAAGATAAATATAAATTTTTGATTGCTGCAGATAAATATCAAACAGGATATGATGAGCCACTTCTTCATACTATGTATGTTGACAAGGTGTTAAATGACGTCAAGGCTGTTCAAACATTATCTCGTCTGAATAGAAGTGCTAAATATAAAATTGATACATGTGTGATTGACTTTGCAAACAAACCAGAACATATTCAAGAAGCCTTTCAACCTTATTTTCGTGAAACAAAATTGGAAGAAGAAACAGATCCAAATAAACTTAATAATCTGTTAGGTATACTTGATGGAATGTATGTTTATGAAGAGAATGAAGTAGATACAGTAGTAGAACTTTTTATAGAAAATAGTTCAAGAAGTAAGCTTGATCATATCATTGATAGGGTTGTTGAACGTTATGTCGCATTAACTGAGGAAGAGCAAGTAGTGTTTAAGAGTGGAGTTAAATCTTTCATTAGAACCTATAATTTTATAGCTTCTATTCTTCCGATTGGTCAAGTGGAATGGGAAAAGAGAGTCATTTTCTTTGAGCAGTTAATCCATCGGCTACCGACACCTAAAGATAAGGATTTTTCACAGGGGATCTTGGATTCTATTGACTTGGAAAGCTACCGTTTGGAAAAGAAAAAAACAATGGCTATCATTTTAGAGGATGAAGATGGAATTGTTGAAGGATTAGGTATTGGTACAGGAAGAAAAGGAGAATTAGAACTAGATTCACTTGAAAATATCATTACGACTTTTAATGATGTCTATGGTAATATCAAATGGAAAGATAAGGACAATGTCGCTCGTCAAATTAAAGAGTTACCAGATATGGTTATGAAAAATGATAAGTTTAGAAATGCTTTAAAAAATTCAGATTTAGAAAATATTAAACGGGAGTATGAAACAGCATTAAGTGATGTCTTTGGAATAATCATGTGGGATAATATGCAATTATTTGGGGAATGGACAAATAATTCTGATTTCAGTAAATGGCTGAGTGGTATAATTTTTGATGAGATAATGAAGAAACAGAAAAGATAAGAGGTATTGACAATATAGAAAACAATACAGGATAAGGAATGAGAAAAATTGAACCAAAAAGAATTTCAAACAATAATCAATAAGAATTTTAAGCATATTTCAGATTCTCTAATTAATTTCAGTGATGTTAATGAATGTGAATTTTTAGCGGATAAATTATCATTTATGGGATATGGCCAAAATGCTGAAGGATATTTTAAACATGGAAATGTATCTAATCCGTCACAAAGATTTCATCTCACAGAAGCGTATTTTGAATATAAATTTATCAAAGCAAAAGACAAGATAGAAAAAGAGTTCATTAAAGACTGCGATTTAAGTGGAATTCGATGTCCTCAATTGATGTTATGGATTGCGGAGATTGTTCAAATACCAGAAGAAGTATTAAAAGATGTTTATAATTATATAGTTAAAGCTGAAGATGAATTATTTCTTAAAAAAGGAATAAATAAAGATTTACTTGGAGCTGATAAGTATTGGGAAACAATGAGACAAAATTCAAATATTACCCTTAGTGAATTTAAAACAAAACTTAAATACACAGAAATATGTAAAATCATTAAATCATCAAATAATTGGGAAGAAATTATTTCAAATTGTCAAAAATTAGACTTCAAAAATTAGACTATATTTACCTTATTAAATAATATAGTGAGAAACGGTAATTATTATTTAAAAGAGGATAATGAATTATAGAATATATATTTTCCCTCTCCAATCAAATATAGTACAACTTTAAAAAATTTTTAAGTATAGAATTTCTCAAATTCCTTTTATAGAGGGATCTTGAAATGTAGTAAAATCCTTATCTATCAAACTAGGTCTTAAGAAAGCTCGTAAAGTTAACCAGTTTTCAAAACGTTAAGAACCAGTTACAATACAGCACTTAGAACACTTCATGGTTCACACCATGGAGTGTTTTTAAAATAAAAGGCAATTTTTGTAACTGTATGTTTTTCTATGATAGTTGCTTATTTGCTTGCCTAGTAGTATACTAAGCTTAACCTTACAGAAAGCGGTAACAAATAATGAAAATATCTACTTTTTTCAAAAAATTTTTTTGGCCAGCCTTGTTGACTGTTCAGCAAACATATATACTATTTTATCTAAAGGATGGTTTGGATCGACAATACCTAACGACTGAGTCTATATATTTGGTGATAGGAAACTTTATATTTTGGAATATTTTCGTAGCTATTTTTAGCAATTCGAAAATGTGGGATAAAAGTTGGGATAAAAAGAAAAATGGCAGTAAGAAAAAATATATCCTGAAAAAGTAATCGGAGATGTAGGGAATTGGTCTGATTCAATGGAGATCATTTCCAGTTGACGCAGACTTAAAAAAACGTTATAATAAGAAAGTTGAGAATTGATTTTCAGTAGTCTTAGTCCAGAGAAATGGCGGTGCTGCGAGCCATCTAAGCTAGGAAGTTATGCTACTCAATCATACAATTGCATAAGAATAAGAGAATGACAAGTTCATTGAATGAAGGTGGTACCGCGGTTTTTCGCCCTTCGTGATATGAGCTTGTCTTTTGATTTTTGGAGGTGTTGATGAAAACATTTCTTGTCAAACAAAAGTTTCGTCTTGGAGGCGAACGCTTCGCTATCAAGGATGACATAGGAGAAATCGCCTATCAGGTGGAGGGATCATTTTTCCAAATTCCCAAAACTTTTACCATCTATGATGCCTATGGTGAACAGGTCAGTCAGATCAGTAAAGAAATCTTGACCTTGCTACCTCGTTTTGAAATTCAGCTTCGGAATGGCTCGAGTTTTGTCATTCGTAAGAAGTTGACCTTCTGGCGAGATAAGTATGAGTTTGATAATCTGGGTCTTCGTATCGAGGGCAATATCTGGGATTTGGATTTCAAATTGCTGGATGATCGTGATCAGCTGATTGCGGAAATTAAGAAGGAACTCTTCCATCTGACCTCTACCTATAACGTAACGGTTCTTGAGGACGCTTATGCAGACCTAGTCATTTCTCTCTGTGTCGCCATTGACTATGTGGAAATGCTGGAAAGCCAATCACATTAACAAGTAAATAAGGAGACAATATGAAACAACTATCTAGTGCACAAGTACGCCAAATGTGGCTTGATTTCTGGGCGACCAAAGGTCACTCTGTAGAACCATCAGTGAGCTTGGTTCCTGTAAATGATCCAACTCTTTTGTGGATCAACTCTGGAGTAGCAACCCTTAAGAAATACTTTGACGGAACTATTATCCCTGAAAATCCACGTATTACCAATGCTCAAAAGGCTATCCGTACCAACGATATTGAGAACGTAGGGAAGACTGCACGTCACCATACCATGTTTGAAATGTTGGGGAACTTCTCTATCGGGGATTACTTCCGTGACGAAGCGATCACTTGGGCTTATGAGCTTTTGACAAGCCCTGAGTGGTTTGACTTCCCAGCTGAAAAACTTTACATGACTTACTATCCAGATGATAAAGATTCTTACAACCGCTGGATTGAAGTGGGAGTGGATCCAAGTCATTTGATTCCGATCGAGGATAACTTCTGGGAAATCGGTGCGGGACCTTCTGGACCTGATACAGAAATCTTCTTTGACCGTGGAGAAGCCTTTGACCCAGAAAATATCGGTATTCGTCTTCTTGCAGAAGATATCGAAAACGACCGTTACATCGAAATCTGGAACATCGTTTTGTCACAATTTAACGCAGACCCTGCTGTTCCTCGTAGCGAATACAAGGAATTGCCACACAAGAACATTGATACGGGCGCTGGTTTGGAGCGTTTGGTGGCAGTTATCCAAGGGGCTAAGACCAACTTTGAAACAGACCTCTTCATGCCAATCATTCGTGAAGTGGAGAAATTGTCTGGTAAGGTTTATGACCAAGATGGCGATAACATGAGCTTTAAGGTTATCGCAGACCACATCCGTTCACTTTCATTTGCCATCGGTGATGGTGCCCTTCCAGGAAATGAAGGTCGTGGTTATGTCCTTCGTCGTCTTCTCCGTCGTGCTTCGATGCATGGTCAAAAATTGGGAATCAACGAACCTTTCCTTTATAAACTTGTTCCAACTGTTGGAAAAATCATGGAAAGTTACTACCCAGAAGTGCTTGAAAAACGTGACTTTATTGAAAAAATCGTTAAGAGCGAGGAGGAGTCATTTGCCCGTACTCTTCACTCAGGTCAGCACTTTGCCCAAGGCATTGTAGCTGACTTGAAAGAAAAAGGTCAATCTGTCATTGCTGGTTCAGATGTATTCAAACTTTATGACACTTATGGATTCCCAGTTGAATTAACTGAAGAAATCGCTGAAGAGGCTGGTATGACTGTAGACCGTGAAGGTTTTGAAGCAGCCATGAAAGAACAGCAAGAACGCGCGCGTGCGTCAGCTGTCAAGGGTGGCTCAATGGGTATGCAAAATGAAACCCTTCAAAACATCACTGTAGAAAGTGTCTTCAACTACAATGCTAGCCAATTGTCTTCTAAATTGGTGGCTATCGTGGCTGACAATGCAGAAGTAGAAGCTGTATCAGAAGGAACTGCCTCTCTTATCTTTGCGGAAACGCCATTCTACGCTGAAATGGGTGGACAGGTAGCTGACCATGGACAAATCTTGGATGAGTCTGGTTCGGTCGTGGCTACTGTGACCAATGTTCAAAAAGCTCCAAACGGACAAGCTCTTCACACAGTTGAAGTCCTTGCACCGCTTGCCTTGAACCAAGAATATACCTTGGCAATTGATACAAATCGTCGTCACCGTGTTATGAAAAACCACACTGCGACTCACTTGCTTCACGCTGCTCTTCACAACATCCTTGGAAACCATGCGACACAAGCAGGATCTCTTAACGAAGTTGAATTCCTTCGCTTTGACTTTACGCATTTCCAAGCAGTAACTGCTGAAGAATTGCGTGCCATTGAACAGCAAGTTAACGAGAAAATCTGGGAAGCACTTGAAGTGAAGACAGTTGAAACGGATATTGACACTGCTAAAGAAATGGGAGCTATGGCTCTCTTTGGTGAGAAATACGGCAAAGAAGTCCGTGTTGTTACTATCGGTGACTACTCTATCGAGCTTTGTGGTGGTACCCACGTTGGCAACACTTCTGAAATTGGTCTTTTCAAGATTGTCAAAGAAGAAGGTATCGGATCAGGAACTCGTCGTATCTTGGCAGTGACTGGTAAGGAAGCCTTTGAAGCTTACCGTGAACAAGAGGACGCTCTTAAAGCTGTCGCAGCAACCTTGAAAGCACCTCAAGTCAAGGAAGTACCTCACAAGGTAGAAGGACTTCAAGAACAACTTCGTCAACTTCAAAAAGAAAATGCTGAGTTGAAGGAAAAGGCCGCAGCTGCAGCCGCAGGTGATATCTTCAAGGATGTGAAGGAAGTCAATGGTCACCGTTACATTGCTAGCCAAGTTTCTGTATCAGATGCAGGTGCTCTTCGTACCTTTGCGGATAACTGGAAACAAAAAGACTACTCTGATCTTCTTGTCCTAGTTGCTGCTATCGGTGACAAAGTCAATGTTCTTGTAGCAAGCAAGACAAAAGACCTTCATGCAGGAAACCTTGTCAAAGAATTGGCACCAATCGTCGATGGACGTGGTGGTGGTAAACCAGACATGGCCATGGCAGGAGGAAGCAACCAAGCTAAGATCCAAGAATTGTTGGATGAAGTAGCAGGTAAATTGTAATCAAGTAAAGATCTATCCATTTGGGTAGGTCTTTTTGTGAATGAAAAAAAGCCAAATCCGTTTGGACCTGGCTTGGTTATTATGAGCTATTAGATAGTATTGGCTGCCCAGACACTTACCGAAGCAGCTGAGACAGGGAATTGTCCATAACCTTCCTCATCAATTGTAACTTGACCTTGGTGGTTTTCAAGTAAATCTACAAAGGTTTGGTTAGCCCATTCTTGGCCGACAAACATTGACTTGCTGTTTTCTTGGTCATTTGAGATAAGGACTGCGATTGGGGATTGATTTTCAGCACCTGAACGTACCCAACCGATACAGTTAGCATCATCAAAGTAGTCATTTTGTTCTCCATAGGCCAAATCTTTTCGGATGGTTAGGAAGCGGTCAAGGACTTCTTTGAAATCTTGTTGAGCATACTGCCCTGAAATCCCATAGTAGTCGCCGTAAAAGACACATGGAAGACCATTTTGGCGTAACAGAATGAGGGCATAGGCTGCTGGTTTGAACCATTCTTCAACAGTAGACTCAAGGGCCTGTCCTCGTTGGGTATCGTGATTGTCGACAAAAGTCACAGCCTTGTCGGGCTTGAGTTCAACCAAGCTATCTGTGAAAATGCCACGAAGGTCGTAGTTGGAACCTGCTCGGCTAGCATCAAAGAGATTCTGGTGGAGACGAACATCGACAAGGTCAAAGCGTTCTTCTGTTTTTTCAAGATAGTCTAGATTGGCTTCCTTGTCTGGATTCCAAAATTCACCAAAAACATAGAAATCCTCACCGTATTTTTCCTTCATATCACGGATAAAATTGCTCATGAAGAAAGAGTCAATGTGTTTAACGGCATCCAAGCGGAAACCAGCTACACCAGTCGTTTCCATGAACCAGTCAGCCCAGTCATAGATATTTTGGATGACTTCAGGATGTTTAAAGTCTAGATCAGCATACATGAGGTAGTCGTAGTTTCCGTTTTCGTTATCGACTAATTCCTCATTTGCCCAGCCCTTGTTGTCCCCTTGGATCAGATAAATCCCAGACTTGCGGCGTTTGGCATCATAGTCTGTGCCAGTAAAGTGGTACCAGTGCCAGTGGAAGTCATTGTAGGTATCTTGGCGACCATCGAAGGTAAAGCTAGTCCAGCCGTTGATGATGAAGGGTTCTCCGAGTTCGACTGTACGGTCAACAGGATCCACCTCAATAACCTGAAAGGCTTCCCTGTGATCAGCAGCAGCCTTGTGGTTGAGCACCACATCTGCCATAGGTTGAATTCCCTGTGCTTTTAGAGCTTGAATGGCTTGAAGATAGTCTTCTTTAAAACCATACTTGGTGCGGACAGTTCCTTTTTGGTTGAACTCACCAAGGTCGAATAAGTCATAGACCCCATAGCCTACATCTTTTTCATTGGTCGCCTTGAAAGCTGGTGGCATCCAGACATGGCTGATACCGAGATCAGCTAGGTGTTGAGCATCTTCAGCCAGACGTGTCCAGTGCTGGCCGTCGTGGGGCAGATACCATTCAAAGTATTGCATGAGTGTTTGATTTTGCATGATGTTTCCTCTTACTTGTCAATCTTGTTCTTTATTCTATCATAAAGTATTGGTTAGCTCAAACGTTTGCGTAAAACTGAATAATAAGTTTTGACTATTTTATATAAAATGTTGATTTTTAAAATGAAAGCGCTATAATTATAGTAAATTACATAGATAAAGAGAGGAGATTTCTCATGATTGAATTTCAAAATGTTAGTAAGTTGTATGGTGATAAAGAGGCTTTGAGCAATCTCAATTTGCAGATTGAAAATGGAGAGATTATGGGCTTGATTGGTCATAATGGTGCTGGAAAATCAACCACTATAAAATCTCTAGTTAGTATCATTTCACCTAGTAGTGGTCGTATTTTGGTAGATGGTCAGGAGTTATCGGAAAATCGCTTGGCTATTAAACGAAAGATTGGCTATGTAGCAGACTCGCCTGACTTATTTTTACGCTTAACGGCCAATGAATTTTGGGAATTGCTTGCTTCATCCTATGATCTGACTAGCTCTGATTTAGAGGCTAGTCTAGCTAGGCTATTGAGTGTTTTTGATTTTGCTGAAAACCGCTATCAGGTCATTGAAACCCTTTCTCACGGAATGCGTCAGAAAGTCTTTGTCATCGGAGCACTCTTGTCCGATCCCGATATTTGGGTCTTGGACGAACCCTTGACTGGTTTGGATCCTCAGGCTGCCTTTGATTTGAAGCAAATGATGAAGGAACATGCACAAAAAGGTAAGACGGTCTTGTTTTCAACCCATGTCCTAGAGGTAGCCGAACAAGTCTGTGATCGGATTGCCATTTTGAAAAAGGGACATTTGATTTATTGTCGTAGCGTGGAGGACTTGAGAAAAGACCACCCAGACCAGTCTTTGGAAAGTATCTACCTTAGCCTTGCTGGTAGAAAAGAGGAGGTTTTAGATGCGTCTCAAGGTCATTAAAAAATTAGTTGATGTCAATATCCTCTATTCATCTCAAGAAGCTAATCTGGCTAACCTACGAAAGAAGCAAGCTAAAAATCCTGGGAAAAAAGTAAATGTTTCCGCTAGAGTCCTAAGTTCTTACATTTTTTCCAGTCTCTTGATGCTCATCATGTTTATAAATATAGCCTTTCGTTTTCCTTTTGAGGAAAGGCCAAGTTTTTTTAGTACCATGGTTGCTATTTTACTGGTGCTTGCCTTTTCAACTTCTTTCACTGCATTTTACAATGTCTTTTATGAGAGTAAGGATTTGGTATCGTATAGGCCCTATGCCTTTAAAGAATCAGAGATTATAATTGCTAAAGGACTGTCTGTCCTCTTGCCAGCTCTAGCTGGAATTGTACCAATCCTAGCTTATTTTCTAGTCCTCTATATTAGGCTAGCTCCTTCTCTTTGGCTGGGCTTGCCTTTGATGCTGCTGTCCTTGGCCTTATTATTTGTCTCTGTTACTTTAGTGATGGTAGTGGCAGTACATTTCTTGGCTCAGACTACGGTCTTCAGAAAGTATCAGTCTATTTTTTCGAATGTGATGATTGGGATAGGGGTTCTCATACCTTTAATATTTGTCCTCTTTCTACAGTCGACTTTTGGAAGTATTGTTGACAAAGTTAGAGACATTCCATTTCTCCTTTATCCTATTCATATCTTTTACAAAATAGCAGTGCAGCCTTTTTCGACAGAAGCCATACTGGGTCTGCTCGCTTGGATAGCTTTAACTGTTTTCTTGCTTTACCTGACCAAAAAGAAGGTTTTTCCTCATTTTTATGACGTGATTCTGCTTAACAGTGAGGAGAAGGTCAAGAAAGAACGTCGCAATAAGGAGAGAATTTCAACTACTAAAAAGGGCTTTTTCCGTATGGTTTTACGCTACCACCTCACCCTCTTGGGACAGGGAACTGGCGTGATTACAGTGCTTTTTACAAGTGCTTTCCTTCCTTATCTCATGATGATCGGTCTGATTTCCAACATCCGAGATTCTCAGATAGTTCCAGACATTCATCCTCCATACTGGTTACCCTTGTTTTTTATAGCTCTCTTTATAGCAGTTGTCAATAACAATATCACCAGCCTGCATTCAATTGCCTTGTCCTTGGAGAGGGAAAATGTTGATTTTCTTAAGAGTTTACCCTTTGACTTTGCTCGTTATGTGAAAGTGAAATTTTGGATTATATTTGCTGTCCAGTCTTTTTTTCCAGTTCTGATTTTACTTGGCCTTTCTCTATATTTAGGCTTGCCCATCCTTTCGATGATTTACCTTCTTGTAGTCTGGACCCTTGCCAGTGTCATCCTTTCTTGCCACAATTACTTTAAGGACGTGAAAAATCTGTCAACCAATTGGAGTAGCATTACTGACCTAGTGAATCGTTCAAATCGTATAGTAGCAATAGTTTTACTGTTTATTTATATTGCAATCCTGATGGCCCTTGTAATTGGGAGCTTATTCTTGGTTCGGTCTCTCTCTCCTGTTCTTGCCATCAGCTTGGGAGTAGGAGCTCTTATCCTCCTGCTTGCTCTTGCTATTTTTAGCTATCGTTACTACCTGTCACGCATATTGGCAGAAATAGAAAAAAGATGAGCTAGTTGGTCGCTTGCTTGATAAATTCAATTCGACAAACGCTTTCATAGTTTGTTAGAATGTAGTTGTAAATGATTAAGATTGGTAATCAAAAATATATAGGGAGGAATGTTTTGAATAAGAAATATAACATAGTTCTATTTTTGTTGTTTATAGTTTATTTATTTGGATATTTTTCAATTTCAAAAACGTTAATTCCTATAATGTGTGTGTTCCAAGTATTTTTGATAGAACATATATTTAGAGTTCGAAATAGAATGATGCAGATAGGTGAAATTATAATTATTGTTGCTTCTATAATATTATTTATTGATAGTATATTGAATTTGTAACAAAAGGCTTCTCTATAAAATCAAATTTTCCCGATACCTGCTGAAGTGATTTATCTTCTCTCTATGTCTTCTCATCTTTATTCTACTATCTACGTCACTAAACTTGACAGACATATATTGCAGGTACAACCTCTCTACCTACAATCTCACAGTTAACCTGAGGCTAGTTTCCTAGTTTGTTCTTTGATTTTCGTTGAATTTTATTTTATAAAACGAAATGCTCCTCCACGATGGAAGAGCATCTTTTATTGTGATTTTGATTCGGTTTCTGCCGATTCTGGATGGAGTTCTTGGTAACTTGGTGCCTTGAAAAGGTCAGTACTGGTCTTACCTTTTCTTTGGCTAAAGAGACTGGTTGATTGACTACCTTTTTCCTGCTCAATCTTTTGAAGAATTGGTAAAGAATTGAGGTAAGAAATACTTTCTGTATCAACTTTTCCAAGATGATCTGCTTGGTAGAAACGGATCAAATCGCCAGTTTGAATCTGGTCGCTGATTTTTAGCTGTTGACTAGCTGCTTGACGAACAATTTCTAGTTCATTCTGAGCTTGTTCATCAAGATTACTGATTTCAAGGCCGCTCTCAGTATAGTAGGTTCGTCCGTCGTAACTAGTGTATTTAGGTGTGACGAAGGAATTGGCAGTTCGAAAGGCAACGATTTCTTGATGATCTGGAGACAGAAGATCTTGTCCAACTTGAAGGAAAGAATTTGACTCAATACCAAGGAGGTGTTCGAGAGTCGGTAAGATATCGATTTGTCCACCGTAGGTATTGATGATTTGCCCTTTTTCATAACCAGGCATGACTACCATAAAAGGCACTCGTTGTAACATGGCATTATCGTAATTAGACCAGTTCTCAGAAGTCTTTCCAATCAAGGGTGCCAGGTCAGGATTGCGGGAGTTGGAAATGCCATAATGGTCTCCGTAAATGACGATGATGGATTTTTCATAGAGGCCACTTTCTTTGAGATAGTCAAAGAAGGCCTTGATGGCACTATCCAGATAGTTGGCTGTTTGGAAGTAGCCGTTGATCGTTTCATCTTTGGTTTTGGCCAAGGGGAAACCAAGCTCATCGCCTGTCAGATTGCTAGCATAAGGATAGTGATTGGACACCGTGATATACTTGGCATAAAAAGGCTGCTGTAAATGCTCCAGATATTGGATAGAATCTTTCATCATGATTTTATCATTTAAACCATATTGGAAAGAATTGCTACTGTCTTGCTTGGTGAAGTAGGATGCGTCAAAGAAGTATTGGTAGCCCCATTGTTTGTAGGTCGTATTTCGATTCCAGAAGGTCCCGATATTACCGTGAAAGACAGCACTTGATTGGTAGCCGTTTTTTGATAGGATAAAAGGTGCTGCCTGCTGGGTATTGGTACCACCGTAGTTGACCATGAAAGAACCTTGGTCAAGTCCAAACAGACCAGTTTCCAACATAGTTTCCGCATCTGAGGTCTTACCAGCCTTGACTTGGTTAAAGATATTCGAAAAGGCTAGGGTTGATTGCGAATGGTAGAGGGAATTAAGGAAGGGAGTGACTTCATGCTCAGTTCCATCTATGTTGAGTTTATAGTCAAGTAGGAACTGCTGGAAACTCTCCAAGTGGAGATAGATTACATTTTTCCCTTTGACTAAGCCAAAATAGTCTGGATTAGGCTTAGCCGAATGCTCTTGAATATAATCTGTGATAGGTTGAAGGTCAGTCTCAGAAGCCTTGGCACGTTCTTTGTTGGCGCTGTAGGATTGGTTGGCACTATAACCTAAAAAGGCTGGCAAACTAAGGGCACGAACAACATAATAATTAGAAAATCCTCGCGACAGGAGATCGGGACGTTCAATTTCTGCTAAGAAAAGATTAGCTGAAAAGAGCAGGGCTGAGAGAGCAGTGATAGCAACACTCGAGCGGAATTTGAAAGGTCTCCTATCCAAATGGATGAATTTTTTAAAGAAAAGGAAAGACAGCACTGGGAAATCCATAAAATAGATAAAATCCCAAGGACGCAGCAACTCTAGTTCCGCAGTACCAACAGACACTTTGCTGACCACCTTCATGGTGTTAGCCGTGATAAAGTCACTAAATTCTCGATAGTAAAAGACATTGGAATAGAGCCAAATGAATAAAAGGCTATAAATAGCTATACTAATACTATAAAAAATCTTGGTTGACCGAGCATAGAGGGCTAGAGCTAGTAGAAGGAGCCCCAAAGGAAGGGGGTTGAAAAAGGCGATAAAGGCAAGGTAATTTCCCTGCAATTTGCCCAATTGAATGTCTAAATTAAAGTCAACGGTATAGGCTAATAAGGTTTTGAACCAATAGATGATTAAAAGGGTTAGGACAAAACCCAGTCTGGTACCGATGGCTTTTTGGATTTTGTTAAAATTAATTCTCACACATTTACTTCCTAATTTTTAATTAGTATTAGTATACCATTTTTTAAAACGAGAGTAAAAAAGCAAGGGTAGTTTCTTTTTTGAGAATTGTCTAAAAATTTGATATAATGGTAGTTATGAATAGAATAAGAGTCAGTAAGCGGGTTGAAAAAAAGCTTATCAAAGGTCTAGTTTTACTAGAAGCCAGCGATCTTGAGAATGTCAATCTTAAGGATCAGGAAGTGGAAGTCCATAGTCAAGATGGAAATTTTCTTGGGACTGCCTACCTTTCCCAACAAAACAAGGGCTTGGGCTGGTTTATCAGCAAAGATAAGGTGACCTTTAATCAAGCTTTCTTTGAAACGCTGTTTAGACAAGCTAAAGAACAGAGAAAAGCCTACTATCAAGATGATTTGACAACTGCCTTTCGTCTCTTTAACCAAGAGGGAGATGGTTTTGGTGGTCTGACAGTGGATCTTTATGGCGACTATGCTGTCTTTTCTTGGTATAACTCTTATGTTTATCAGATTCGCAAGGTTATTTCTGAAGCCTTTAGACAGGTTTTCCCTGAGGTTTTAGGGGCTTATGAGAAGATCCGTTTTAAGGGTTTGGACTATGAATCTGCCCATGTTTATGGTCAAGAAGCACCTGACTTTTTCACTGTTCTGGAAAATGGTGTCTTGTATCAAGTCTTCATGAATGATGGCTTGATGACAGGGATTTTTCTAGACCAGCACGAGGTTCGTGGGAGCTTGGTTGATGGATTGGCTATGGGTAAATCCTTGCTCAATATGTTTTCCTACACAGCAGCCTTTTCAGTAGCTGCAGCTATGGGAGGAGCAAGCCAGACTACTTCGGTTGACCTAGCTAAACGTTCACGAGAATTGTCTCAAGCGCATTTTCAGGCAAATGGAATCAGCATAGACGACCATCGTTTTATAGTCATGGATGTCTTTGAGTATTTCAAGTATGCCAAACGAAAAGGCTTAACCTATGATGTCATTGTCCTAGATCCGCCTAGCTTTGCTCGGAACAAAAAACAAACATTTTCTGTGGCAAAGGATTATCACAAGTTGATTTCCCAGAGTCTTGAGATTTTAAATTCGCGAGGAATTATCATTGCCAGTACCAATGCTGCCAATGTTTCCCGCCAGAAATTTACAGAACAAATTGATAAAGGCTTTGCAGGAAGAAGTTACCAGATTTTAAACAAATATGGTCTTCCAGCAGATTTTGCCTATAATAAAAAAGATGAAAGTAGTAATTACCTCAAGGTGATTAGTATGAAGGTTAGTAAATGAAATTAATCGTTTCAGTAATGCCAAGAAGTTTAGAGGAGGCTCAGGCTCTGGATGCTACGAGGTATCTGGATGCCGACATCATTGAATGGCGTGCCGACTATCTGCCTAAGGAAGCGATTTTGCAGGTAGCTCCAGCTATTTTTGAAAAATTCGCAGGTCGTGAGTTGGTTTTCACGCTGAGAACTCGCTCTGAAGGGGGAGAAATCGACCTTTCTCCAGAAGAATATATCCATCTAATCAAGGAAGTAGCGCAACTCTATCAACCAGACTATATTGATTTTGAGTACTATAGCTACAAGGATGTTTTTGAGGAAATGCTGGACTTCCCAAATCTCGTTTTAAGTTACCATAATTTTCAAGAAACGCCTGAAAATATGATGGAAATCTTGTCAGAGTTGACGAGCTTAAATCCAAAACTTGTTAAGGTTGCGGTGATGGCTCACACGGAGCAGGATGTCTTAGACTTGATGAACTATACCCGAGGCTTTAAAACCCTCAATCCTGAGCAGGAATATGTGACCATTTCTATGGGCAAGGTGGGTAAGGTCTCTCGTATCACTGCGGATGTGACTGGTTCTAGCTGGTCCTTTGCTAGTCTAGATGAGGCTAGTGCCCCAGGTCAGATTTCTCTAGCTAACATGAAAAAAATCAGGGAGATTTTGGATGAAGCTTGATGGCTATACACGTTTAGCTGCCGTTGTTGCCAATCCTATTAAGCATTCTATTTCCCCTTTTATCCACAATAGTGCCTTTGAGGCGACAGCTACCAATGGTGCTTACGTGGCTTGGGAGATTGAAGCGGGTGACTTGGCAGAAACAGTGGCCAATATTCGTCGCTACCAGATGTTTGGCATCAACCTGTCCATGCCTTATAAGGAGCAGGTGATTCCTTATTTGGATGAATTGAGCGATGAAGCGCGCTTAATCGGTGCGGTTAATACGGTTGTCAATGAGAATGGCAATTTAATTGGATATAATACAGATGGCAAGGGATTTTTTAAGAGCTTGCCTTCTTTTACAATTACAGGTAAGAAGATGACCCTGCTGGGTGCAGGTGGTGCGGCCAAGTCTATCTTGGCACAAGCTATTTTGGATGGTGTCAGTCAGATTTCTGTCTTTGTTCGTTCAGTTTCTATGGAAAAAACAAGACCTTATCTAGACAAGTTACAGGAGCAGACAGGCTTTAAAGTGGATTTGTATGCTTTAGAAGATGTTCCTGAACTGCAAGCAAGGATTGCTGAGTCGGACTTACTAGTCAATGCGACAAGTGTAGGGATGGATGGTCAATCATCTCCAGTTCCTGAAAACATAGTCATACCAGAAACTCTCCTAGTAGCAGATATCATTTACCAACCCTTTGAAACACCATTTTTGAAATGGGCTATAAGTCAGGGGAATCCAGTTGTCAATGGTCTGGGAATGTTGCTCTATCAAGCTGCAGAAGCTTTTCAACTGTGGACAGGCAAGGAGATGCCAACAGAAGAGATTTGGCAGTCTTTAACAGAAAAATACTAATAAAGAAAGGGAGATTCTCCTATGAAAATCAGAATCGATATTCCTCATCATCCTTATGATATTCAGATTGAAAAAGGCTGTCTGGCTCAGACTGGTCAGTGGTTGAGAGAACTCTGGCAACCACAAAAAGTGGTTATAGTAACTGACAACCATGTAGCTTATCTTTATGCAGAGAAGGTCAAGCTCAGCCTAGAAGATGCTGGTTTTCAGGTAGCTGTTTTTGACTTTTTAGAAGGTGAAGAACGAAAAAATCTTACTACTGTTCAGAAAGTCTATGAATTCCTAGTTAAGCAGGGGGTGACTCGTAGTGATGGAATCGTAGCTCTTGGTGGCGGTGTCGTTGGGGATCTAGCTGGTTTTGTAGCCTCTACCTATATGCGGGGCATTCACTTTGTTCAGATTCCGACTAGCTTGACAGCTCAGGTTGATTCTTCTATCGGTGGAAAGACGGGTGTCAACACTCCATTTGCTAAAAATATGGTGGGGACCTTTGCCCAACCAGATGGGGTTCTGATTGACCCACTTGTCCTTGAAACGCTTGGAAAAAGAGAGTTGATTGAAGGAATGGGTGAGGTTATCAAGTATGGTTTGATTGAGGATCCAGAACTGTGGGCTCTTTTGACGGAGTTGGACGGTTCTGTAGAGAGCATTTTGGAATATGCAGAGACCTTGATTGAACATTCTTGTCAGGTCAAGCGCAAGATGGTGGTTGAGGATGAGTTGGACAACGGTGTTCGTCTTTACCTCAATTTTGGCCACACTATTGGTCATGCTATTGAAGCAACGGCTGGTTATGGCAAGGTCATGCATGGTGAAGCTGTGGCTATGGGAATGGTGCAGATTTCCAAGGTTGCTGAGGGAAAAGGCCTTATGCCAGCTGGCATTACCCAGTCCATCACAGAAATGTGTCAGAAATTTGGCTTGCCTGTTGACTATGAAAACTGGGATGTTGACAAGCTTTATCAGGCTCTTACTCATGACAAGAAAGCGCGTGGTAATACCTTGAAATTGGTCTTGGTGCCAGAGCTTGGTTCAGCGACCATCCACCCAGTTTCTCTGGAAGAGATGAAAGACTACTTGGTAAAATAAGGAGAGTGTATGAGATATTTAACTGCAGGAGAATCACACGGTCCCCGTCTGACAGCTATCATTGAAGGAATCCCAGCTGGGCTTCCTTTGACAGCTGAGGATATTAACGGAGATCTTAAACGCCGTCAGGGTGGCTACGGTCGTGGCGGCCGTATGAAGATTGAGAGTGATCAGGTTTTCTTTACTTCTGGCGTTCGCCACGGGAAGACGACTGGGGCTCCTATTACCATGGATGTCGTCAATAAGGACCATCAAAAATGGCTGGACATCATGTCTGCGGAGGACATTGAAGACCGCCTTAAAAGCAAACGAAAAATCACTCATCCACGTCCTGGTCACGCCGACTTGGTCGGGGGCATCAAGTACCGTTTTGATGATTTGAGAAATTCCTTGGAGCGCTCATCTGCTCGTGAAACAACTATGCGAGTGGCAGTTGGTGCAGTAGCTAAACGCCTCTTGGCTGAGCTGGATATGGAGATTGCCAACCATGTCGTTGTCTTTGGTGGCAAGGAAATCGATGTTCCTGAAGATCTGACAGTCGCTGAGATTAAGGCACGAGCTGCCCAGTCTGAAGTTTCTATTGTCAACCAAGAACGGGAACAGGAAATCAAGGATTATATTGACCAAATCAAACGTGACGGAGATACCATCGGTGGGGTTGTCGAGACAGTTGTCGGAGGTGTTCCAGTTGGTCTTGGTTCCTATGTCCAATGGGACAGAAAATTGGATGCCAGATTGGCCCAAGCCGTTGTTTCTATCAATGCTTTTAAAGGAGTGGAATTTGGTCTCGGCTTTGAAGCTGGTTACCGTAAAGGTAGCCAAGTTATGGATGAAATTCTCTGGTCTAAAGAAGACGGCTATACTCGCCGTACCAATAATCTGGGTGGCTTTGAAGGTGGCATGACCAATGGGCAACCTATTGTTGTTCGAGGTGTTATGAAGCCTATTCCTACTCTCTACAAACCACTTATGAGTGTGGATATCGAAACCCATGAACCCTATAAGGCAACAGTCGAAAGAAGTGATCCGACCGCTCTTCCAGCAGCCAGTGTGGTCATGGAAGCCGTTGTGGCAACGGTTCTGGCACAAGAAATCCTTGAAAAATTCTCATCAGATAATCTAGAGGAATTAAAAGAAGCAGTGGCCAAACACCGAGACTATACAAAGAACTATTAAGGAGTTCCTATGGCAAAAACAATCTATATCGTAGGTCTTGGGTTGATCGGTGCCTCAATGGCACTCGGTATCAAACGCGATCATCCAGATTATGAAATTTTAGGTTATAATCGTAGTCAAGCTTCGAGAGATATCGCCTTGAAAGAAGGCATGATTGACCGTGCAACGGATGATTTTGCTAGTTTTGCTCCTTTGGCAGATATCATTATCCTCAGCTTGCCAATCAAACAAACTATTGCTTTCATTAAGGAGTTGGCCAACTTGGACTTGAAAGAAGGCGTCATTATTTCAGATGCTGGTTCAACCAAGTCAGCCATTGTAGATGTGGCGGAGCAGTATTTAGCTGATAAGCCTGTTCGCTTTGTCGGAGCCCATCCCATGGCTGGTAGTCACAAGACAGGAGCTGCTTCTGCGGATGTCAATCTTTTTGAAAATGCCTATTATATCTTTACACCTTCGAGCCTGACAAGTCAGGACACGCTTGACGAAATGAGGGACTTGCTTTCAGGTCTGCATGCTCGCTTTATTGAGATTGATGCCAAGGAGCATGACCGAGTCACTTCTCAGATTAGCCATTTTCCTCATATTCTGGCTTCCAGTCTCATGGAGCAGACCGCGGTCTATGCTCAAGAACATGAGATGGCAAGGCGTTTTGCGGCTGGTGGTTTTCGAGATATGACTCGAATTGCGGAAAGTGAGCCAGGGATGTGGACCTCCATTCTCTTGTCCAATCGTGAGACTATCCTAGAGAGAATTGAGGATTTTAAGGAACGTTTGGATGAGGTTGGTCAGGCTATCAACAAGGGAGATGAAGAGCAAATCTGGAACTTTTTCAACCAAGCGCGTGAGCAACGTCAGGCTATGGAAATCCATAAGCGTGGTGGTGTGGATAGCTCTTATGACCTCTATGTCGACGTTCCCGATGAAGAAGATGTTATCCTGCGGATTTTGGAACTGCTACGTGGAACTTCCTTGGTTAACATCCACATCAACGAGGAAAACCGTGAGGATATTCACGGGATTCTACAAATTTCATTTAAAAATGCTCAAGACTTGGAAAGAGCCGAACATCTCATAACAGAAAATACCGACTACACAGTCGTCATCAAATAAGGAGAACATCATGTCAAATATTTACGATAGTGCAAACGAACTTAGTCGCGGTCTACGCGAATTACCAGAATACAAGGCTGTTAAAGCAGCTAAAGATGCTATTTCAGCAGATACTGAGGCAAGTAAAATCTTTACAGAATATGTTGCCTTCCAAGAGGAAATTCAAAGACTAGCCCAGACAGGTCAAATGCCAGATGCATCCTTCCAAGCTAAGATGGAAAACTTTGGCAAGCAGATTCAAGGGAATAGCCTCTTGTCAGAATTCTTTATCAAGCAACAACAATTGGCCATTTACCTTTCTGATATTGAAAAAATTGTTTTCGAACCAGTTTCAGAATTGCTAAAATAAGAAAATAACTATCATAAAGTCAGAAATTTTAAGGAATTTCTGGCTTTTTATGATAAAATAGGTAAAAGTATTGCAAGTATGAGGTCCAGTATGAAACTAAAAACAAACATTAGCCACTTACATGGCAGTATCCGAGTCCCAGGTGACAAGTCTATCAGCCACCGTTCCATTATCTTTGGAAGTTTGGCTGAGGGTGAGACCAAGGTTTATGATATTCTGAGGGGCGAAGATGTCCTTTCGACCATGCAGGTTTTTCGTGACCTTGGTGTTGAGATTGAGGATAAAGATGGGGTTATTACCATTCAAGGTGTAGGTATGGATGGTTTAAAAGCTCCGCAAAATTCTTTGGATATGGGAAATTCTGGAACCTCGATTCGCCTGATTTCAGGTGTTCTTGCTGGTGCAGACTTTGAAGTAGAGATGTTCGGTGATGATAGTCTTTCCAAACGTCCTATGGACCGTGTGACGATTCCACTGAAAAAAATGGGCGTTAGTATTTCAGGGCAAACTGAACGAGACCTGCCTCCCCTTCATTTAAAAGGGACGAAAAACCTAAGACCTATTCAGTATGAGTTGCCGATTGCCTCTGCCCAAGTCAAGTCAGCCTTGATGTTTGCGGCCTTGCAAGCTAAGGGGCAGTCCGTTATTATCGAAAAAGAGTGCACCCGTAATCATACTGAAGATATGTTGCAACAATTCGGTGGTCATTTAAGTGTGGAGGGCAAGAAAATCACAGTCCAAGGACCACAAAAATTGACAGGACAAAAGGTGGTTGTTCCAGGAGATATTTCCAGTGCAGCCTTTTGGTTGGTCGCAGGTTTGCTTGTTCCAAATTCTCGTCTAGTGCTTAAGAATGTAGGTATTAATGAAACGCGTACAGGTATTATCGATGTCATTCGTGCCATGGGTGGAAAATTAGAAGTAACTGAAATTGACCCAGTCGCTAAATCTGCTATCTTGACTGTTGAGTCTTCTGACTTGAAAGGAACAGAGATTGGAGGGGCCTTGATTCCACGTTTGATTGATGAATTGCCAGTTATCGCCCTACTTGCGACCCAAGCCCAAGGTGTTACAGTTATCAAGGATGCTGAGGAACTTAAGGTCAAGGAAACAGACCGCATTCAGGTAGTGGCAGATGCCTTAAATAGCATGGGTGCAGATATCACCCCTACAGCAGATGGAATGATTATCAAAGGAAAATCAGCCCTTCACGGTGCTAGAGTCAATACGTTTGGAGACCACCGTATCGGCATGATGACGGCCATATCAGCCCTCTTGGTTGCAGATGGAGAAGTGGAGCTTGACCGTGCAGAAGCCATCAATACCAGCTATCCTAGCTTCTTTGATGATTTGGAGAGCTTGATTCATGGCTAAGGTATTACTCGGATTTATGGGAGCTGGCAAGTCCACTATTGCTAGAGGTTTGGACCCTAATTACCTTGATATGGATGCTCTGATAGAGCAGCGCTTAGGTATGTCTATTGTGGATTTTTTCGCTGAAAAGGGAGAAGAGACCTTTCGTCAGATAGAATCAGAAGTCCTAACTGAGTTACTAGAAACGGACCAAGTTGTGTCAACTGGTGGAGGAGTGGTCATTTCTCAGCGAAATCGTGACTTGCTCAAGACAAATTCTGATAATATCTACCTGAAAGCCGATTTTGAAACCCTCTACCAACGCATATCAGCTGATGAGGACAATCAGCGTCCGCTGTTTCTAAATAATAGCAAGGGAGAACTAGCAGTTATTTTTCAAGAAAGACAGGCTTGGTATGAGGAAGTAGCTAGTCGGATTTTGGATGTGACCAAGCTAAACCCAGAGGAAATTGTAGAGGAACTGAGATGAAAATTGCTTATCTAGGTCCCAAGGGATCATTTTCACACCATGTTGTACAGACAGCTTTTCCTCATGAGGAATTGCAGGCCTTTGCCAATATTACAGATGTCATCAAGGCCTATGAGCAAGGCTTGGTGGACTATTCTGTGGTGCCAGTTGAAAATTCTATCGAGGGTAGTGTTCATGAAACCTTGGACTATCTTTTTCATCAGGCTCGCATTCAAGCAGTTGCAGAAATCGTTCAGCCCATTCACCAGCAGTTGATGGTGGTTCCAGGTCATACTAAGATTGAAAAGATTTTTTCTCACCCACAAGCCTTGGCACAAGGAAAGAAATTCATCGATGAACAATATCCAGAGGCTCAAATCGAGGTGACTGCTAGTACAGCCTATGCGGCCCGCTTTATTTCCGAACATCCAGATAAACTTTTTGCAGCTATTGCACCTAGAAGTTCTGCTGAAGAATATGGCTTAGAACTGATTGCCGAGGATATTCAGGAAATGGAAGGCAATTTTACACGTTTCTGGGTTCTAGGAGCTGAAATGCCTTCTATTCCTTTGAAATCACAAAGTGAAAAAATGAGTTTGGCCTTGACCTTACCTGATAACCTTCCAGGTGCACTTTATAAGGCCCTGTCTACCTTTGCTTGGCGGGGAATTGATCTGACAAAAATTGAAAGTCGTCCCCTCAAGACAGCGTTGGGAGAATACTTTTTCATTATCGATGTGGACTATGCTGATAAGGACTTGGTCCACTTTGCCCAAAAAGAATTAGAAGCGATTGGGATCCAATATAAGGTTCTGGGTGCTTATCCTATTTATCCAATATCAGACCATGGAAAGGAGAGAAGATGAGTAAAGAAAATCCTTTAAGCCATCATGAGCAGTTGCGTTATGACTATCTCTTTAAGAATATTCATTACCTCAATGAGCGAGAGAAAAAAGAGTTTGCTTACTTGCAAGACAAATTAAATAGGGCAAGTAGTGATGCTCCCTCAGAAAGTCAGGAATTGGCAGAGGATTATAGAAAGACAAGTGCTAACACTTCGATTCCTTCTTATAATAGCCGTAGTCGTTCTGAGAGATACCAGAAAATCAATTCTCTTCTAAAGAAAAAACCTAAAAAGCGGAAGCTACGGTGGGGGCGTATTTTTGCTGGATTGCTTGCTCTTCTAGCCTGTGTCGGTTTTGGCATGATTTTTATGTTCCTAAAAGGCTATTCAAATGCTGATCCAACCAAAGCTGCCAATGCAAAGGCGGCTCAAGTAGAGGTTTTTCATGGTCAAGATACCAAGGATGGGGTCAATATTTTGATTATGGGAACGGATGGGCGAATCGGTCAAAATAGTGCTGAAACGCGGACGGACTCTATTATGGTTCTAAATGTTGGTGGCTCAGATAAGAAAATCAAGCTAGTCAGCTTCATGCGTGACAATTTGGTTTATATAGACGGTTATAGCGAAGTGATTAACGGTAGAAAGCAGTCCGATAACAAGTTAAATGTAGCCTATGAGTTAGGAGAACAAGAAGGCCAAAAAGGGGCAGAAATGGTTCGCCAAGTCTTGAAAGATAATTTTGACTTGGACATTAAGTACTACGCCTTGGTAGATTTCCAGGCCTTCGCAACCGCTATTGACACTCTGTTCCCTAATGGGGTGACGATTGATACTCAATTTTCAACATTGAATGGGCGCCCACTAACAGAAGCTACAGTCGGAGATGATTTACATGCTACGGAAACAGAGTCTCCAACCCAGACGATTAAAGTCGGGAAACAGCAGATGAACGGATCAACCTTGCTCAATTATGCTCGCTTCCGTGATGATGATGAAGGTGATTACGGTCGTACCAAGAGACAACAGCAAGTGTTGACAGCTGTTCTGCAGCAACTTAAGGATCCAACCAAACTCTTTACTGGATCGGAAGCACTTGGTAAGGTCTTTGGGATGACCTCTACGAATGTTCCTTATAGTTTCCTACTGACCAATGGCTTATCCTTCCTAAATGGAGCGCAAAATGGTATAGAGAGGTTAACAGTTCCAGAACTAGGCGATTGGGTCGATGCCTATGATGTCTATGGAGGACAGGCACTTTTAGTAGACCAAAATAAATATCAAACTAAACTTTCTCAGATGAGGATGAGATAAAATAATACAGGAAAAATCAAGGTTCGAATCACCAGTAAAACAGTGGTTTGAACTTTGATTTTTCTTAGTGTCTGATGGATTTTTAAGGGTTTTTATGATATAATAAAACGATATAACTCGTTATTGAACAGAAGAGGAGAGACATGAGGAGTGATTTGAAAGCAATTCAGGATCGAAGTCTGGAAATGGCTGAATATTTTGTGGCCTTTTGTAAAGAACATGATTTGCTTTGTTACCTCTGTGGGGGAGGTGCTATTGGTGCCCTTCGAAACAAGGGGTTTATTCCTTGGGATGACGACCTAGACTTTTTTATGCCTCGTAAGGATTATGAAAAACTAGCAGAATTATGGCCTCGTTATGCAGATGAGCGTTATTTCTTGTCAAAGAGTAACAAGGATTTTGTCGACCGCAATCTTTTTATTACCATTCGTGACAAAGAAACCACCTGTATCAAACCTTATCAGCAGGATTATAAATCACACCTGTTACTTTGTCCATGAAAGCAATACCCTGCAAATAATATTACAACTATCAACAGTTTATTAAATGAAAAAAGCAAACAAGGTGGAAAGTTTGATCAAACTTCACAAAGATTCTAAGGAGGTATACAGATGAATAGAAATTTTATAGAAAAACTAAGATTAATTTCTATAAGAGATATTATTTCGCTTATATTTATTTTTCCTATAGCCTATGTTATTTCTCTATTCTTCAGACGCAAGAATAAGAATCTAATACTAATATGCGAAAGTGAAAAAGAAGCTAGAGATAATGGATATTGGTTGTTTAAATATATTAGAAAAAATCACCCAGAGGAAAATGTAATATATGTTATTGATTTGAAATCTCCTGATGCTCATAAAGTCAAAGAGTTAGGAGAATGTATCCAGTATTGGTCTTTTAAACACTGGGTTTATTATCTTAGCGCGGGAGTAAATGTAAGTACACAGAAAGCAGGAAATCCTAATGCAGCTGTTTTTAATCTTATGGAAGTATATTTAGGGTTAAAAACAAATAAGATATTTTTGCAACATGGAATAACCAAAGATGATGCTAAATGGCTGTATTATAAAAATACAAAGATGCGTGGTTTTATATGTGGAGCTGAACAAGAATACATTGAAGTAAAGGAAAAATTTGGCTATCCTAGTGGGTATGTACAATATTTGGGATTTCCAAGATTTGACAATCTTCATCGTAATATTGTCAATAATAATCAAATTCTTGTTATGCCTACTTGGAGAGAATGGTTAAATTTAAATACTAAAGCTAGAAATAATTTTAATGAAGGAAGTATTTTTACTGAAAGTGAATACTTTAAAAAATGGAATGAGTTTTTAGTAAATGATGACTTAAAAAACTTTTTAGAAAAAAATAACCTAACTTTAATTTTTTATCCACATAGAAACATGCAAAAAAATTTACAAGATTTTCAAACTTCTTCAAATAATATTAAATTGGCTGATTGGAAAAAATATGATATACAAGAACTATTAAAAAAGTCCGCTTTTTTAATTACAGATTATTCAAGTGTATTTATGGATTTTTGTTATATGAGAAAACCAGTATTATTTTATCAATTTGATTATAAAAAATTTAGAGAAGGTCAGTACGAAGAAGGATATTATGACTATAAAGATGGATTTGGAAAATCTATAGACACCCTAGATGAATTGATAAAAGAGATAAAAAATCAATTTAAAAATAATTGGATTTTGGAAGATAAATATAAAGGAAAAATTGATAAGTTTTTTAGAATACACGATGATCAGAATTCTAAGAGAGTATATACATTTATTAAAGAAGTATTAGGGGAAAATGAATGAAATTAACTATAGGTGTAGCAGTATATAACGGAGAAAAATATATATCACGTTGTATAGATTCTATAATCAAGGAATATGATAGCTTAAAAGAAAAAATAGAATTTGAATTGTTGATAGTTAACGATGGTTCAAAAGACAATAGTGAGTCAATATTAAAGGGATATAGCGATAAATTTGCATTTATAAAAGTTATAACTCAAGAAAATGCAGGACTTGCTCATGTAAGAAGAGTAATTTTAGACAAAGCTAGTGGAGATTATCTATGGTTTGTTGATGTAGATGATGAAATAGAAGAAGGATCAATAGAATTTATAGTAAATCAAGATTTAGAAGAAGTAAATATATTTAATTATAGAGTAGGATATGAGAATAGGAAATTAGACAATGTATGCATGGGAATAAAAGAAAACATTATACTTATTCCCAAAAAAGAAAAGAAGCTATTTACTCTCCAGAATGCTGTTTGGCACTTTGTATATGATTTAGAGTTTTTAAGAAAAAATAAACTGACTTTTAAAAGTGGCTATTTATATGAAGATTTTGAATTTATGGCTAGACTTTGGCCTAATGTAAGTAAGGCAAAATATTTTAATTTTAGTATATACAAATACTATTTAACGGAAGGTTCTATTATGCGTGGAGGAAGTGAAATTAATAAAATTAGAGATATAGAAGTTATGTTAGACAGTGTTGAAGAGTACTATTCCGAAAAATATCCAGGAGAATATAAAGAAGAGTTAGAATATTTTAATTGGTATCATATTTTGTATGGAGGATATTGTAATATTTTAAGAATTGATGAAAAATCTCCCCTATTAAAAGAGTACCTAGAAAAAGTAAAGAAGAAATATCCTAATTGGATAAACAATAAGTATTTAAAGAGTCAACCTTTAAAGAGAAAATTACTTATGTATTTAATAAAGTATAATCAAAAAAGTATAGTTAAAAAACTATTGAAATAGGTAAGACATGGATAAAAAGAAAATTCTATTTATAACATGGTCTTTTAGTATGGGTGGCGGAGCTGAAAAGATTTTGGCAAATATTACTAAAGGTCTAAGTGATGAATATGTTATTGATGTTTTAGAGATAAATAATCATGGCACAGGGGAAAATCGCGACAGCGATATTAATATATTGAAACCGCTTTTTAAAAATTTAGAAAATGCTACTTTTTTGAAAAAAATTAAGTGGAAACTATTTTTGCTATTTCCTAAACTATTTAGATATCTAGTAACAAGTAAAAAATATGATTATGAAATAGCTTTTAATTATTTATATCCAGTTTACTTACTTAGAAATAATGCGAAAACAGTATCTTGGAATCATGGAACAATCTATAATCTAAAAAAGCATAAATTTTCTAGAATTAGACAAGGGAAAAAATTAAAATATGTAAATAGAATAATAACTATTTCAGAAGAAACCTCAAAATCTGTAAAAGAAATTTATCCTGAATATAAAGAAAAAATAGAATTGATATACAATGGGTACGATTTTAAAAATATCCACACTAAATCTCTCGAAGATGTAAATATTAATTTTGAAGATGACAGTCTCATTTATTTAGGACGTATAGAGGAAGCTAAAGGGATCAAGAGATTGTTAGAAGTTTTTAAGAATGTGGTTGATAAAATACCTGATAAAAAATTATATTTATTAGGGAAAGGCGATTTAGAGAAATACGTTAGTAAATTTGTAGTCGACAATCATTTAGAAAAAAATGTAATTATGTTAGGGTATGTTGATAATCCATATCCATATATAAAAAAAGCATCTTATGTTGTTTTATTATCAGAAGCAGAAGGGTTCCCCACAGTTTTGGTGGAAGCGTTAGCGTTAGGAAAGGGATTTATTAGTACTCCTGTAGGAGGGACGAAAGAATTATATAATAATCAAAAATGTGGATTTGTTTCTGATGATAATGAAGAAATTTCTAACTATCTTATAGAAGAACTTAGTAAAAAGAAGGAAGATAGATTCATTAATTCGGAAGTATGTAAGAAGTATGTTGACAAATATTCCTTAGATAAACAGATTGCTAGTATCAAAAAAATAATTAATGAATTATAGGTGAATAAATTATGAATAAAATAATAATTCCTATGAGTTATATGGGAAGTGGATCCTCAGCTGTGACAGATTTATTAAGAGAATATGATGGAATTAACACTAAGAACTCAGACTTTGAGTATGTTTTTTTACATGCTCCCGATGGATTGTTTGATTTAGAATACAAATTGCTATATAATAACAATTCTATAAGAAGTGATGAAGCGGTAAAGAGTTTCAGAAAACTTATGAAAAAATTATATATTTATGGTGGTTGGGGTATTGCTAATTATAAACATAAAATATCCAAAAATTTCCTTAATATAGTAGATAGTTACTTAGATTCGATAATAACTAGTAAATATCGTGGGATATGGTACTATTATCAAAAACCATCAAAAATAGCTTGGTTTATAAGAGTTATGCGGAGAATAATATTTAAAAAATCAACAAAACTAAAACAAGTACAATTGGAAATGAGTTTGGTATCACCAGATGATTTTTATGACAAAAGCAAAAAATTTATTCTAGCTGTGATAAACGAATTATCTGATAAAGAAAAGTATGTAGTTCTTGATCAACTTTTATTACCTCATAATCTTAATATTATTGATAGTTATAAATTTGAAGAGTTGTTTCCAGTAGTAATTTCAAGAGATCCAAGAGATGTATTTATAATGAATAAATATTTTTGGAAGCCTAGAAATCAAGAGATACCTTACCCAACAGATGTTAAGGAATTTTGTCATTATTATAAAATGATGAGAAGAAATGAGAAAAAAACAAATACTTTAACACTAAGATTAAATTTTGAAGATTTAGTTTTAAATTACGAGGAAACAAAACAAGATATAGAAAATTTCATTGGAATAGATTCTACCCATCATAAAACAAAGTTTAAGTATTTCAATCCAGCCATTTCTGTGAATAATTTGCAAGTTTACAATAAGGATGTTAAATACAAAGCCGAAGTAGAAATCATAGAGTTAGAATTATCAGAGTATTTATATAATTTTAAGAATGATATTGTTTCTACTGGGGATGTTTTTTAATTACCGTGTAGAGGAATGAGGTGAGTATTTGATATTAGATTGGAAAAGAGTGTATTATATAATTACGCTATTTAGCTATGTTATAACTATTTTTTTAGGTATTGCATATATATATAACAATTCGATTATTACGTTATTGATAACTTTAGTTATGCTTATTATAAGTAGTATCCTATACTGTTTTAACAATATAAAGTACTATATAATCCATCTTATTTTTTACATTACAATATTTCTTTTTTTGGTTTCTAGACCAACGATTGATTATTTTAAATATGGACTAATAAATACTTATCAGGAAGATGTCTATAGATTTTCATTTTTGGCTGTTATTGTTTCTATTATTGGTATAACTATAGGAGGTCTTTTAGTTTCTAAAAGAGAAAACAAATTAAAAGAAGAGATTAAAGCCCTCAAAAATAAGCGATTTATAGATAGTGTACGGAAAGTATCGTTATCAGTATTTTTGTTTTCGTATCCATTTTACCTAGTAAGAATAATTGAAAGATTAGTGTACAGATTAAATGTTTCATATTATGAATACTATGCTGATTTCAAAAGTGAGCTACCTTATTTTACCTATACATTATCAACGTTTGTAGTTTATGCCATGTGTATCTATTTAGCTACTAAGCCCAACAAACGTCATTCAACTATAGTGTTAGGTATGTTTGTAACAGGTAATGTGATAAATCTTTTAATAGGAACAAGAAATCCATTTGTATTAAGTTTGATATTTTCATTTATCTATTATTTTATGAGAAACCAGACAGAAAAAGGAGTATGGATAGGTGTAAAAGAAAAAGCTATGCTATATTTAGGTACACCGATCATGATGCTTGTAATGGGATTTTTGAATTATGCCCGTGATGGAGAAGGCATTGGTAACATGAGTCTTTCTGAACTTTTGATAGATTTTGTCTATAAACAAGGGACCAGTTTTGGTGTTTTAGCCAGAGGATACCTATACGGAAGTAATTTACCAGTACGAGAATTTAGAAATTACACCTTTAGTCCGATAATTGAGTATATAACTAGAGGAAATTTAGGAATTTTATTTGGAGGGACTCCATTTGTTAGTGCTAATAATAGTTTGGAGTTAGCTCTTACAAGTGATAGATATGCTCATAATATTTCCTATATTGTTTTGAGACAGGATTATTTAGCAGGTCATGGTATTGGTGGAAGTTATGTAATGGAAATGTATACTGATTATAGCATGATTGGATTATTTTTGTTAAGTATAATAATGGGAATTAGTTTTATATTTATGATGAAATCATCGTATCAATCAGGGATACTTTTTTTTAGTATTACATTATTGATTTTAAATAATCTATTCTTTATGCCAAGAGGTAGCTTTACAGAGAGTTTCTTCAATTTGTTTACTTTACAATTTTGGGGAATAGTTATTGTTATCTTTTTTGTAGCAGGTCTAATAAATAGAAAAGTAAAACACGTAGTTGATAATAAAGGAGATGTATAATGTTTGATAACTATTCGATTGCAGATTTATTTGCAAATATTTATAAAAAAAAGGTGTTAAATCTAGTTTCATTAATCGTTCTATTTCTTTGTTTAGCAATTCCATATTCTTATAGAGTTCTTACGACAAAGTCTATTGTAAGGGATGTTAGTAACTATTCTAGTTATCTTTCATATAAAATAATAGCACCATCAGAAGGAACTACAACACCTAATAGTAATACAGTAGGAGGCTATAGTGATTTCTACGGTCGTTTAATTCAATCCAATTTAAATGGAGCTTATTTATTCAATGACCAGTCAGAATCAGATATGAAAAAAATTGCATCAGAATTAATGACATCTGAGGTTACACTTAAAAACTCAAATTTTGATTTTTGGAACAAAAAGATAGAAGTAAATTATTTATTAAATAATGCAGGGATTACAGTGAAAATATTAACACCAAGTAAATTGGCGAATGATATTATTGAACAAAAATTGGATTATTTAGTTGATAAATTTAAACAAGCATACTCAGGAGTCGCAATTGAAAAATTGGAACCAGTTTATTCAAAGGAACTTAAAAAAAGTGAGAGTGAATCGGGTATAAGTAAAGTAACTTTATTAATTCGTTTAATTATTATTGGAATTGGAACTCTATTTTTAGTAGTATTTGTTAACATTGCAGCATATATTTTTAATCCAACCATTAATAGAGCAGGGGATTATGAAAAATATGGTGTAGATTTTATCGTAAAAATAGATAATATAGATAATTTTAGAAATGTGATACAATATAAGAATGGGCATAAAAACTTATTATTACTAGGCACAAATAAAAAAGTAATTGATAAGTTTTCCAAGAAGTATGCTAAAGTCCTGCCCCAAAATTTTGTTATTGGAAACATAGGTGACATTAAATCTATTCTAAATTCTGATAATATTTTATTTGTGGAAGAATACGGTATAACTAGATATAAAAACTTTGAAGAAAATCTTCAAGTTATCAAAAATTTAAATAAAAACGTAATAGGTGTCTCAACATTTAGACTGTAGTTTATTTCTATTATAAATCTTTATCTGATTCTATATTGTACATTAGGTTAAGTTCTACCATTTGTCAAGTCAATTAAGGTGCGAAAATATGGTATAGATAGAGCTCTAAATTGTGGGGAGAGGCGTAATCGTAAAGTTTGTTATATATAATAAGATAATAAACTCGTTGGTCAAAAGAGAAGATATACAATGGCAATAGAATGTGTATTGGTTGAAGCTATTGTTTCTCATGGTAGTCAGTAACATGACAGTGATTAGTATGGATTGCTAATAAAACGATGTTGTGAATGAACTTTAATAAGATTTTTGTAGTATAGGGATTCCCCTGTATAGTAAAGTGTTTTTCTGAGAGAAAATTTCCGTATTTCAGTGTCTCAGTTCAATCTACCCATAAAATTGTTTATTTTGTGGGTAGATTGAAAGTATCAAATATTTTCCAATTTCCTAATGATAGATGTCTTTATAGTTTCTATGATATCAAACTTTTATCGTACGATGTCTTGTCTCAGTAAAACCTTGACAAGGAATCTCATGTTGTCTGAGACAACTAATCTGAGTGCAGAAAGACGAATCTCTTTTTTTGCATAGTAACGAACCTCTTCAGGCTTTGGAGAGGTTTTCTTTAACTCACAATAAAAGAAGGCTCTTTGTCAACTGTAGTGGGTTGAAGAAAAGCTAAGCTCGAGAAAGGACACATTTCGTCCTTTCTTTTTTGATATTTAGGGCGATAAAAATCCGTTTTTTGAAGTTTTCAAAGTTTCGAAATCCAAAGGCATTGCGCTTGATGAGTTTGATGAGATTATTGGTCGCTTCCAATTTTGCGTTAGAATAGGTTAGTTGAAGGGCGTTGACGATTTTCTCTTTATCCTTGAGGAAGGTTTTAAAGATAGTCTGAAAAAGAGGATGAATCTGTTTTAGATTGTCCCCAATGAGTCCGAAAAATTTGTCAGGCTCTTTATTCTGAAAGTGAAAAAGCATGAGTTGATAGAGATGGTAGTGGTGTTTCAAATCCTCTGAATAGCTCAAAAGCTTGTCTAAAATCTCTTTATTGGTCAAGTGCATGCGAAAAGTAGGGCGATAAAAACGTTTATCGCTGAGTTTCCTACTATCTTGTTGGATGAGTTTCCAGTAGCGCTTGATAGCCTTATATTCATGAGATTTTCGCTGAAACTGATTCATGATTTGGACACGCACACGACTCATAGCACGACTTAAGTGTTGAACAATGTGAAAGCGATCAAGAACGATTTTAGCACATGGAAAAAGCTGTTTAGCCAAGGCATAATAAGGGCTAAACATATCCATTGTAATGATTTCCACTCGACATCGGACGGCTCTATCATATTTAAGAAAGTGATTTCGGATGACAGCTTGTGTTCTCCCTTCAAGAACAGTGATGATATTGAGCTTTTCAAAATCCTGTGCAATGAAACTCATCTTTCCCTTGGTAAAGGTATACTCATCCCAAGACATAATCTCTGGAAGATGAGAAAAATCATGCTTAAAACGAAAGTCATTGAGCTTGCGAATAACAGTTGAAGTCGAAATGCCAAGCTGATGAGCAATGTCCGTCATAGAAGTCTTTTCAATTAGCTTCTGAGCAATCTTTTGGTTGATGATACGAGGGATTTGATGATTTTTCTTTACTAGAGGAGTCTCAGCAGTCATCATTTTTGAGCAATGATAGCACATGAAACGTCGCTTTTTCAGAAGAATTCTAGTAGGCTTGCCAGTTGTTTCGAGGTAAGAGATCTTAGACGGCTTTTGAAAGTCATATTTCTTCATTAGACTTCCGCAATCAGGACAAGATGGGGCCTCACAATCTAGTTTAGCAATGATTTCTTTGTGGGTATTCCAATTTATGACATCCATAAATTGGATATTAGGCTCTTTAATGTCTAGCAGTTTTGTGATAAAGTGTAATTGTTCCATATGATTCTTTCTAATGAGTTGTTTTGTCGCTTTTCGTTATAGGTCATATGGGAATTTTTTCTACAATAAAATAGTCTCCATAATATCCATAGTGGATTTACTCACTATAAATTCTTTAACTCTCTATTTTCAGTATAATTATTTGAATTTTGATAATATAATGAAACTGTTCTTTTGAGGTTTTTTATATCTTTATATGCTATAATGGTAGTTGGAACTTCTTAGAAAGGAACTATTCTTTTTCATGAAAAGTATTAAACTAAATGCTTTAGCATATCTAGGAATCAGAATACTAAACATTATATTCCCTCTTTTAACAGGAACACATGTAGCTCGTGTATTAGATAAAACATACTATGGTTATTTCAATTCTGTTGACACTATACTCTCGTTTTTCTTGCCTTTTGCTACATACGGAGTATATTCATATGGTCTAAGAGGCATTAGTAACGTAAAAGATAATAAAAATGAGGTAAACAAAGTATTTTCTCAATTATTCTATCTTTGTATAACTTGTACCAGTTTATGTATTGTAATCTATATATTTGCTTATCCTTTGTTTTTTGAAAATAATCCTGTACTGAAAAAGGTTTATTTAGTAATGGGGATTCAATTAATTGCACAAATGTTTTCCATAGAATGGGTTAATGAAGCATTGGAAAACTATGATTTTCTTTTTTATAAAACAGCTTTGATTAGAACTCTCATGTTATTTTCTATATTTATATTTGTTAAAGAAGAAAAGGATATTATACCTTATACATTGATAATGAGTTTATCTACTCTTATAAATTATTTAATTAGTTATTTTTGGATAAAAAGAGATATCAAATTAGTTAGAATAGATATTAAAGATTTTAAGCCTCTGTTTTTGCCACTTACTGCTATGCTTGTTTTCTCAAGTGCAAATATGTTATTTACTTTCCTTGATAGATTATTCTTAGTAAAAATAGGCGAAGAGTTATATGTGACATACTATACAATGGCTCAAAGAATTGTTGGAGTTATAGCTGGCTTAATTACTGGAGTTGTAAGTGTAAGTGTTCCTAGACTGAATTATTATTTAGGAAAAGGGGATAAAACTTCTTATTACAATTTAGTAAACAGAGGAAGCCGTATGTTTATGTTTTTTATTATACCTATAAGCCTTGGATTAACTGTGTTAGGAACTGAGACAATACTGATATACGGAAGTGAAAAATATGTTGAGGGAGGTATGTTAACCTCGTTATTCGCTTTTAGGTCAATTTTCTTATCTTTAGATATTATATTAGGAACTCAAATTATATTTGCTCATGGCTATGAAAAACAACTAACGCTTTTCACTCTATTATCGGGTATTATAAACATTCTATTGGATAGTATTTTATTTATGAATAATATTTCAAAACCAGAATTTTACCTGATAACTACAATGATTTCTGAAATTATTTTATTAATAATTTATTCAAGATTTATTATAAAAAAACAATTAATTTCATTAAAAAATATATTCTACTACACTATACGATATTTTATGTATAGTCTTACATTTATACCAATTTATTTTATAGTTAATATTGTTAATCCTACAGAAATGATCATAACTTCCAAATTAATTATAAATATAGTTATGACTATAATTCTATCAATAACAAGCTATACAGTTTTATTATATGTAACCAATGATGCAATCTTACAAGAAGTTTTTGAGCATCTTAAACGAATCAAAAGGAAAATTTTTAAATTTGGGAGAAAAGAATGAAAAAAATAACAGTAGATGAAGCGAAAAACATAGAATTGGAAATTTTATCTTATATAGATATTTTTTGTAAAAAAAATGGCATAGAATATTTTCTTAATTATGGAACACTGATAGGAGCTGTTAGGCACAAAGGTTTTATACCGTGGGATGATGATATTGATATTAGTATGACGCGTGAGAATTATAATAAGTTCATAAACTTATTTGAAAAAGATAGTTCAAAATATAAGCTACTCTCATTAGAAACGCAAAAAGAATATTATAATAATTTTATAAAGATAATTGATACATCTACTGTTATTGATAACACAAGAGTATATACAACTTATCCCTCAGGTGTCTTTATTGATATATTCCCTATGGATACCTTTAATGACAAAAAAATCATGAAATTATTTTATAGATTGGAAAGTTTAAAATTACTA
This sequence comes from Streptococcus mitis, assembly GCF_009496155.1. Taxonomy (GTDB): domain Bacteria; phylum Bacillota; class Bacilli; order Lactobacillales; family Streptococcaceae; genus Streptococcus; species Streptococcus mitis_BQ. The sequence goes on from NZ_WIJP01000003.1 coordinate 62,023, forward strand.
GCATCAAGTAAGAGAAAGAATATTATTTATAAAGATAGTCAAATTAAAGATTTAATTAGACAAATTATTTGGTTCATATTACTGCCAATACCACCAAAAGTTTTTGCAATTATTATGGAAAAACTGACTAAAAAACACTATAATCCAAATGGTAAATTTATAGCTTTCCTTTCTTCAAAGTTGGGAGAAAAAGAGGTATTTGAAAGAAAAATTTTTGAAGAAATAATAACTTTAGATTTTGAACATCTTAGACTACCAGCTCCCCAAAATTATGATTTCATTTTAACACAGTATTATGGTGATTACATGCAGTTGCCACCTGAAGAAGAAAGAGTTTTTGGGCATGAGTTTGATGTATACCTGCTTGAGAACAAGTAACAATCATATTTAGAAGATGAAGTCAAGTTAACATTTCTGACTTAAAGATACTATCATGTCTGAGATAAGATTACTGGAAAGTTAGAAGATAGACTGTTCAGACACATGAAACAGGTAGGTATTAAAAAACTTGATTTTATTCTAGGAACCCATGTCCATAGTGATCACATTGGTTCTGCAGATGAAGTTCTTAAACGTTTTCCTGTTGATAGATTTTATTTAAAACGATATGCTGATGAACGTGTTACAACAAAATGGAGATTGTGGGATAACCTTTATAATTACGATAATGCTGCAAAGACTGCTACTGAACGTGGAGTAAAATTAATACAAGATATCTCAGATAAAGATAGTCATTTTACTTTAGGTGACATGGATATTCAGCTGTATAACTATAAAAATGAGTATGATAGCAACGGACATCTAAAAAGAGTATTTGATGACAATTCAAACTCAATTGTAGCAGTTGTAACAGTAGCAGGTAAGAGAATCTATCTTGGTGGAGACTTGGATAATGTTGAGGGTGCAGAAGATAAGTTGGGATCTGTAATTGGTAAGGTAGATATGCTGAAATGGAATCATCACTATGACGCTAAAATTTCTAATACTATTCCATTCTTAGACTACTTATCACCGAAGATGGTTGTACATACTTCGGTTGCAGATGCAAACCTTTCTACAACTAGAGATTATCTTAAAAGAAAAAATATTCAGGTTGTTCATGCATCTAGTCAGACAAAAGATGCAACAGTCTTTACAATAGGCGAAAAAGGATTTACGGATATTTCTGAAAGTCTACCAAATATACCTTCAGTAAATGAAAAATGGTATAAAGAAGACGGATACTGGAAGTATCGTTTATCTGATACACAAATGGCTATTGGCTGGAAGAGAATTGCTGGAGATTATTATTTCTTTAACGGGAAAGGACAGATGCAAGCTAGCAAATGGCTTCATTTGAATGACTCCCGAGAAAAGCTTGATGGTAGCTGGTATTATTTAAATAGTAGTGGTAAGATGCAAGAAGCTGGCTGGTTCAAGAAGGACGGTTTTGGGTACTATATTAGCTCTACAGGTGATTGAAAATATAATGAATTAGTGGAAATTTCTGGACAAAAATATTTATTTGATAAAGAAGGAAAGATGTTAACAGGATTGCACGAGTTTAACGGAAAAAAAATGTTCTTTGCTAATAATGGTGCTCTTCAATCTAATGGGAAACCTTCTAGTTGGAAAAAAGTGTCGGGAAATTGGTATTATTACGATGAGAATGGAGTCCCTTCACTTGGTAAAAAAATTATAAATGGAACAACTTATTTCTTTAATCAAGAAGGTGTGATTCAAACTAGATGGGCCTTTGTTGATGGTCACTGGAACTATTTTGCAAGTTCTGGAGCTATGAAAACTGGCTGGGTCAAGGATCAGGAAACTTGGTATTATCTGGATAAAGATGGCATCATGTTAACTGGTAGACAAGATATAAATGGTGTTCGTTACTATTTGAATGCTAGTGGAGCCATGCAGACTGGCTGGCAACGGGTTGATGGTAACTGGTACTATTTCCAAGCAGATGGTTCCTTGTTGAAAAATTCTACCACACCTGATGGTTATAAAGTAAATGAAGAAGGTATATGGAAACAAGTAGTTGCTGTTGATAAGCAGCAAAATAATTCTACAAACAAACAGGAAACATCTACTTTAACTGATAAATCAGACAAGATTAATAAGGAAGAAAAGCAAGAAAATCATAAAGAAATTAACTCTTCAAATTCAGAAAAACAAAAAGAGGATTCGATTATAGAGTCAAGTATTGCCAATAAGAAAGAAAAGGAATAATGAGAAAATCCCCTGCTAGTAGAATAGTCTATTAGCAGGGGATTCTTTTAATTTCTTTTAATCTTAGCAAGAGCAAGATTGAGTGCATAGTGGAGTGTTTTATCTTTGGTAAGAAATAGCGTCAAGAGATAATAGATACCGCAAGCTGTTACAGTAGAGAGTACCATGAGTATCATATTGAGGTTGACTGTAAATGAGTTGATTTGGAAAAGGAATTTAAACGCAAAATAGATTGGGATGAATCCAAGGGATACAATAGTATAGCGTGTTAAAGTAGTAAAGATTTCTTTTAAGTCAAGCAGATGATGTTTCTGGATAAAGTAAATTTCTAGTAGAACAACTACAGTTTCTGCAATAATAGTAGTAGCAATGTAGTACTCTGGTGCAAAAATATTATTGAAATACAAGAGACTGTTGAGTAGGATAGTAGCACCACCAATAAAGTAAAAGGCTGTTAAACGATTTTCGTGGTCGTTGATGAAGATAATTTGTTTAGCAAGGATTAACTCAATGGCCCAAATGATAGCACGAATCCCGTAGTTGTATATTCCAAAGGCTGCTAGTGGAATGACAAAGCTAGCCTAGGTATTTGCGGTATTGAAATAATCGTAGACGGATTTGCTGAGAATCCGCGTCAGATAAGGATTGGTTATCAGAGGAAAAACGATATTGAGAACATTGACTAGTAAGCTAGGCAGTACATTAATTTTTATATTTTTCATTGTACTTTCTTTCTTGTATTGTAAAATGCTCTCTAGTATTATATCACATTCTCGCTTCATTCTTTTGATAAAATCGTAAAAATCTAGTATAATAGATAGAACTGAAAGTATGAGGTTACTAGCAATGAAAATGAAACAAATTAGTGATACAACTTTGAAAATCACGATGTCTTTAGAGGATTTGATGGATCGTGGCATGGAGATTGCTGACTTTCTCGTTCCTCAAGAAAAAACAGAAGAGTTCTTCTATGCTATCTTGGATGAGTTAGAGATGCCTGAGAGCTTTTTGGATACAGGTATGTTGAGCTTCCGTGTGACTCCAAAACCTGATAAGGTTGATGTCTTTGTAACTAAATCAAAGATTGACCAAAATCTAGATTTTGGAGATTTATCGGATTTACCAGATATGGAAGAATTGGCCCAAATGTCGCCAGATGAATTTATCAAAACTTTGGAAAAAAGCATTGCAGATAAAACCAAGGATGATATCGAAGCGATTCAATCTCTAGAGCAAGTCGAAGCTAAGGAAGAAGAGCAAGAGCAGGATGAACAAGGAGTTGAAAGTAAGAAAGAGCCTTACATCTATTACATCCTTTCTTTTTCTAAGTTAGCTGATTTGGTGGCTTTTTCAAAGACAGTGACTTTTGAGATAGAAACTTCTGAACTTTACAAGATGAATGAGCGCTATTATTTGACCATTTTAGTGGATATTGAAAATCATCCAAGTCCATATCCAGCTTGGCTGTTGGCCCGTATGCGCGAGTTTGCAGATGATAGTGACATCAGTCGCTCAGTCTTGCAGGAGTATGGTCAAGTCTTGATCAATCACGATGCGGTGATTAATCTGCAAAAGATTGGATAATCATTTTTGGAAAGCTATTTCCAGATTTTAAGAAGAGCGAATCATCTGATTCGTTTTTTCTTTTTTAGACTGAAATAGTGATTTACTATAATAGGAATTTTCACAAAATTCTGTTATAATGGCTATATTAGAAAATTTCGAGGAGACAAACATGACAGTTAAAATTGCTTTACTAGGATTTGGTACCGTTGCAAGTGGTGTGCCTTTCCTCCTAAAGGAAAATGGAGAAAAAATCAATCAATCAGCACATTCAGAGATTGAAGTTGCTAAGGTATTGGTCAAGGATGAAGATGAAAAGAATCGCTTGCTTGCTGCTGGGAATGACTTTAACTTTGTAACCAATGTGGATGACATTTTATCAGACCAAGACATTACGATCGTAGTGGAGTTGATGGGTCGTATCGAACCTGCTAAGACCTTTATCACTCGTGCCTTAGAAGCTGGGAAACACGTTGTTACTGCTAACAAGGACCTTTTGGCTGTCCATGGTGCAGAATTGTTAGAAATCGCTAAAGCTAATAAGGTAGCACTTTACTATGAAGCAGCAGTAGCTGGTGGGATTCCAATTCTTCGTACTTTGGCAAATTCATTGGCTTCTGATAAAATCACGCGCGTGCTTGGAGTAGTCAACGGAACTTCTAACTTCATGATGACCAAGATGGTGGAAGAAGGCTGGTCTTACGATGATGCTCTTGCGGAAGCGCAAAGACTAGGTTTTGCAGAAAGCGACCCGACAAACGACGTAGATGGGATCGATGCAGCCTACAAGATGGTGATTTTGAGCCAATTTGCCTTTGGCATGAAGGTTGCCTTTGATGATGTAGCCCACAAGGGGATCCGCAATATCACACCAGAAGATGTGACTGTAGCTCAAGAACTTGGCTATGTAGTGAAATTGGTTGGTTCAATCGAAGAAACTCCTTCAGGTATTGCTGCAGAAGTAACACCAACCTTCCTTCCTAAAGCACACCCACTTGCCAGTGTGAATGGGGTAATGAACGCTGTCTTTGTAGAATCTATTGGTATCGGTGAGTCTATGTACTACGGACCAGGTGCGGGTCAAAAACCAACTGCAACCAGTGTTGCGGCGGATATTATCCGTATCGTTCGTCGCTTGAATGATGGTACCATTGGAAAAGACTTCAACGAATACAGTCGTGACTTGGTCTTGGCTAATCCAGAAGATGTCAAAGCAAACTACTACTTCTCAATCTTGGCTCCAGACTCAAAAGGTCAGGTCTTGAAGTTGGCTGAAATCTTTAATGCTCAAGATATTTCCTTCAAGCAAATCCTCCAAGATGGAAAAGAGGGTGACAAGGCGCGTGTTGTCATCATCACACACAAAATTAATAAAGCCCAGCTTGAGAATGTCTCAGCTGAGTTGAAGAAGGTTTCAGAATTCGACCTCTTGAATACCTTCAAGGTGCTAGGAGAATAAAATGAAGATTATTGTACCTGCAACCAGTGCCAATATCGGGCCAGGTTTTGACTCGGTCGGTGTAGCTGTAACCAAGTATCTTCAAATTGAGGTCTGTGAAGAACGAGATGAGTGGTTGATTGAACACCAGATTGGCAAATGGATTCCACATGACGAGCGTAATCTCTTGCTCAAAATTGCTTTGCAAATTGTACCAGACTTGCAACCAAGACGTTTGAAAATGACAAGTGATGTTCCCTTGGCGCGTGGCTTGGGTTCTTCTAGCTCGGTTATTGTTGCTGGTATTGAACTAGCCAACCAACTGGGCCAGCTCAACTTGTCAGACCATGAAAAATTGCAATTAGCGACCAAGATTGAAGGACATCCTGACAATGTGGCTCCTGCTATTTATGGTAATCTCGTTGTTGCGAGCTCTGTTGAAGGGCAAGTTTCAGCTATCGTAGCAGACTTCCCAGAGTGTGATTTCCTAGCCTACATTCCAAACTATGAATTGCGTACTAGAGACAGCCGTGGAGTCTTGCCTAAGAAATTGTCTTACAAGGAAGCTGTTGCGGCCAGCTCTATTGCCAATGTGGCGGTTGCGGCCTTGTTGGCGGGAGACATGGTGACCGCTGGGCAAGCAATCGAGGGTGACCTCTTCCATGAGCGCTATCGTCAGGACTTGGTAAGAGAATTTGCAACCATTAAGCAAGTAGCCAAAGAAAATGGGGCCTATGCAACCTACCTCTCTGGTGCTGGGCCGACAGTTATGGTCTTGGCTTCTCATGACAAGATGCCAACGATTAAGGCAGAATTGGAAAAGCAACCTTTCAAAGGAAAACTGCATGACTTGAAAGTTGATACCCAAGGTGTCCGTGTCCAAGCAAAATAAAAAAATAGAAGACAGGATGGGGAAACCACTTGACCAGAGGGCTTCCTATCCTTTTTTTGAAAAGAAGTCTAGTTAAGAACTTGATAAAGGAGAAATAAAGATGGCAGAAATTTATCTAGCAGGCGGTTGTTTTTGGGGCCTAGAGGAATATTTTTCACGCATTTCTGGAGTGCTAGCAACCAGTGTTGGCTATGCTAATGGACAAGTCGAAACGACCAATTACCAGTTACTCAAGGAAACAGACCATGCAGAAACGGTTCAAGTAATTTACGATGAGAAGGTAGTGTCACTCAGAGAAATTTTGCTCTATTATTTCCGAGTCATCGATCCCTTGTCAATCAATCAACAAGGGAATGACCGTGGTCGCCAATATCGAACTGGGATTTATTACCAAGATGAAACAGACTTGCCAGCTATCTACACTGTGGTGCAGGAGCAGGAACGCATGCTTGGTCGAAAGATTGCAGTGGAAGTGGAGAAACTACGTCATTACATTCTAGCTGAAGATTACCACCAAGACTATCTTAAGAAGAATCCTTCAGGTTACTGTCATATTGATGTGACCGATGCTGAGCAGCCATTAATTGATGCCTCTAACTATGAAAAGCCTAGTCAAGAAGTGTTGAAGGAAAGTTTGTCAGCAGAGTCTTACCGTGTTACCCAAGAAGCTGTAACAGAGGCTCCGTTTAGTAATGCCTATGACCAAACTTTTGAAGAGGGCATTTATGTAGACATTACGACGGGTGAGCCACTCTTTTTCGCCAAAGATAAGTTTGCCTCAGGATGTGGTTGGCCAAGCTTTAGCCGTCCGATTTCCAAGGAATTGATTCATTATTACAAGGATATGAGCCATGGAATGGAGCGAATTGAAGTTCGTTCTCGGTCAGGTAATGCTCACTTGGGTCATGTTTTCACAGATGGGCCTCGGGAGTTAGGTGGACTTCGTTACTGTATCAATTCTGCTTCCTTACATTTTGTAGCCAAGGATGAGATGGAAGAGGCAGGATATGGCTATCTATTGCCATACTTAAACAAATAAAATTGAGAGGGTGGGTGCTTCCCACTTTCTTCATTTTAGAAAATAGAAGGGATTTATGAAACGCTTATTATCTTACTTCAAACCCTACATCAAAGAATCGATTTTAGCACCCTTGTTCAAGCTGTTAGAAGCTGTGTTTGAGCTCTTGGTTCCCATGGTGATTGCTGGGATTGTTGACCAATCTTTACCTCAGGGAGATCAAGGACATCTCTGGATGCAGATTGGTTTGCTCCTTATCTTTGCAGTGATTGGCGTTGTAGTGGCCTTGATAGCCCAGTTTTACTCAGCCAAGGCTGCGGTTGGATTTGCCAAAGGACTGACAGATGACCTTTATCGACATATTCTTTCCTTGCCCAAGGATAGCAGAGACCGTCTGACCACTTCTAGCTTAGTCACTCGCTTGACTTCGGATACCTACCAGATTCAAACTGGTATCAATCAATTCCTGCGTCTCTTTTTGCGAGCGCCTATTATCGTTTTTGGGGCTATCTTTATGGCTTATCGCATTTCAGCTGAGCTGACTTTCTGGTTCTTGGTCATGGTTGTCATTTTGACCATTGTTATTGTAGGGCTCTCTAGACTGGTTAATCCTCTCTACAGCAGTCTGAGAAAGAAAACGGACCAACTGGTTCAGGAAACACGTCAGCAATTACAAGGGATGCGAGTTATTCGTGCTTTTGGACAAGAAAAACGAGAGTTACAGATTTTTCAAACCCTTAACCAAGTCTATGCCAAATTGCAAGAAAAAACAGGTTTCTGGTCTAGTTTATTAACACCTCTGACCTATCTGATTGTTAATGGAACCCTCCTTATTATTATCTGGCAAGGCTATATTTCTATTCAAGGAGGATTGCTCAGTCAAGGTGCTCTCATTGCCCTTATCAATTATCTCTTACAGATTTTGGTGGAATTGGTAAAGCTAGCCATGCTGATAAATTCTCTCAATCAGTCCTATATCTCAGCTAAGCGAATCGAGGAGGTCTTTGCTGAGGTTCCAGAAGATATTCATTCAGAATTAGAACAAAAGCAAGCTACCAGTGATCGGGTTTTACAAGTTCAAGATTTAACTTTTACCTACCCTGATGCGGTCCAGCCTTCTTTGAGAGATATTTCCTTTGATATGACTCAAGGGCAAATCCTTGGTATCATTGGGGGAACGGGTTCTGGTAAATCAAGTTTGGTGCAAGTCTTACTTGGTCTTTATCCAGTAGACAAGGGAAGCATTGACCTTTATCGAGATGGATCTAGTCCTCGTAATTTAGAGCAGTGGCGGTCTTGGATTGCTTATGTGCCTCAAAAAGTTGAGCTCTTTAAGGGAACTATTCGTTCCAACCTGACTCTAGGTTTAAATCAAGAAGTAACGGACCAAGAACTTTGGCAGGCCTTGGAAATTGCGCAAGCTAAGGATTTTGTCAGTGAAAAAGAAGGACTCTTGGATGCCCTAGTTGAGGCAGGAGGGCGAAATTTCTCAGGTGGACAAAAACAACGGTTGTCTATCGCACGAGCAGTCTTGCGACAAGCTCCATTTCTCATCCTAGATGATGCCACCTCGGCTCTCGACACTATTACCGAGTCCAAGCTCTTGAAAGCTATCCGAGAAAGTTTGCCAAACACGAGCTTAATCTTGATTTCTCAACGAATCTCGACTTTGCAGATGGTTGACCAGATTCTCCTCTTGGAAAAAGGGGAGCTCTTAGCTATCGGCAAGCACGAGGACTTGATGAAGTCCAGTCAAGTCTATCGCGAAATCAATGCATCTCAACATGGAAAGGAGGACTAGCATGAGACGACAAACTGCAAATCAGACGCTCAAACGTTTGACCAAAGATTTAGTAAGTCATCCCTTCCTCCTTTTCTTAGCCTTTCTAGGAACTATTGCCCAGGTTGGTTTATCGATTTACCTACCTATCTTGATTGGGCAGGTTATTGACCAAGTCCTAGTGACTGACTCTTCACCAGTTTTTTGGCAAATTTTCATTCAGATGATTTTGGTGGTCATAGGAAATACCCTTGTGCAGTGGGTCAATCCTCTCTTTTATAATCGTCTAATCTTCTCTTATACTAGGGACTTGCGAGAGCGAATAATTCATAAACTCCATCGTTTACCGATTGCCTTTGTGGATCGACAAGGAAGTGGAGAAATGGTCAGTCGGGTGACCACGGACATAGAACAGTTGGCAGCTGGCTTGACCATGATTTTTAACCAATTTTTCATTGGCGTCTTGATGATTTTGGTGAGTATTCTAGCCATGCTTCAAATTCATCTCCTTATGACCCTCTTAGTCTTGCTGTTGACGCCACTATCCATGGTGATTTCACGCTTTATTGCCAAGAGATCCTATCATCTCTTTCAAAAGCAAACAGAGACGAGGGGGATTCAGACTCAGTTGATTGAAGAATCGTTGAGCCAACAGACCATTATCCAGTCCTTTAATGCTCAAGGAGAGTTTATCCAAAGACTGCACGAGGCTAATGACAACTACTCAGGTTATTCTCAGTCAGCCATCTTTTATTCCTCAACTGTTAATCCTTCGACTCGCTTTGTCAATGCGCTCATTTATGCTCTTCTTGCTGGAGTGGGAGCCTATCGTATCATGATGGGGTCCACCTTGACTATTGGACGTTTAGTGACCTTTTTGAACTATGTACAGCAATACACCAAACCCTTTAACGATATTTCTTCAGTTCTAGCTGAGTTGCAAAGTGCCTTGGCTTGCGCAGAGCGTGTCTATGCAGTCTTAGAAAGTCCTGAAGTGGCTGAAACAGGCAAGGAAGTCTTGACCAGTGACCAAGTTAAGGGAGCAATTTCCTTTAAACATGTCTCTTTTGGCTACCATCCTGAAAAGATTTTGATTAAGGATTTATCTATTGATATTCCAGCTGGTAGCAAGGTGGCTATTGTTGGTCCGACTGGTGCTGGAAAATCAACCCTTATCAATCTTCTTATGCGTTTTTATCCTATTAACTCAGGAGCTATCTTGCTGGATGGTCGTTCCATTTATGATTATAGTCGTGCTTCTTTACGACAACAGTTTGGCATGGTGCTCCAAGAAACCTGGCTCAAGCAAGGGACTATTCATGACAATATTGCCTTTGGAAATCCTGATGCCAATCGGGAGCAGGTGATTACTGCTGCCAAAGCAGCCAATGCCGACTTTTTCATCCAACAGTTGCCGCAGGGTTACGATACCAAGTTGGAAAATGCTGGAGAATCTCTCTCTGTCGGTCAGGCTCAGCTCTTGACCATCGCGCGAGTCTTTCTGGCTATTCCAAAGATTCTCATCTTAGACGAGGCAACCTCTTCCATCGATACGCGGACAGAAGTATTGGTTCAGGATGCCTTTGCTAAGCTCATGAAGGGACGTACAAGTTTTATCATCGCCCACCGCTTGTCAACCATTCAGGATGCGGATCTGATTCTAGTCTTGGTGGATGGTGATATCGTTGAGTATGGAAATCATCAGGATCTCATGGCTAGAAAGGGCAAGTATTACCAAATGCAGCAAGCTGCAGCTTTTAGCTCTGAATGATACTTTCTAATTTCAAAATCTTATAGACAAAAAAAGTTGCCTTCGGGTGACTTTTTTGTTACAATAGCTAGAAAAATTATTCACTGTAATACTCAATGAAAATCAAAGAGCAAACTAGGAAGCTAGCCGTAGGTTGCTCAAAACACTGCTTTGAGGTTGTAGATAAGACTGACGAAGTTAATAATCATATATTTACGGCAAGGTGAAGCTGACGTGGTTTGAAGAGAGTATAAATTGTCTTTTAGAAAAGGAGCCTATAATGAAAGTCTTTCAGCATGTAAATATCGTGACTTGTGACCAAGATTTCCATGTCTATCTAGATGGAATCTTAGCCGTTAAGGATTCTCAAATCGTTTATGTTGGTCAAGAGAAGTCAGAGATTTTAGAGCAAGCTGAGCAGATTATAGACTATCAGGGAGCCTGGATCATGCCTGGATTAGTCAATTGCCACACCCACTCTGCAATGACAGGTTTGAGAGGAATTCGAGATGATAGCAATCTCCATGAATGGCTCAATGACTATATCTGGCCAGCAGAAGCTGAGTTCACTCCTGACATGACTACCAAGGCGGTTAAAGAAGCTCTGACAGAGATGCTCCAGTCAGGAACAACAACCTTTAATGATATGTATAATCCCAATGGTGTGGATATTGAGCGGACTTATCAGGCAGTGAAAGATTCTAAGATGCGTTGTTATTTCTCACCGACCCTCTTTTCTTCAGAGATAGAAACAACTGCTGAGACGATAAGCAGAACTAGAGCAATCATTGAGGAAATCTTAGGATATGAAAATCCAAATTTTAAGGTTATGGTAGCCCCACATTCTCCCTACAGCTGTAGTAGAGACTTGTTGGAAGAAAGTTTAGATATGGCAAAAGAGTTTGCTATTCCAATCCATATCCATGTTGCGGAGACCAAGGAGGAGTCAGGAATTATCCTGAAACGATACGGCAAACGTTCTCTAGCCTTTTTAGAAGAACTGGGTTACTTAGATCATCCGTCTGTCTTTGCTCACGGGGTCGAATTAAACGAGCGAGAAATTGAACGTTTATCAACCTCTCAAGTGGCTATCGCCCACAATCCTACCAGTAACCTCAAACTGGCATCAGGAATTGCTCCAATCATCCAACTTCAAAAAGCAGGAGTGGCTGTAGGAATTGCGACAGATTCAGTTGCTTCCAACAACAATCTTGATATGTTTGAGGAAGGACGGACTGCAGCCCTTCTTCAGAAGATGAAAAGTGGGGATGCCAGCCAATTCCCTATCGAAACAGCTCTCAAAGCTCTAACGATAGAAGGTGCTAAGGTTCTTGGAATGGACGAACAGATAGGAAGTTTGGAAGTCGGTAAGCAAGCGGATTTGCTGGTCATCCAACCACAAGGGAAAATCCATCTCCAACCCCAAGAAAATATGCTATCTCACCTTGTTTATGCTGTTAAATCCAGTGATGTTGATGATGTCTATATCGGCGGAGAACAGGTTGTTAAGCAAGGCCAAGTCCTGACAGTAGAACTTTAGAAGAAAATCACGAAAAATTTTAAAAAAGTTTGCAAAAATCTTGCATTCTTTTTTTTACTATGCTATACTTATATACGGTTTGAAAAAACTGCCTAAGACAGTAGGGGAGCTCGACTCATAAGTATCCTACCGAGGACAAAACGTATCATGTAAAAAGAAGCGTATTGTACTTTCGTGTCTAGGTTTGGGCGCGTTTTTCTTTTGAAAAATTTCCCCAAGCAAAATAATAACGGAGGTGAACACACTAATGAGTGAAGCAATTATTGCTAAAAAAGCGGAACTAGTTGACGTAGTAGCTGAAAAAATGAAAGCTGCTGCCTCTATCGTCGTTGTTGACGCTCGTGGTTTGACAGTTGAGCAAGATACAGTTCTTCGTCGTGAGCTTCGTGGAAACGAAGTTGAGTATAAAGTCATTAAAAACTCAATCTTACGTCGTGCAGCTGAAAAAGCTGGTCTTGAAGAACTTGCATCAGTATTTGTTGGACCATCTGCAGTAGCATTTTCTAACGAAGATGTTATCGCACCAGCGAAAATCTTGAACGACTTTTCTAAAAACGCTGAAGCACTTGAAATCAAAGGTGGTGCAATCGAAGGCGCTGTCGCATCTAAAGAAGAGATTCTTGCACTTGCAACCCTTCCAAACCGCGAAGGACTTCTTTCTATGCTCCTTTCTGTACTTCAAGCGCCAGTGCGCAACGTTGCTCTTGCAGTCAAAGCGGTTGCAGAAAGCAAAGAAGACGCAGCTTAATCTTAAGCTACGTAGCGTAGCCTAGCTACGAAAAAACTATTATAAAATTTAAAACTTATTTGGAGGAAATAACAATGGCATTGAACATTGAAAACATTATTGCTGAAATTAAAGAAGCTTCAATCCTTGAATTGAACGACCTTGTAAAAGCTATCGAAGAAGAATTTGGTGTAACTGCAGCTGCTCCTGTAGCTGTTGCTGCAGCTGGTGCTGCTGACGCTGGTGCTGCTAAAGATTCATTCGACGTTGAATTGACATCTGCAGGCGACAAAAAAGTTGGCGTTATCAAAGTTGTACGTGAAATCACAGGTCTTGGTCTTAAAGAAGCTAAAGAACTTGTTGACGGTGCACCAGCACTTGTTAAAGAAGGCGTTGCAACTGCAGAAGCTGAAGAAATCAAAGCTAAATTGGAAGAAGCTGGAGCTTCAGTTACTCTTAAATAATAGAGCGACTACATTAGTAGCTTAAAAACATGATAAAACCGCTATTCTTAGGAGTAGCGGTTTTTCTTTTTGTTTAAAAAGGGGCAAAAAAGGGGCAAACTATTTGTAAAGTTTATCCAGGACATCAACAACTTTTGACTTGATGTTCTTGGTGACATGGGTGTAAATTTCCATTGTCGTCTTTCCGTTGTCTTTATGTCCGACTCTTTGGGTGATTGCTTTTAAGGGGATATTGTTTTCTGCAAGCGTGCTGATAAGAGTGTGTCGTAGAATGTGAGGATGCAGCGGTTTATTGATTGGATTTTTAAGAGTAGCATTAGCATTCTTCATTAGCTTACCAATGCTTGATTTATGAATTGGAATACCGCTAGATGAAACAAAGATAAATCCCATATCTTTATAGTTTGGATTTGTATTTTTTCTTAGTTCATGCAACTCTATAAATTCTTCAATAATCTCAATTTCTTTATTCGTTAAATCAACCACTCTGATAGATGATAAGGTTTTGGGCGTAGTCTTGATACCCTCTGAACCCTTGCGTGTTGGATCTAAAGTTCCGTTGATAGTGATAGTACGGTTTTTCTTATCGTAATTTTCAAATTTAAGCGCACCAGCTTCACCAACTCGACAACCATTTAAAGCCATAAATTCAGCCATACGAGCGACATGATACCCTCGGTTATATTCTTTCATGGCTTTTAAGAGACGCTTTAATTCGCTCTGTTCAAGGAACTTATCTTCGATACGCTCCATAGTTTCGTATGTGACGACTTTTTTTGGCAACCTGACACGTTGGATAGGGTTGCTATCAATCAACTCTAAATCTTGAGCATACTTGAATACCATACTTAGTACGGATTTATGCTTTTTTAATTTGATGTGATTGTCCTCTGAATTTGTAAAATATTGTTGAGCGTATTTAGCAGTGATGTTTTTTATTTTAATCCCTGGAGCAAAATTTTCTTTTACTTCATCAACCGCATAGACCATAGTTTTCTCGGTAGAAGCTTTGATGGACTTTTTATGAAGTTCCCACCAATCACTTAGCACGTCATCGAAAATCATATCAGTAGTAGTCAAGCTTTGTAACTTTTCAACTATCTTTTCATCTAGTAGTTTTTGTGCTTCTTTCTTAGCCCTGCTTGATCCCGAATCGAGCGTTATAGCTAACCTTTTCCATTTCTCAGTATATGGATCTTTGTATCGCTCAAAAAATTTATATTTGCCGTTTGGTAATTCTTCCATCCACATTGATTTTTCCCCTTTATTTTGTTAAAATGGGTATAAGAAAACGACCTTTTGAATGGTTGTTTCTTATACTGAAGTTCCTCACACTCAAGATTGCCGTCGGAGAGTGTGGGGATTTTTTTGAGTTGTTTCCAAAATGGAAACAGTTGGTTTTTATTCTAGACCTGAACTAACTTTAGAAGTCAACAAGAAAGAACCGTCGTCTTGTTTTGAAAACGAAAGAATAACGCTCTTGTATTTGCTACCAGTAGAAGTGTATGATACTGTCTTACTGTCGTGGTCATTTACTGAACTAGTTGTTACATTGTTAGGTTCTCCGTGAACGCTAGCAACGTCATCGTAGTTAGTTCCACCGGCTCCATAGTTGATAATATCGCCAACTTGAAGCGCATCAAACTGTTCTTTTGTCCAGTTAAATTTAGCATCTTCCTCTTTTTGTGAAGATTCAATTGAAGAACTTACAGAGCTAACAGTCTCTTCAACGTTTTTACCTAGTTCTTTCAATGATTTAGCGTACATTGCTTGAGTTACTAATACAATAGCAATAGACACGACTGCTAGAACTGTCCCAATAATAGCTAGCGTTTTTGGTCTTTTTCGATTTACTGCAAAACCAATTAAACCGAAGATAAGAGCTAAAATAGCCAAAATGAATGAAAAATTATTGATGATAGGCATCCATGAGCCAAGTAGAGCCAGTGCTCCAAAAATAATAGCTAAAATACCTAAAACTTTGCGTTCTTGTTTCATAATGAAACCTCTCTATCAGCTTTTAGTGTGAATCAGTTATTGCACATATTTTTAAACCTTATAAATATCTACGACTTCCCCAATAGTTCGAATGTCGTTGTGTTCTTTTTACCTCTTGTATTTTAAGCAATTTCTTGTAGTTCTCTTTGAAATTGTTGCAAAGTCAAAATAGCCCAGTCTTCGTCATTTTTGTACCCTTGGACTATGCTGAGGGCGTAATACTCTTGGCAACTACAATTATACATTAGAAAGTTCATCAAACGATTATGTAATGCAGGTTTTGACATTTGACTGAGATCAATAAGTTGTTTGAATGTCAGCCCAGAATTTATATATTCAAGCAGTTTATAATCGTTGAGAAACAAAATTGATGCAATGGTATTTGCTTCGTCCTCTAATGGGGCAATCTCAGTTGGGTAGGAGTCGCTATAGTTTGACGAGGTCTTAGAAACTAGAACCTTATCATATACCGAACTCATAAGATGGAAATATATATGAGTTAATTCGTGAAGTATTGTGAACATAACTCTACTCTTAACAACATCTTGATTTATGTAAACGATAAAACGATTTCTTTCGAAATCAGGAATTGTCATTCCAGAGCAAACATTACAAAAACTAAAATCAACTAACGAAAGGGAATTTTTTGAAGTTAAATTGTATTTGACTTCTTGTTTTTTATTAGATAACCATTTGTACATTAAATCCGCTTCAAAATAGACAAATAAAATATTAAACTTAGTTTCAAAGAATTCAATGATTAGGTCGAAAGTGATTTGAGAAATATGGACATTGAAATGGTTAGATATATCCATAAGTAGTCTGTTTGCATTTTCGTGATATTGTAAGTAAGTTTCTTTTGAGGGTCTTGTAAATCGTTTCAAATAGCCACCTACTTCCAGAAAGAATCATCTTTGGCAAGAGCACGAGCATTTTTCATCATGCTAAAGAGTGCTTTGTTAAAACGCTCTTTTTCATCGTCGGACATATCCTCGGTTTCTTTTCGAAACATTATTAGAGTTTCAAGTTCTTGAGTGTTCATCAAATCGTCATTCGATGTGTAAGGATTTTTTGTTCTGCCCAATAAATAATCAACTGATACGTTAAAGTAATCAGCAATTTTTTCAATTTTATCGCCACTAGGAGTTGAAGTTTCCCATTTTCTGAGACTGCCATTACTAAAGTTTAAACTCCTTTCCAATTCAGCAAGAGTAACCTTTCTATCATTGGCTAACGAACGTATTCTATCTAAAATAGTCATGTGTAAAAACCTCCAAAAATAAGGCTTTACAAAATAATGTAAAATTTTCTATCAAATTGTTGACAAATAGAAAATTTTCCGTTATACTTATTTTGTAAGCTAGTTGACCAGCTAACATAAAGTAAAATACAAATAGAATAATCCGCCAAGATTTTTTGTTATATCTAACTTTTATGATATAGCTGTATTTTGTATACCTTAATAATAGACTATTTTCTATTACTTGTCAACATTTAGTGCTTATTTTCTTATAAAATTTTCTAATAGAAGGAGGTGTTGGATGTGATTTATGACAGAATTAAACAAATCGCCTTGGACAAAGGGATTTCGATTTATCGAATTGAAAAAGATCTCGATTTAGGTAACGGTACTATCAGCAAATGGAATACCAGTTCGCCGTCCGCGACTACTTTAAATTCAATTGCAAATTATTTGAATGTTCGTCTTGAACAATTATTGGAGGAATAATATGGAATTAACTATTATTAACGAGCAGGAAGTTCTCGGAAAACACTTCACAGTTTACGGTACAGCAGATGAACCGCTGTTTGTCGCAAAGGATGTAGCCGAATGGATTGAGTACGATGTATCTAGTGTGAATAAAATGCTAGATAAAATCGATGAAGACGAAAAGCTGGTCGGAACATTGTTCCGTTCAGGTCAAAATAGAGAAGTATGGTTCTTAACAGAAAACGGTCTCTACGAAGTTCTTATGCAATCTCGAAAACCATTGGCAAAAGAGTTCAAGAAAAAAGTAAAAGAAATCTTGAAATCTATTCGTAAGCATGGCTTGTACGCTATTGATGATTTGCTGGAGAATCCAGATATGGCAATCGCAGCACTTCAGAAGCTAAAAGAAGAACGACAATTGCGTTTACAAGCGCAGGAAGAAGTAGCTCAAAAGAATCAAATTATCCAAGAGCTACAACCGAAAGCAACATATTACGACTTAGTCTTGCAAAATAAATCACTTGTACCGATTTCAGTAATCGCTAAAGATTACGGGATGAGCGCTACGAAGCTGAATAAAATCTTGCATGAACTTAAAGTACAATACAAGCAAGGTAGTACTTGGCTTTTGTATCAGAAGTACGCAGGCAAAGGTTACACTCAGTCAAAAACTCATACAATTGATGCAGATTATAGCAAGATGCATACATACTGGACACAAAAGGGTCGTTTATTTCTTTATGATCTTCTAAAAAATAAAAAAGGAATTTTGCCATTGATTGAGCAGCAAGATGTGGCTTAATTCATAACAAAAAAGCACCTGACGGCAATCAGGCGCTCAACAAAATTATTCATGAAAATTATAACACAGAAAGGGAGGAATTGCCATGCCGGTTATAAATAATGTGAATTTTCGCCCAGTATCTCAATCCGAAAAAGCTGAGTATGGTGGATATAAAAGCTTAGAAGAAAAATTCAACGATCTATCTGAGACAACTTTAAAACTTTGGGCAAATGAAATGAAAAATCATCCTGAATTTAAACATTTCGTTTATCATCCGACCCATAAAACGGTTTTAGTAAATTACAAAGGTTTTGCTCTGTACTGTATGTGGAAGTCACGGAATAGATACAAGACAAAAAAAGAGAGTCTGAGAGAGATGTTGGAAGATTTGAAGAAAGTAAAAGATCTTTTACAAGAGGTTGCTGAATTAGACTTGGAAGATCTTATTGCGTAAGAGGATAAAGATGAACATACTAAACAAACTAACAAAATATTTCTTGGGTCAAGAAAGGAATGTAGATTGGCGAATCGTAGCTTTGGATTTAAACAGAGCATTGATTGACCTTCAAGAAAAATATCAACAAGCAAATCAGCGTATAGCTGATCTAGAAAAAATCGTAGCAATCTATAAAGCAAAGGAAAACTCAAAATGATGGAATACATTTATTCGGTAACAATCGTAGGAATTGGACTATGGTCGCTAGTGAATACACTGGATGACCATGCTGAAAAGAAGCGGCAAGAACGCCAGCGAATAGCGAGCAGTATCGCACTCATGAATCTGAGAAATTCAGACAAACAATTTACTTATGATGTGGAACCGCCAGAAGGGCTAGTTAAGGAGTAGAAAAATGAACAGAAAATATAAAACTAGAGGAACACAAGAACCAACACCACGTATCAGAGTAGCTCGTGAACACTATGAGCGTATTATAGACCTCGCGGATGAGTGTGATATGAAATTGATTGACGTTTTAAACCAGCTACTGGATTTTGCTCTTGAACATGCGGAAGTTGAAGAGATTCAAATTCCTGTCAAATCTTTAAGAGTCGGAGGAGAAAAAGATGGTGACGATTAATAAACTAGAAATCGAAAACGTCAAGCGCGTTAAAGCGGTCAAATTAGAGCCGTCAGCGACTGGTTTGACAATCGTGGGTGGAAATAACAATCAGGGTAAAACAAGCGTACTAGATGCGATTGCTTGGGCGCTGGGTGGCAACAAGTACAAGCCTAGCCAAGCACAACGCGAAGGAAGTACAATCCCTCCTAGTCTTAAAATCACGCTATCAAACGGCTTGATTGTGGAGCGCAGTGGTAAGAACAGCACTCTCAAGGTCATTGACCCTAGTGGTAACAAGGCTGGTCAAAACTTGCTGGATAGCTTTGTGGAAGAGCTAGCCATCAACTTGCCAAAATTCATGGAGCAGACTAGCAAAGAAAAGGCTAAAACTCTGTTGCAGATTATCGGAGTTGGTCCGCAATTGGCTGAACTGGAAATGCAGGAGAAAGCCAAATATGATGAACGTCACGCAATCGGTGTTATCGCTGACCAAAAGGAGAAGTTCGCTAAAGAACAGCCGTACTATCCAGATGCACCGAAAGAGCTAGTCTCTATCTCTGAACTTATCCAACAACAACAAGCTATCCTTGCCAAGAATGGCGAGAATGCTCGTAAGCGCCAGAACTTGGTATCTATCCAAAATCAACACGCTTCAGCAACTGCAGAGGTTAAACGATTGGAGCAATTGCTGGCTGATGCCAAAGAAAAAGAAAGTCAGCTGGCTCAAGACTCGGCTATTGCGAATACCGACGCTATGGATCTTCTCGATGAATCGACTGAGGAGATTGAAAACAACATCGCAGAGATTGACGAAATCAATCGTAAAGTGCGTGCTAATCTGGACAAGGATAAAGCAGAAGAAGATGCCAAGGGTTATCGCGAGCAATACAAGGAACTTGATAATGTGATTGCTGACATCCGTAAGCAGAAGACAGACTTGCTTACAAACGCAGATTTACCGTTGCCGGGCTTATCCGTGGACGATGGCGAACTGCTCTATCTTGGCCAGCGCTGGGATAACATGTCTGGTAGTCAGCAACTACAGGTAGCGACTGCAATCGTGCGTAAATTGAAACCAGAGTGTGGCTTTGTGTTGATTGACAAGCTGGAACAAATGGACCAATTGACTCTACAGGAATTCGGCGCATGGCTTGAGCAAGAAGGTTTGCAAGCAATCGCGACACGAGTATCAACAGGAGATGAATGTAGCATCCTGATTGAAGACGGGTATAGCGTTAAGCCAGAGGTGGCACAAGTACCTAAAACATGGCAAGGAGGATTTTAACAAATGCAAATCACAAGAGGAAAACGGGCGCGAGCTCAAAAGGTAGTTATCTACGGTCCGGAAGGAATTGGCAAGTCCACGTTTGCTGCTGAATTTCCAAATGCGGCCTTCATCGACACGGAAGGCTCGACTGATAACATGGATGTAGCACGATTAGACAAGCCGACCAGCTGGACCATGCTCATCAATGAGATTGCTTTTATCAAAGCAAATCCGACTGAGTGCGGGACACTCGTTATTGACACAATCGATTGGGCAGAAGCTTTGGCAGTTAATTACATCTGTTCGCAACATGGTAAGCAAGGGATTGAGGATTTTGGCTGGGGCAAAGGCTACACCTACGTCCAAGAAGAAATGGGACGTTTCTTAAATAGCCTGTCTGATTTAGTTGATATGGGCATCAATGTGGTATTGACTGCGCACGCTCAGATTAAGAAATTTGAACAGCCTGACGAGATGGGTTCTTATGACAGATATGAGCTCAAACTTGGTAAGAAGACGAGTTCCCAGACAGCTCCACTCGTAAAAGAATGGGCAGACATGGTTCTATTTGCCAATTACAAAACCTTAGTCATGACGGCCGAGAACGGTAAGAAGAAGGCGCAGGGCGGTGAACGTGTGATGTATACCAATCATCGACCTGCTTGGGATGCCAAAAATCGTCACGGATTGCCAGATGAATTGCCGTTCCATTATGCAGGGATTGCTCATATCTTTGCTAATCAGCAAGTGCATACACAACAGCCACAACCGCAGACAGTCGCTCCAGAATCTAAGCAGGCTGTTCAGCAAGCCCCTGAGCAAATCCAAGAGGAATTGCCTCTCGATATGTCACAGGTCGCTGAAAAACCTCAAAATGAAGCCCCTAGCAAGACTCAGACACCACCAGCGCAATATCATGCAAGCTTGCCTAAGAGTTTGACGGACCTCATGACGCAAGGAAATGTGACAGAAGAAGAACTTCAAAAAGTCGCTTACATCCGTGGACACTTCCCACTAGGAACTCCGATTGAAAACTTCCCTCCTGATTACTGGGATATGATTGTGGCACATTGGCAGGCGACTATGGAAGTTATTCAAAATCAAGTACGAGCGGATCCTGAACTGCCCTTCACCGTGTAGATTTTGGGAATTAGAAATCATAGCAAAATACAATAAGGAGTATCTATGAAAGATAAAACTATTCAAATTGATTTGTCAAAAATCGCAAATACAGCCTTACAAGAAAAGGTTGACAAAGAACTTGAAAAAGTCCTTGAGAACATTCTGGATCTCAATACAGAAGCCAAAGCAACCCGTAAGGTTACTATCACACTAACGATGTCAACAGACGATGAACGTACGGTCGTTAAGACAGGCATGGAAGTCAAATCTACTTTAGCACCACAAAAAGGTGTCGCAACAACTGTCATTGTCGGCCGTGATGACACTGGTAAAATTCACGCGAATGAGCTCAAAAGCGGCATCCCTGGTCAGACATATTTTGACGATAATGGGGACATGAGAACCGACACTGGCGATCTCATTGAAAAAGTAGAACAACAAAGCACAAATATTATTGATTACAACAAAAAGAAAGCAGGTAACTAACCATGACAGAAAATATTAAAGATGCATTATCATACGCAGTCGAACTAGCGGGTAAAGAAAAGAAAATCATTCGTTCAGAAACTGGGAAGGAATATTTTGACAGCAATGAATATGACTTACAGGAACTGACGCCTCGTAAGTACGCACCTATCCTTGAGCTTCAGACACTCAAAAGTCTAGTTGACTATCTCAAATCAGATAACGATTTCATCAGTGATCGTAAACTTGTAGTTGTCGTGGACAGTTTCTATAAGGTATCTGTATATGATCAAGTTGATTTTGAAAATGGTAAACGTCCTCAGCTCGTATCTGTAAAAGCAACCGTTCCAGTTATTCCTTTTATCAATTGGCGCGACCAGGAAGAATTCAATATTATGCTGCAGTCTATGTTTATCAATGATGCAGACCGTAATTTGGTTTTGGATTTTGCTAGTCATTTGAAAATCGAAAAAGGTGCAGAAGTGCAGGACAATGGCATCAGTCAAATGGCTACGGTTCGCGATGGTGTAGCAAGCCTAGCACAAGCTAAAACTCCAAATCCAGTAACCTTGCGACCATATCGTACTTTCAACGAAGTAGAGCAGCCTGCTAGTCAATTCATCTTCCGCATCAACAAATCGGCGAATCTCGCACTTTTTGAAGCAGATGGGGGTAGATGGAAATTAGAAGCCGTCGAAAGCATCGCAAATTATTTAAAAAATGAACTTGCTAGCAACAAAAAAATTACTATTTTAGCTTAAAGGAGAAATCAACATGACACAACAATACAACAACTTTGATCACGAAATTGGCTGGGAAGATACGATCGAAAAAGACTCGGATTTCGTCCTCTTGCCTGACGGATTGTACTATTTTACAGTCGTTGGTATGGAACGTACACGTCACACGCCGAATCCACAAAATCCTGGCAAATTGCCAGCGTGTAACAAGGCTATCGTCAGCATCAAGATTGTAGCTAACGAAGGCGAAACAGAATTGCGACACAATCTATTCTTGCACAGCTCAACTGAAGGAATGCTATCTGCTTTCTTTGCTGCAATTGGCCAAAAGAAAAAAGGCGAACCGTTTCGCATGAACTGGAATACCATCATCGGCGCAACTGGCGTATGTAAAGTCGGAACTCGACAATACAATAACAACAATTACAATGAAGTCAAATCCATGCTATACCCTGAAGACGTTGATTACACAAAAGTGTTGAATCAGCAACCGGGACAAGTTCAGCAACCACAGCAGCCGAATTTTGCGCAACAACCGCAAGGGCAATCTGGATACCAAGCTGGGCAATTTTAGGAGGTAAGGGATGCAATTAAGACCTTATCAACAGGAAGCACGGGAGGCTGTTCAAGCTGAATGGGCTAAAGGTCGCAAGCGCACGCTCTTAGTATTGCCAACAGGTTGTGGAAAGACAATCGTCTTCTCCAAAATCATTGAAGACCAAGTGAAAGAGGGCAAGCGCGTGCTTGTCCTTGCTCATAGGTCAGAGCTTTTAGAGCAGGCTAGCGACAAGCTCAAGACTGCGACAGGACTCGGCACGGCCTTAGAAAAAGCTGAGAATACCTCTATCGGTTCATGGTATCGTGTTGTAGTTGGTTCTGTCCAAACCATGCAGAGAGAGAAACGGCTTAGTCAATTTCCTCCTGATTGGTTCGACACAATTGTAGTCGACGAAGCACACCATGCTATTTCAGATGGCTACCAACGTGTGCTTGGTTATTTTGAGCAGTCGGATGTGCTGGGTGTCACAGCCACGCCTGACCGTGGAGATATGAAAAACCTTGGCTCTTACTTCGACAGCTTAGCTTATGAGTATTCGCTAGTCCAAGCTATCCAAGAAGGCTACCTATCTAAAATCAAGGCTTTGACAATTCCGCTCAGCTTGGATTTATCAAATGTCAACATGTCAGCGGGTGATTTCAAGGCGAGCGATGTCGGGACGGCATTAGACCCATACCTGGAACAGATAGCAGACGAAATGGTCAAGCAATGTGCAGACCGCAAGATAGTCGTATTCTTACCTTTAGTTAAAACTTCGCAAAAGTTTCGCGACATCTTAAACGCAAAAGGCTTTCGTGCCGCTGAAGTCAATGGAGAGTCCAAGGATCGTGCAGAAGTCTTAGAAGATTTTGAGAAAGATCGCTACAACGTTCTTTGTAATTCCATGCTTCTAACAGAAGGATGGGATTGCCCATCAGTAGACTGTGTAGTTGTGCTAAGACCTACTAAGGTACGTGCCTTATATAGCCAGATGGTGGGGCGTGGTACTCGTTTACATCCAGGAAAGGAAGAATTACTCTTGCTAGACTTTCTCTGGCACACCGAACGCCACGAGCTATGCCGTCCAGCTCACTTGATCTGTGAGACTCCAGAAGTCGCTCAGAAAATGGTTGAGAATATGGAAGAACAGACGGGCGTCATGCTCGATCTTGAAGATATGGAAGTTAAGGCAACGGAGGACGTCGTCGCACAGCGTGAAGAGGCTTTGGCAAAACAACTGGAAGAAATGCGCAAGCGTAAACGCAAACTTGTGGATCCATTGCAATTCGAAATGTCTATCCATGCTGAAGACTTGTCGAACTACGTGCCCAATTTCGGATGGGAAATGGCGCCTGCTAGTGACAAGCAAATTAAAGCGCTTGAGAAATACGGTATACTTCCTGATGAAATCGGGAATGCTGGAAAGGCTGCTTTATATTTAGACAGATTGCACAAACGACAATCCGAAGAATTGACGACACCGAAACAAATTCGCTTTCTGGAAGGCCGTGGCTTTAAAGATGTGGGCATGTGGCAATTTGACCACGCTAGAAATATGATTGATCGCATTGCGGCCAACGGTTGGCGATTGCCAGCAGGCGTGCGACCAGCTGAATATGTGCCGAGGTGATGTATGGAACTAAATATAATTTACAACGAAGATTGCTTAGTCGGTATGCAAAGAATACCTGACAAGTCAATCGACATGATATTGTGTGATTTGCCTTATGGCACGACCAGAAACAGCTGGGACAGTGTACTGCCGTTTAATAAGCTTTGGGAACAATATGAACGAATTATCAAAGATAATGGCGCGATTGTACTGACTGCACAAACTCCGTTTGATAAAGCGCTAGGAACGAGCAAGCCAGAATGGTTGCGTTATGAATGGATTTGGGAAAAAACCAATGCAACAGGACACTTGAACGCCAATCGAATGCCGTTAAAGTCGCATGAGAACATTCTTGTGTTCTATAAAGAATTGCCAATATACAATCCGCAGTTTACTTACGGAAAACCGTACAAGGCGACCTATAGTACGCATAGCAGCAACTATGGAAAGCAAAAGGATAATATCGAAACCGTGAATGATGGCTATCGTTTTCCTAGAAGTGTATTATTTTTCAAAAACGAAAAAGACAATTTTCACCCGACGCAGAAACCGGTTGAATTGTTTGAGTACTTGATAAAGACATATACCAATGATGAGGGGGTAGTGCTGGACAATTGCATAGGCAGCGGAACTACTGCGATAGCCTGCATTAACACTAATCGCAACTATATCGGTTTTGAAATTGATGAAGAATACTATCGCAAAGCCATAGATAGAATCAACAGTCATGTGTCGCAGATGACATTATTTTAGAAAAGGAGAAAACAGTGGCAGAAAATGATTTTAATTTGTTGCCGTTGCTGGATTATATCAATCCTGCCACGGTAGACTACCAAACGTGGGTTAATGTCGGTATGGCCCTTAAACACGAAGGGTACACAGCGTCCGACTGGGATAGTTGGTCACAAAACGATAGCCGGTACAAGAAATTCGAGTGTTTCAAAAAATGGGATACCTTCAACGAGGAAGCAGGAACTATCGTGACAGGTGCGACTATTACCCAACTTGCAAAAGAAAATGGCTGGGTGTCGCAGTCTAGTTATGATAGTGAGAACGCTCATGAGCTAGGATGGACGGACACCATTGACCGTGATTATCGTGTCATTGATAAAGACTGGATTGAAGGTAAGGAAATTCATGAGCCGATAATTTGGAATCCGGTGCAAGAAATCATCAAATACCTTGAAACACTCTTTGAAGCTGGTGAAAATGTCGGTTATGTGACCAAGTGCTACCCCAAGACTGACGACGAAACTGGCGAGATTGTCAAATGGCTGCCAACAAAGGGAGCTTACGACCGTACAGCTGGTGAGTTGATTCAGCTCTTACAAGAATGTAATGGAGATATTGGAGCTGTCCTTGGTGACTATCACGAAGAAGCCGGTGCATGGGTGCGATTTAATCCCATGGATGGAAAAGGCGCAAAAAATGAAAACGTAACAGATTTCAGATATGCTCTGGTTGAATCCGACAGCATGCCAATCGATAAGCAAAATGCTATCTACAAGGAATTGGAGCTACCGATTGCAGCCTTGGTACACAGTGGAAATAAATCACTGCATGCCATCGTCAAAGTAGATGCCAAGAATTACGAGGAATACCGTAACCGGGTTGATTACCTTTACAAGATTTGTCAGAAGAATGGAATCATAGTTGATACTCAAAATAAAAATCCAAGTAGACTATCACGCATGCCAGGTTTTATCCGTAATGGCCAGCAGCAATTTTTGGTAGATACCAACATTGGTAAGGCTGACTGGGACGAATGGTATCAATACATCGAAGATTTGAACGATGATTTACCTGATCCTGAAGGATTGGTCGACAGCTGGGATAACTTGCCAGAATTGGCTCCTGAGTTGATAAAAGGTGTCCTTCGTCAGGGTCATAAGATGCTGATTGCTGGACCGTCTAAGGCTGGTAAGTCATTCGCACTGATAGAGATGTCAATCGCAATTGCCGAAGGCAAGAATTGGCTCGGTTGGGAATGTACCCAAGGGCGCGTCCTCTATGTCAATCTGGAACTAGACCGTCCGTCTGCTTTGCATCGTTTCCGTGATGTCTATCAGGCTATGGGATTGCCACCACAGAATATCAGTAACATTGATATCTGGAATCTGCGTGGCAAGACCGTACCGATGGACAAGCTGGCGCCTAAGTTAATCCGTCGAGCTTTGAAGAAAAATTATATCGCAGTTATCATTGACCCGATTTACAAGGTACTTACTGGTGACGAGAACAGTGCAGACCAGATGGCACATTTTACGAATCAATTTGATAAAGTGGCCACAGAGTTAGGATCTAGCGTTATCTACTGTCACCACCACTCAAAAGGCAGTCAAGGTAGCAAGAAGTCCATGGACCGCGCTAGTGGTTCGGGTGTATTTGCTCGGGATCCTGACGCGCTTATCGATTTGGTCGAGCTGGAAGTATCAGAAGAATTGCTTACTCAAAGACTGAATCAAGCAGCGTGCGAAGTGTACAAACAGGCCTTGCAAGAGCTAAATAATGCCTATTACCAGCAAAATGTCGGCTTAGATGACCTCTTGAGTCCTGCGCAAATGCGGACGCACTTCGAGAAAGGCATTCCTGATGTGATGGCTCGTGCTCCGTATGTAGACAAGCTCGAAGAAGCTCGCAACAAGATCCAGATAGCGACTGCGTGGCGAGTCGAGGGCACGCTTCGAGAGTTTGCCAAATTCAAGCCAGTCAATATGTGGTTCAGTTATCCAGTGCACGCGCTTGATGAATCGGGCGTACTGGCAGATATTAAGCTTGACGACGATAAACCAGGGTGGATGAAAGCTAAAGAAACTCGCAAAAAGAACGCAAAGGAAGATAAAAAGCAAAAACTGATAGAGTTTGACGAAGCAATTGAAAACGCGAATTTCGGCGAGCCACCTTCAAAAGAAGACGTAGCTGAGTATTTAGGTATAACAGTTAGGACTGTCGAAAGACGAATAAAAACATCTAAAAAATACCAAATAGATAAAAATACAGGCAATATTATCCCTGTAATAAAATCAGCGACAGAACCGTAAAATTCTGGTCATGTCCTAATAGCGACAGCACTATCAAAATACGGTGGTGTCGTTGTCGCGACAGAACCATAAAATACGGTAGTGTCGTGCGACAGACAACTATATATTATATATATAGATAATGTCCTGTCGTCCATCATGTCCATACCTGTATAGACAGGGTTGCTTAAAACGCACCCTGTCATATACAAGGTCCATGGACTAAGCGCGTATAAAAAAAGAAGGTAAAAAATGACATTAAATAAAAAAGCTATTGATAATCTTAAAAAGGAAATCGATGACTTGTTGGATAAATGTGAAGAGGATTTTGAAGAGATGGCACTTAATCCAGATTACTCATTTGGATTGCTTATGAGCGCTAGTGCGACCTTGGGTGTAATTTTAAGGGAGTTGGCTGATGATTGAATTCTTTTTACCGATGCAAAAAATTCCGACAACGACTCACCAGCAAAAAAAGGTAAACGTGAGATTTAGTAAGCCAATCTTTTATGAGCCAGAGGATCTGAAAAATGCCAGGGCGAAATTTGAGAGCTTGCTTGCCCAGCATGTGCCTCCTGGTAAATTTAAAGGAGCAATTCGTCTGACAGTCAAGTGGTGCTTCCCTCGTATCAAAAAAAGCTACGACGGACAGTACAAGACCACAAAGCCGGATACAGACAATCTGCAGAAGCTACTCAAGGACTGCATGACGAAACTTGGCTATTGGCAAGACGATGCACAAGTGGCCAGCGAGATTGTCGAAAAATTCTGGGCGGACACTGTCGGGATCTATATCAAGATTGAGGAATTGCCATGAAAATCAGTTATATTGATTTCTTCAGCAGAGTCATTCCGGAATGGATGGCGCGCAGCAATCAGAAGAGTCAAGAAGTTGGCTTCGGCTCGGATGCCTATTGGCTATGGGTAGTGTCATCAATTAACGAAATTTGTAAACAATACAATGATGATGAGCTGGTGACGGAGCAGTTTGGCTTGCTCTTTAACTGGCTAGAAAAACAAGCAGGATAAGCCATGGAATATAGCAAACAAACAGTAATCGACGGACTGAAACGTACGGTCGAGCAGACGGAGGCAAGGATAGTTGAACTATCTGAGCCGTGTGTTAAATCGCTTGCTTTTAGCAGGTCTGAGGAAAGAGACTTGCTTAAAAAGAAAGTGAAAAACTGGAAGAAGAGAATAACGGAGTTGGAAGATGAAGTATAAAGTGACAGAATACCATTCAGATTTCCAAGAAGAACAGACTGGCACTTGCGAATTGTGTTTTGGTACAGCGTGGGTTGAAAATGGTTCAATAACGGTTGAAGATGAAAATGGAACTAAAACAGAAATTTATTTAACTGTTTGGGATTGGGGCGATTACGACACAATCTACATTGATAATGTGGTTAATTTCTCAGCTTGGTTGCAAGAAAAGGAAGTTGATCCAATTGTTGAAGAAACCGAACCTTGGTCGTGGTTGCATGAATTGGTAGAAAAATATAACGAGGAATCGAAAGATGAATATACAGGAATTGATTAAGAAGTATAAAGAATATGAAGATGGTTTATTTGATATTGGAGCAAGGGTAGTTTGTCAGCTATTTTTAAAAGATTTGGAACAACTAGACGAACCAGGAAAAGTCGAAGTTCCGCAGTTTGTGGCGGATTGGATTGAGGTTTGTAAAGAACATTTAACAACTAGTCTATATACTGCTATGACTCCAAACTTTATGAAAGAACACAACCAAAGTTTCGATTTTATATTATGGATTAAAAAGGCGAGCAACCAAGACCTCTTCGCTCGTGCATGGCTGGACGGCTACGAGGTCGAGAAAGAGAAGCGGTACTTGGTGAAGGTGAAAGGTATGAATCGTATCAATGGATGTCTAGCCAATAACAAAAAACTTGCTACTTGGTACTTTGGTATAAGTGGTAATTCTAAGAATCATCGCACAAATCACACCCGAAAAGAGCTTGAAGAAGCTGGGTTCGGCTGGGTGTTTGATTGCCCAGGGATTGAGATTGAGGAGGTGGAATAGATGGCAAAAATTGTACTAAAATATCCCTACTTTGAAGAAGAAATCAAGGTAAAAGAAAGTTGCAAGCGTATAGCTGACATGTTGAATTGGATGGAAACAGGTAATTTAGATTATCTTCGTTTACAACAGAGTGAGCCTACTGAAACTATCATCACGATAAATCCTAAACACTTTGCAAAGATTGAATTTTACGAGGAGGAAGAAAAATGACACCAAAATTTAGAGCGTATGATGGCGGCTCATTAAGTCGCATGTATCAACCAGACGAAGTTATGGTTGGAAATGGCAATATCTGGATTATTGATGAGGATTCTGTTGCTGGTGAATGGATTGTGAACAATGACCTTGACCTCATGCAATCAACAGGATTGGTTGATAAGAACGGCAAGGAAATCTTTGAGGGGGATATAGTTAGACAAGTACGAACCCAGCCGACAACGGAAAATGAAACAATAACAGGCCTTATAACCATGCTTGAGGGCGCTTGGTTGATTATGAATGATTGCGAGCAATTAGCTAGCTTTTTGTGGTCAGAGACGGATGAAAATGAAATCATCGGCAACATCTACGAGAACCCAGAACTTTTGGAGGATAAATAATGAACCCAGAAATAATTGATAACGTAAATAAACCAATTCACTACCAAGGGGCTAACGGTCTTGAAGGTATTGAAGTGATTGATAATTTTATTGGTAATCTGCAAGGAAAGGCAGCATGGAGCTGGGGTAACGCAATCAAGTATATGCTTCGGTTTCAGAAAAAGAATGGTCTTGAGGACCTGAAGAAAGCCAGAAAGAATCTTGACTGGCTGATTGAGGAGATGGAGGCAGAAGATTGACAATTAATATTAAGCAACGACTAAAGGCCTTACAGTACATTGATATCAAAGCGAAGTCAAAGCACCAGGAAATCATCAGTCTGAAATCGAGCATCTTACGAGGACAGCAGTTTGACAACATGCCAAAGTCAGAAAGCTCGTCTAATCGCTCTGAGGAATTGAATGTGCTGATTATTGACAAATCAGAACAACTGTATCAGGAAATCCAAGAACTCTATCGGGAACGGGATGAGCTGGTGCAAGTGATTGAGTCATTGGACGACCCTGTAGAAAATATCATCATGCGGTTGTTGTGCATTGATGGATTGTCGTGGAATCAAATTCAGGCTCAGTTACGTTGTGGGCGCGGAACGATTCATCGGGCTAGAGAGAGTGCTTTAAAAAAAATTTCTAAAAAATGGAACTAATGGAACTCTTTGGAATTTTTAAAGTGATATTATGGTATTGTCAAGAAAATGAAAGCAAAACGTTTTTTATGATGACTCCTAGAAAAAAGGCGCATACACGCGTCTTTTTTGTTATGAAAAATAAGGTGGTGATGGAAAATTGAATGGATTGACGATAAAACAAAAGAGATTCGCAGATGAGTACATCATCTCAGGTAATGCTACGGAAGCTTATAAGAAAGCGGGCTACCGTGCTTCTAGCGATAGAGTAGCAGGCGTTGAAGGGCATAAATTACTAAAGAATCCTAAGATTAAAAGCTATATAGATGAACGACTGAAACAACTTGATTCTGAGAAAATTGCAGATCAGCAAGAGGTCCTTAGTTATCTAACTTCAGTAATGCGAGGAGAGACGCAAGAACAGACTTTGATAAGTATCGGAGAATTGGGTCAAACGATTACAGATATAGACGTTGGAGCAAAAGATAGAATCAAGGCAGCTGAACTCTTAGGGAAACGTCATAGGCTTTGGACTGACAAAGTAGAGGCTGACGTCTCTGGAACAGTGGTGTTTGCAAATGAGTCAGACATACCAGATTAAACAGAATGATATTGTTGTTGACCTACCTAAGACAGTAGGCGGAGGATACGGACAGTTCTGGCGTTCAAGGAATCTTTATCGTGTTGTAAAAGGATCCCGTGGTTCGAAGAAGTCCAAGACAACTGCATTAAATTACGTCGTACGTCTTTTGAAATATCCCTGGGCGAACTTGCTTGTCATTCGTAGATATTCGAATACAAATAAGCAATCTACCTATACGGATTTTAAATGGGCGTGTAATGTGTTGGGTGTAACTCATTTGTTTAAATTCAACGAGTCTTTGCCCGAAATAACTATAAAAGCGACTGGTCAAAAAATCCTGTTCCGTGGTTTGGATGATGAACTAAAAATCACATCCATTACAGTTGACGTTGGTATTCTTTGTTGGGCTTGGTTTAACATATCAGACCAAGTAAAACCTCTTGAATTCATGGGAAACCCTAACGTAAAGACGAGGGCAATCATGAGCGAAGTTTAATTGATATTTTTAGTCGGAAATGGTATAATAAGGTTATCGAATAACAAAAGATAAGAAGGTTATATCATAGAATGGAAAGATGTAAAAGGTATGGTTATAATCAAGTAAGATTAGCAAAGGACGGGGTGCAAAAAGATTTTCGAGTAAATCGTTTGATAGCACAAGCCTTTATACCTAATCCAGAAAACAAACCGACAGTAAATCACAAAAACGGAAACAAATTAGATAATCGTGTTGAAAATCTAGAATGGATGACACGAGAAGAAAACATGCAACACGCCTATGATAATGGATTAAAAAAACCTACACGAGGTCCTTTTAATGCACAGGCTAAGTTATCCGAAAGTGATGTTAGATATATAAGAAAACACTACAAGCGACAAGATAAAACGTTTGGGACTGTAGGTCTTGCTAAAAAGTTCGGGACCTCACCTAGAGTTATCGGTCTTATCGTTCGAGGTTTATCTTATAAGAATGTTGATTAAAAACGTGCAACGACTATCGAAACAAAGAAAAGGCGTCTTTAAGATGTCTTTTTTTAATGGAGTAGAGTAGGGTTCAAGTGAACCCGAAGCGGGAGGTACTCTTTGCAAAAAGAGTAATGATATAGTCTGAACTCTATAGAAATATAGAGAGAATATATGGAAACGATATATTCGTAACAAATTGTGAGGAAGCGTATCAAATCGAGACTGAGGACAAGTTCAGCACAGTTGTTGAATCTATCCGTGGTAGCTTAGACGTACCTGATTTCTTTAAACAAATCACAGTCACGTTTAACCCGTGGAATGAAAGGCACTGGCTCAAGCGTGTCTTCTTTGATGAAGATACGAGACGATCTGATACATTCGCTATTACGACTACTTACAAATGTAACGAGTGGCTTGATGAAGTTGATATCAAGCGCTATGAGGATTTGTATAATACGAACCCTAGACGGGCTAGAATCGTTTGTGATGGCGAGTGGGGAGTTGCTGAAGGTTTAATCTATGAGAACGTAACTGTCAAGGATTTTGATAAGGACGAACTGCTACAAGATCCAGCTTACAAGTTATGTATCGGTCTTGACTTTGGTTTTACTCATGACCCAACCGCTTTGTGTTGTTCGCTCATAAACGATACAACGAAAGAGATTTATGTTTTTGATGAGGCGTATAAAGTCGGATTGATTACTAAAGAAGTTGCAAAGATGATAAAAGACAAAGGTTATCATCGCTCACAAATCATTGCCGATAGTGCTGAATTGCGACTGATTGAGGAACTGAGGTCGGAACATGGCATATCTAGAATAAAAGAGAGTCGGAAAGGTAAGGATAGTATCATGGCAGGCGTGTCCAAATTACAAGGATACGCTATTTATGTGCATCCAAGTTGTGAATATATCATGGATGAATTTTATAGTTACTGTTACCAGCGAGATAAAGAAGGCAACTGGTTGAACAAGCCAGAAGATAAAAATAACCACTTGATGGACGCGCTACGTTATAGCCTTCAATGTATCGAAGGTGGGAAAGCAACCGTCCGCAGACGTTCTGATTATGGTCTATAGAGAGGAAAGACATGTACCAATATTTAACTTATCCACGAGATGGATATGATGAGGGTTCTTTGAAGAAAGACCTGATTTACAAATTGATAACGAAACATAGCAATGAAGGCTCACGTTTGAAGGATTTAAAAAGCTACTACATGGGTGAGCATGCTATCTTAAATCACAAAAGACGCAACGAGAACGCACCTAATTATAAAACAGTAGCTAATCATGCCAAGGATATCGCAGACACGGCTACAGGCTATTTTATGGGCAATCCTATCAAGTACAATAACACTGCTGAAGGTGATATTGATGAATTGCTCACAGCCTTTGACGACGCTGAGATTGACCAAGTAGATGCGCAGAATGCTTTGAATATGGCTATCTATGGACGTGCTTATGAGTACATCTATGCTAAAGAAGGATTGACTGAGTTGGACTCAACTAGTATTGATCCAGAAAATACCTTCATGGTCTACGATGATAGCATTGAGCGTAAGCCTTTGTTTGCGGTTTATTACTATCAAGTTAAGGACGATACAAAAGACACGACTAAGTACCAAGCAGAGGTCTTTACCGAAAATCTGCACTATCACATGGTGCTGAGAAGCACAGATTCAGGAATAACTCAGAATGAGCAGGTAGAGCCTCACAACCTTGGCCAGATTCCGATTATCGAGTATCGCAATAATCACTTTGCGATTGGCGACTACGAGCAACAGATTAGCTTGATTGATGCTTATAATTCCTTGATGGGTAACCGTGTCAACGATAAGGAACAGGCAGTAGAGTCTATCCTTGTATTATATGGAACGCAGTTAGCAGATACTCCAGAGGATGCTAAAGCAGCGATGAAGATTCTTTCTGAAGAAGGTCTTTTGGAGTTGCCAGGCGATAGCGCACGAGCTGAGTTCTTGAAGAATACACTGGACGAAAGTGCTACTGAAATCTTGCGCACAGCTCTGAAAGAGGATATCTACACATTTAGTCATGTGCCTAACCTGACTGACGAGAACTTCGCAGGGAATACTTCGGGCGTAGCCATGGAATTTAAGCTGATGGGCCTTGAAATGATTACTAAGACCAAGGAAGCGAACTACAAGCGTGGATTGCGCCAACGTATTGCGATTTTTGCTCACTATCTAGGACTTAAACAGGTTGCACTAGAAGCGCACTCAATCGTTCCGCAGTTTAGCCGTGGCTTGCCTAAGAACTTACTGGAAATCTCTCAGATTGTGAACAACTTGGAAGGCAAAGTGACCAATAGACAGCTCATTTCTCTCTTGCCATTTGTGGAAGACCCTGACGCTGAGCTGGAAGCCTTGGAAGAAGAGAAAAAGAAGGACATGGAAGACATGCCGATATTCAACCAAGACAACACGAAACCCGAAGATGAGGTAGAGGATGAAGAATCAGGAGTATTGGGCGAAGAGGAAAGCCAATCTGATTTACCAACAGATGGACAAGGCCGAAAAGCAGGCAGACCAGTTCGATAAGGTCTATCAGGAAGCTAAGACTTACTTGGATAAGGAAATCAATAAGATTTTTGATAAGTTCCAACGGGATTATGGCTTAAGTCAGGTAGATGCTAGACAAGTCTTGAAGAACATGAAAGACAAGAAAGACCTGAATGAACTTCGTAAGGTGCTTGAGGCAAGACCGAATGACCCGAACATCCAAAGACTACTGGCTGACTTAGACAGCCCCGCTTATTCTTTCCGTATGAAGCGTCTAGAGCGTTTGAGTGATGATTTAGACCGTATGCGTGAATCTATCTATCATTCGGAGAAGACAGGCTCAGATGCCTTTTATAGCGACTTGATGAAGGATAGCTACTACAAGGCTACCTTTGACCTGCAACAGCAGACAGGGCTGGCATATGGCTTTTCTGGGCTTCCTGAGAGCGAGATTAAACATCTACAGTCTTTTAGTTGGTTAGGAGACGGAAGTACGTACTCAACAAACATCTGGAAGAACACAGGGAAGCTTACTTCTAGCATAAAAGATGAATTACTCATAAGCCTTATAACAGGCCGAGATACACGAGAAACTGCACAAGCAATTGCTGAACGGTTCAATGTAGGTCAGAATGATGCAAGGCGTTTGGTTCGAACAGAATCAGCCTTTTTTCATAACCAAATGGAACTACTTAGCTATGAAGAAGCAGACATAGAGAAGTATATCTTTGTGGCAGTTTTAGACAAGCGTACATCACGCATTTGTCAAGAACATGATAATCAGGTCTATGATAGGGATAAGGCTGTCCCTGGTGTCAATTGTCCGCCTATGCACCCTTGGTGTAGGTCTACTACTGTCGCATACGACGAGGACGCAGACTATAGCAAGCTGAAGCGCAGAGCAAGGAATCCGGAGACAGGTAAGACCGAGCTAGTACCTGCTGATATGACTTATAAAGAGTGGTATAGCAAGTATGTGGATGGTGTGGATGTTGTTAAGGAATCTAAGCCAGAAGTAGATGACAAGGTTTTTGTAGCTGATAAACCAAATGAAATAGATGATTTCTTTAAGAAACAAAAATCTTATCAGAAGTGGTATAATGAGCTTACGGATGACGAAAGAAGCGTTATTTATTCTTATACAACAGAAAACTATCATAATTTCAACAATATAAAACGTTATGGACTTGATGAAGCTTTAAAAATACGTGAAAAGTTCTGGTTTGAAAACGACGGAGATGTAGCCGATTTACCTTTTGCTTTGGATATTGTAAAGGATACAGAATCTAATATCCCAATCTTAGAAAAAGCTATTTCAAAATTTGCGCCTGAAGAAAGCTTTAAGGCATATCGTGGAAGTGGTTCTATCTCTGTACTCGGACAAGATTTAGGGTATTTGGATTTCGAAGTTGGTCAATCTATTAGACTAGATAAGACTTTCACTTCATTTAGTTTAGATAAAAACTATGCGAAAGAATTTGCTATAGACGGCGACGGAGCAGATATTCTGTTTGAGGTTACGGTTAAAAAAGGACAGAAAACAGGAGCGTATATAGCCGACTTAGCTGATTTTAACCCTGAAAAAGAATATTTAATGAAACCGAATTTAAAGTATAATATCATTTCGAAAACTGAAGATGAAAACGGGATGATAATTTATGGTTTGGAGGTGTTAGAAGATGGGGTTTGATAAAGATTTTATAGATAAGGCTTTTTCTAACGGCACAGATAGAGTTAATCGAGCGATTTTTGTAAAGCCTGAAGAACTTATTGAAATATCTGATGAAGATTTGAGTTATTTTGGTGAGGGTATCTTTTGTTGCCTTCCTCGGAATCAGTACATAATGGATCATAAAGATGAAATCAGAGAAAAATATAAACTTTCTCCAAATATGCCAAAGATAAACGGCATCTATTTAGGGAGTTTGGTAAAAATGAGGTCATGGACAAGAATTTGGAAAACAAATCCAAGTTTAAAGGGAATAATCGAATTGACAAAAAAAGAAAGCGCCTAGAGAAATCTAAGTGCTTTTTTCGTGCTCAGAAAGGAGAACCTTATGAATAAATACAAAGAATTGATAGGCTTGATTGAAGATAATAATCTTGAGATACAATCGAAGAAATGTTATGACCCACAGAGTGCTTGGACTGGAAAACATTTATGGATTGTTGATAAGAAGAAACAAGATAAAATTTTTGATTTATCGGGTAATGGCTATTGTTTTGACGATAAATCAGTCGATGAAGCTATTGAAGAAGTTAAAAAGTATTTGTCTCTTAAAAACATGAATACTTTTGATGCTTTCAAAAAATGGGTGGATAAGAATGCTAAGCCTCAAAAATGATGCTTAGAAAGGAGCGAGAAATGAAATACCGTAAAAAGCCAGTAGTGGTTGAAGCCGTGCAGTTTTTAGATACAGAAGAAGCTATAAATGAGCTATGTGATTTTGGACTAGACCCAGTACGGATTGACTACGCTGATTTAAGCAATCCCCTTTTAAAAATCGAAACGCTTGAAGGATTGATGATTGCGACCGAAGGGGATTATATCATCAAAGGTGTGCAAGGCGAGTTTTATCCATGCAAACCTGATATCTTTAAGGAAACATATGAAAAAGTAGAGGAGTAAAGACATGTTTATATGGGATTGGGTATCAGTCGCTTTCGGGTGGTTGGTATTTTTGTTGTTAATCTTTATTATTCTGGCCGTGATCAGCGGAATAATTGAAGGTGTAAAGAAAGGACTGAAGAAATGAAATACAGAAAGAAACCGGCTGTGGTTGAGGCAGTGCTTTGGAACGGGGATAACCATAAAGAAGTAATTGACTTTGCAGAAAATAATATTTGGTTTGATGCACTTGGGAATATATGGATTGCTACACTTGAAGGTGATATGATAGCCAAAAAAGGGGATTATATTATCAAAGGAGTTCAAGGTGAATTTTATCCATGCAAACCAGATATTTTTGCAGAAACTTACGAAGAAGTAGAGTATCTGAATATTTTAGCTAGTATCTAGGAGGTGATCCAACATCTTGACTGGCAGGAACAGACTGCTATAAATCACTGTAAATTGCTATAAACCGCATCGAAATAGAGGCGGTTTTTATATTGTCCAAACTGTACCGATGACAATAAAAGCTGTACTGTTCCGTCGCCGGACGTAAAGCGAGATTATCGAGTGGCGACGTAATCGCTGGAGGACAATTATGTCAGAAGAAATCAATGCAACTGTATCTACTGAATCAACTGAGACTGTCGACACTCAAGAAAATGTTGATACAGTGCAAGAAGAAAAGCACGAACGAACTTTCACTCGTGCTGAAATCGGCAAGATGCTATCTGCCGAGCGCTCTAAATGGGAAGCTGAGCAAGAAGCCAAGGAAAACGAAGCTAAGAAGCTTGCCAAGATGAACGCTGATGAGAAACAGAAATATCAGTTAGATCAGCGTGAGCAAGAACTAGCTGACCGCGAAAAAGCTCTTGCTCGTAAAGAATTAACCGCGGAAGCTAAAGCAATGTTAAGTGAACGTGACTTACCTGTTGAGTTAGTGAATGTAGTTGATTTGACAAGCGCAGAGACGGTATCTGAATCTATTACCTCTATCCAAAAAGCATGGGAAGAGTCAGTTCAGAAGGGAGTCTCTGAACGTATGAAAGGTAGTGCACCTATCAAAAATGCACAAACAGTCCAGCAAGAAGTCACGGAAAAATGGCGTAAAGACTTCTTGTAATAAAAGAAAAGAGGAAAAATAAATGGCATTTGAAGAATTAAACACAGCAGAATCACGAAAGAAACATCTAGGGATTATTGAGGATGTACTTGCAGTAAATTCATATTCAACACCACTTGTAACATCAAGCGATGCAGTAACCTTGCAAGGTCGCTCTTTTACAGTAGCAACTGGTAACACAACAGAACTTAAAGACTACAAACGTAACAAAGACAACGAATTTGACCACGTTGAAGTTGAAGAAAAGGTTTATACCCTTGACGAAGAAAAATATTGGGGTCGTTTCGTAGACCAATTGGACGAACGTGACTCTAATGGTCAAGTAAATATCAATTATGTTATTGCACGTCAAGCAGCAGAAGTAGTAGCTCCATATCTTGATGAACTGCGTTTTGGTGCAGCGCTTGGTAATGTTAGCGACAATGTTACTATGGGCAAAGAACCAGGAGCGAACAACGCATACAATGCAATTCTTGATGTCTCTGAGAAACTTGATGAGCTTGGAATTACAAAAGAGCGCTTGCTTTTTGTAACACCTAAATTCTACAAAGCGATCAAGTCTGAAATCGTTCGTCTACCACATGGTGACGCAGATAAGAAAGTCCTTGGAAAAGGATATGTTGGTGAATTGGATGATTACACAGTCTACAAAGTACCTTCTAAATTCTTGCCAAATGTAAACGCCCTTGCTAGTGCCCCTGGTGTCGTTACATCACCAATTCAAATTGACAATACCAAGTACAATGACAACGTACCTGGTCGTTTTGGTGAATTGGTAGAACAATTGCTTTACACTGGAGCGTATGTGCTTGAACACTTCCAAAAGTACATCATCACAATTGCGGACTCTAAGCCTGCTGCTAAAAAATCAGCTCAAGGCAAAACAGTGAACCGTGCTAAAGCGTGGAAGACTGAAACAGCCTATAAAGAAGGCGAATCAGTAACTCATGATGATAAAGTCTATGTTGCTATCAAAGACATCACTAGCTCAACCAATGCACCAGACTCTGACTCAGCTAACTGGAAAGAAAAAACTGGTAAGAAATAGGTCTTAGTTATGAAATTTAAAATCAAACAAGATTTCTACGATTGGGAATCAAATGTGAAACGACTGGCAGGAGAGGAACTTGAGATTACTGAGGAGCGCTATGCTGAGTTGGCTAACAATTTTGCCAGCAACGGTGTGGCTATCTCAGATATTCTTGAGGAAATCTTCCCTGAACCTGAGTTCTTAGAAGAGGATTGATATGTCTATAGAGTTGCTGAAGAAATTAACAGGCGAAGAAGATACTCAGCTTCTCATGTTGCTCCAAACGAGGGCTACAAATCTTATCTTGTCAGAGACTAATCGCACATCTTTGACACCTGCTTTAAGTCTTTTAATACCTGAGGTTGCTATTGAGCTCCACAATCGCTCAGGAGCGGAAGGAGAGCATTCTAGAACCGAGGGTGGTATAGCAGTAGTCTATGGAGAAAACGGCCTGTCTACGGGTCTTCTACAGCGTATCCGCATGCACAGATTAGCAAGGGTGGCAGGCCATGTTTTTGAAGCAGAGTAGACTGAAACCTTATCCGATGCGACGGTTTGAAAAGACTGTCACAGAGGAAGGTGTCGCAAAAGAAGGATATGCCAAGGAAGCTGAGACAGTCCGTCTTGAATTGTGGCCGGCTAGTAGCAAGTTGCAATCTGAATTGTATGGCGAGCGTGTCAATGATATTTTGAACGCAAATGCCAACAAGTCAGCTACTATCAAAGTGAAGGATGGTGTGTGTATAGATAGCCAGACGGAAGTGACTCATAGGATTATTTCTAAGAAGGTCTACACACATCATCAAGTTTTGGAGTTAGAGCGTGTCAGAGCTACTAGGGGCAGATAGACTTATAGCTAAGTTCAGAAGGCTATCAGATGTTACGCAACGAGACATCGTTTCAAAAGCGGTTCATCATGCAGCTAAAACTATTGTCCAAGCAGACGCTAAGAGACTAGCGCCAGGGAATAATGGGGAACTTAGAAACAGTATCAAAACTAGGGTCAAAATGGACGGAGGTAAGGCTATAGCAGAGGTTTACACCAATCTGCACTACGCTCCTTATGTTGAGTTTGGAACAGGACCAAAAGGACAAGCTAGCCATTCGGGTATCTCCCCAGAGGTTAGTGTGTCTTACAGGTCTAGTCCTTGGTATGTGCATGAAGACCAAATCGATGTAGGACCTTACCATTTTCAAAAAATTGGGGAATTCTACAAGATGTATGGTCAACCTGCCCAGCCTTATCTTTATCCAGCTTTGAGAGACAATCAAGAGCGTGTGTCTAAGAATATTTCGAATTATGTCCGTAGAAAGATAAGAGAACAATTATAATGATCAATATCAAACCTGTTATTTACAAAGAATTGCAAAAGGTCGCAGATAATGTGACTGATACTTATCCTAGCGATTGGGAAACTTTCCCAGTCGTTATTTTTTTAGAAGAACAAAACAAGCCCGGTGAATGGTTTGATGACCAAGAACAAAAATCATCTATCCGCTACAAGGTAGATATTTTTGATGATACCAGCACTAGTGATTTAGCTGTTAAAATCAATCAGATTTTTGAGTCTTTAGGTTTACGAAGAACCGACTGCCAAGATGTGCCAGACCCGTCTCATTTGAGACATAAGGTCATGCGTTTTGAAGGTGTCGTTGATTTAGACTCAGAGCTTGTTTTTCAATTTAGAATGGAGAATTAAACATGTTAGCAAATGGAATTACGTTAGCTTATGGTACAGCTAAAGGAACTTACACAAAACTTACAGGACTTAAGGAAGTACCTGAATTCGGTATTGAGCCTGAAAAAGTAGAGAACACTACTCTTGAAGATAAAGTCAAGAAGTATGAGTTCGGTATTGGAGACGCAGGGGAATTGGAGTACAAATTCTCTTACAAGAACGACGGAGCAACCGCACCTTATCGTGTATTGCGTACAGCGGCAGACAACAAGACAAAACTTTTCTTTGAGCAAACTTACCCAGATAACACTAAAGTTCGTTTTGAAGGTCAAGTATCTGTTAAGCTTGGCGGTGGCGGTGTCAATGCCGTTATCGAGTTCACCCTTAAAATTGCTTTGCAGTCAGAGTTGGAATTTACAGACGGTATTGGAGGTTAATTAAATGGCGTTACCTTACTCGATTTGGAAGATTAGCGATGAGAAAGAGTTGAAACTACGACTTTCATCTCATCAAGCAGCAAAAGTTGAAGAAAAAATCGGCATGAACTTACTGAAAATTTTTATGCCTGAGGCTGGCGAAGAGTTTCCTTTGCCTCCTTTGAAAGTTGTATTGCTCTTGATTCATGGAGCCTTGCAAAAGTATGAGAATGGGTATTCTCTTGAGGATGTCTATGATCTATACGATGAATACGTGGATAACGGTGGAGACCAAACAACCTTCATGACAGAGGTTTTAATGCCACTCTTTGAAGTATCGGGTTTTACTCCACGAGGAAGCAAGAACAAGAAAACTTCCAAGAAGAAAATGACAGTAGTCGAGTAATCTTGACGGTAACGCAGATTATTGAGAGGCTTTATCCTATGTTTTTGGACATTGGGGGTAAGCCTCTTGATTTTTGGGATTTAACGGTGCTTGAAATCAGGGAAATGATTGAAAGCTACAACCGTGTTAAAACCCAAGAGCGTAAAGAAAAGATTATTGACTCATACAGACTGTCTCAGATGATTTCCAATCACGTTTCTTTATTGTTATCCAAAGATGCTAAGGTCTTTGAGTTCTGGGAGTATGCGCCTGAATTGTTTGTGGAAGAACAGCAAGCGGTAGAACAGGAACGACAGAGACAAGCGCTTTTGTTACATAAGGAACGGATGCGTGAATTTGCAGAGAGACACAATCGAAAAAGGAAGGAGGAAATGAATGGCAACTCTTGACGAATTGAAAGTCATGATTGACGCTGAGATAGCGCCTTTCAGGAAGAAGATGAAAGAAGTCGAGAATCAGGTCAAGGAGACATCTGACCAAGTAAAGAATGCCACTGCCAAAGTTCGTGAACAGTCGAACTCTATCGGTAGTGCGTTTGGCAAGCTGGCTAAATTCGCTGGTTTTGCAATCCTTGGTAAGAAATTGCTTGATGTTGGGATGTATTCAGCGCAGACAGCTCTTGAAGTGTCAGCGTCTATGAACCAAATCAAGCGCCAGATGGGTGAGAGCTCGCAATCTTTCTTAAAATGGGTTAACGACAACGCCAACGCTATGAATATGGGTGTGGGTGAGGCAACCAACTACGGTGCAGTCTACTCAAACCTATTTTCTGGATTTATTAAAGATACGGATAAGCTAAGCGCTTATACAGCTAAAATGTTGCAGACATCGGCAGTTGTTGCTGAAGGTTCAGGTCGTAGCATTACAGACGTTATGGAGCGTATTCGCTCAGGTTTGCTAGGAAACACCGAAGCGATTGAAGACCTAGGAATCAACGTTAATGTGGCTATGATTGAGTCTACTGAAGCCTTTAAACGTTTTGCTAACGGACAAAGTTGGCAACAGTTGGACTACCAAACCCAGCAACAAATCCGCCTTATGGCTATTATGGAACAGGCTACTGCCAAGTACGGTGATACCTTATCCAACTCAGTCAACGGTAGTATCAGTCTATTTAAGTCTCTGATGAAGGACGCAGCATTGAACCTTGGTAACTCTATGTTACCGATTATAAATGCCATTATGCCTGTTTTGAACTCTTTTGCTATGGTATTGAAGAATGTGACGGCTAAACTCGCTGAGTTTATTGCTTTGATGTTCAACAAGAAAGCTACGGTAAAAGACGGAGTTGGTGGAGCAGTCGGAGACATGGGTAACGCCATGAAAGATGCTGCAGGCGGAGCAGGAGACCTTGCTGACGCTGTTGATGACGCTGGAGATTCGGCTGGAGGACTTGCTGATAATCTTGGAGACTCAGCCAAAAACGCTAAGAAAGCTGCTAAAGAATTGCTTGGTCTATTGGGATTTGATGAGATTAACATCTTGCAAAAACCAAAAGACGACGATGCAGGCGGTTCTGGTGGCGGAGGAGGCGGTGGCAAAGGTGGTAAAGGAAAGGGAGGCGGTGGCGGACCTTTCAAAGACATCTTGCCAGAAGTCGAGTTGACCGACATGGGCAACCAGTTCAAGAGCATTTTCGACGGCCTCGGAGATAAGCTAAAAGGGTTGTTTGACCTCTTTAAAAAAGGTTTTGATGCAGCGTTTAGACCAGAAGGTTTAGAACGTATCAAAGCTGCTTTAGAACGAATCAAGAAAACTCTTGAAGAAATAGCTACTGATCCAAGAGTTGTAAATGCCTTTAATCGCATGACCGAAAAAATCGCTTATGCTTTGGGACAAATCGCAGGTTCGTTAGCGACTATTGGAGTCG
The DNA here is from genome assembly GCF_009496155.1 of Streptococcus mitis. Lineage (GTDB taxonomy): Bacteria > Bacillota > Bacilli > Lactobacillales > Streptococcaceae > Streptococcus > Streptococcus mitis_BQ. Next base: position 106,195 of record NZ_WIJP01000003.1, read on the forward strand.
GCATCGGTGTACTTCTTACTGAAAGTATCGCTAACGGTCTCGAAAGGCAGAAAGAACGTATTATCAGGGCGCTAGTCGCTTTGTTTGACAATATTGGTAACATTGCAGGGGCCGTAGGGAATATCGCTCAGGCCTTTTCTAGTGCTTTCTACGACGTCATTACTTCAACTGGTGCGGTTCGTATAGGTAGTGCTATTGTGTCAACTCTATTAAGCTTGACATCTACCATTGTTGAAGTCGGTAGTAAATTATCAGGAAGTTTGTTTAAAGGTTTTGAAAAAGTCGTTGTGACGAGTGCTCCTAAAATTTCATCGATGCTTCAAAGTCTTTTAGACATTGTAGCTCCAGTATTTGAAACTATTGAGAGTGTTGTTGATAAGTTCGGTGATGGATTAAGTAGTGTCTACGATGAACATGTAGCCCCTGCTATTGACTCTATTGCTAATGCTTTTAACGGACTAATCGACATTATTCAAATTCTTTGGGAAGGAAGTTGGAAGCCTTTTGCAGAGTTCTTGTCTAATACGTTCGGCATCAGTATTGAAACTGTCGCTGATTTACTAGGCGGTATCATACTAGAGGCATTGAAGTTACTAGCTGATACAATTAAACTTGTAGCTGATGGTTTTACTGCTTTTTCTGACTGGTGCAAAGAAAATAAAGAGATTATCTCTGTAATTGCTAATGTGATTGGTACGCTTGCAACTGCATGGCAGGGGATTAAATTCTTGGCGTGGGCAGAACAAGCTGGAGGACTTGCAGGGGCATTCGAACTATTAAGTGGCAAGGTTTCATTTATTGTTAGCGGGATTAAAAGCCTAGGACTAGCTTTGAAAGCTTTGACATTTGATAAATTGGTCAGCTTCGGAGAAACCATCTATTTGAATGCGTTGTATGCAAAAGATTTTGTAGTCAATTCAGGTAAATTGATAGCTCAATTAGGAAAAACTGCTCTAGAACTCGGTAAATCAGCACTAGCTTGGGGTGTTCATGCAGCACAAATGGGGCTTGCAGCAGCGGCAGAAATCGCTCAATCGATTGCAGCAGGAATTGCAGCAGCTGCAACGTGGGCGCTCAATGGAGCTATTGCAGTCTTGACTAGTCCGATAACCTTAGTTATTGCTGCTATTGCAGCTTTAATTGGTGTAGGTGTCTTACTCTACCAAAACTGGGACACTGTTGTCGAGTTCGCTAAAACTGCATGGCAAGGACTATCTGATTTTATCAGTGGTATTTGTCAAGCAATTGGCGATTTTTTCAGTGGTCTATGGACGAAACTACAAGAAATCTTTGAGCCAATAGGTCAATGGTTTAGCGAAAAATTCCAAGAAGGTTGGGACGCAATTGTAAACATCTTCTCTGGTATCGGAGAGTGGTTTTCTGGTGTATTCCAAGGCGCATGGGACGCTATCGTTAATATCTTCACACCAATCGGCTCATGGTTCGGACAACGTTGGGCTGATGTGACTAATGCGTTGGCTAACATCGGGGCATGGTTTACGGACATGTTCCAAAAAGCATGGACTGGTCTAACCAATATCTTTAGCAAACTAGGTTCTTGGTTTGGCGAAAGATGGAACGATGTTACAAGTGCTCTTGCAAACGTTTCCGCTTGGTTCGGAAATATGTTCACTAGCGCTTATAATGCACTCAAGAATGCGTTTAGTTCAATTGGTGGCTTCTTCAGCGGTGTTTGGTCAACGGTTCAAAGTATCTTTGTTAACGCTGGACAAAAGGTTGGTAGTGCTGTAGGCGGGGCTTTCAGAAGTGCAGTCAATGCGGTTCTTGGCACTATCGAGAACGTAGTCAATGGTTTTATTGGCATGATTAACGGAGTTTTGGATACTGTCAGAGGTCTTCCAGGATTAGGATGGGTCGGTAGCGTTGGATACGTTAGCCTTCCTCGTCTTGCCCGTGGTGGTATTGTTGATAGTCCGACTGTAGCCATGATTGGTGAAGCTGGTAAAGAGGTCGTTATGCCTCTTGAAAATACTGGATTCTTGCAAACTATGGGGCGCGTAGTAGGTGGTGCGGTAGTCAATGCCTTGGGCGGTGGATTGCCACAATCCGGAGGCTTCAGCGGTAGTGGTGACATCGTCATCATGATTGGTGGACACGAATTGGGGCGTGTGGCCATCCAAGAAATCAATCGAGAACAAGAACGTGCAGGACAAGTCTTGCTTAACATTTAGAGGGAGGTAAAATGGCACGCTTAATTATTAATGGGGTGGCTGTTAAGCCTCCCAAATTTTTTCGAGTAGGTATTCAAGATATCGATGGAGAGACTGGGCGCAATGCGAACGGTGACATGGTGCGTGACCGTATCACGATTAAGAGAAAATTAGACTGTGAATGGGGTATGCTGACTCAGGAAGAAATAAGTCAGCTTTTAAATGCTGTGTCAGCGGTCTTTTTTGAGGTATCTTATCCTGATCCAGTAAGAGGTCAAACAACAGGGACTTTCTACGTCAGTGATAGGACGGCTCCAAGCTATACCTTCACCGAGAAGTTTAAACCTTGGTCTGGCGTCAAATTTAATCTGATAGAAAGGTAGGTTAGAGCATGGATATATTCAGACGACAAAAATTCAATGAAGCTATGTTTGCTAAGAACCGTACTCTTGCTATTAGAGTCGGCAATTACCAATCTAGTGACATCAAAGAAGCAAGTTTTGATTATGGCTATATCAAGGGTGACACTTATAAGCCAGGCGGAACATGTGCAGGCAGCGGTAAAATCATGTTCACAAGAATCATCACTACTTTCAATAAATTAGATAGGATTTACCCTGAAATCGGCCTTTTAGTAGACGGAGCCTACGAATGGGTCAAAATGGGTGAATATTTCATTAACGATATTGAGATTGACCGCAATCGTAAAACGACCAAGCTTGATTTAATGGACGGGATGTTCAAGCTTAACCGTGAACATGTAACGGACTTGACTTATCCAGCTGAAATCAGGCATGTAATCAAAGAGATTTGTCTAAAAACAGGTATTACATTAGCAAATGAATACATGGACATTGCATCCATGAATTACAGAATCGATCAGATTCCCAAAAATAAAAAAATGACATTCAGAGATATTTTGAGTCTTGCTTCTCAAATGCTCGGGATGTCTTGTTTTTTTAATCGAGAGGGTAAACTCGAAATCAAGGAACTGACTGACTCGGGTATCACAATTACAGCAGATAGCTACTTTATGCACGGATTGACCAAGAGCGAGATTCAGTATCAGATAGCTGGTATTTCTTGCAAAAAGGATAAAGAAACACTCACGGTCGGATTGCGTACTGGTCGCTCATTGGAATTGGATAATTTATTCATGACTCAATCGATTTTGGACAATCTTTATCACAAAATCAAGGATATTCGATACTATCCATTTAACTTGAACTACCAAGGCCATCTCTTACTTAATGTGGGAGAATGGGTGACTATCAAGACGAACACGGGTGAGACGTTCAAATCGCCAATATTAAGTCAATCATTCACATTTAAGGGCGGTCTGCGTGGTCGAATTAGTGCAGACAGTAAAGCTGGTAATGATGCGCAGTATTCATATGCAGGAAGCATAACGAAGAAGATTGTGCAATTCAACGAATTTGAAAAACAAATCCAAAATCAAATCGAAGAAGCGGATAAAGGTTTCGACCAAAAAGTCGCAAAAATCAAAAAAGATTTTAATGAACAATTCGAACTTGCCAAGGCCAAGGCCGAAGAAGTCAAGCAAGATATCTCAAGCGAAATCGACAAGAAGTTCCAGTCGTTCGATAATGCAGCAATCAATGAAGCTAGACGAAAGGCAGAAGAGGCCCTTCGTCAGTCTAGTGCCAATGCATCACTCGCTCAGGAAGCTAAGAATATTAGCGAGCGAGCGAAGACTCAACTTGATAATCTAAAGTCATCATCACAGACTGTTATTGAGCAGATTGAGTCGTTCAAGACTCAGTACGGCACTAAGTTAAATGAAGTTAAAAGCACTGCAGATGGTCTGTTTACTAAAATGGGCGCGGTTGAGACCTACATCAGCAAGGACGGTCAGCGACAAGAGAGCTTGCAACGTTATGCACGAGACGAGAGCGCTCGTCAAGTCAGCGCCGTACGTGAGCAGATATCCAGAGATTACGTTGGGAAATCAGCTTATCAAGAGGATGTGAGAGGTCTTGAACGTCGATTTAGTGCGATAAGCACGCAGACGAACAATGACATGGCTACAAAAATCTCTCAGTACAAGCAGACGGTCGATGGCCGATTTGCAAACCTTACCTCTCAGATAGCTGGAAAGACTAACCAGACGGATTTCCAGCGAGTTCGAGAGACAAGCCAGCTATATGAGCGCATTATCGGTAGCAACGAGAATGACATTTCGAATAAGGTCGCTCGCATGGCTCTGACGAGTCAGTTGTTTCAGGTTGAGGTATCTAAGAATGAAGTCCTAAAAACAGTTCAAAGACAAATCGCTGGCTCGTGGTCGGTTCGGAATATCAATAGTGCAGGCGATTTGATTTCAGGAATCAATCTGGGCGCTAATGGTCAAAATCGTATCGCTGGTAAACTGACTCATATCACAGGCGAGACTCTGATTGACAAAGCAGTCATCAAGTCTGCTATGGTCGACAAGTTAAAGACCGCTAACTTTGAAGCAGGTTCAGTCACGACTACGATATTAGATGCTGAGGCAGTGACCGCTGACAAATTGAGAGTAGACCAAGCCTTATTTAATAAACTTGTAGCAAATGAAGCTTATTTAAGTCTGTTATTTGCGAAACAGGCTTTCATTAATCGTGTTAGAAGTATTTCGATTGATGCGAGTCAAATAACAACAGGAACGCTAAGCGGAGATAGAATCTACGGAGGGACCATATCAGGTACTACACTGACAGGGCATACGAGGATTAATATTGGTGAGTATGGCTCACTTGATACTGTTAATGGAGGCTTGCAGATAAATGTGCCTAGTGCAATCAACTCAAAGGATGGATTGGGTGTCCAGTTCATCGGATCTTATGGTCGTGGGGAAAATGTCCCTTATGGATTATTCGTTTACAGAGACGATGATATAACACGAGGGGGTACTGCTCTCGATACAGATGAGTTTGTTATGACTGTACGAGGTTACATCAATACTAAAGGAATAGGTTGGCTGAAAACAGGCAAAGGCAAAGTAGGAAGTGTGACAACAGGAAAATTAGGGTTCTGGCAGTCGACCGTTGCGTTAGATTACGCACCAAACGACATTTACTACACATATAATGGTACTGCATATGGCTTGTGGGCTATTATAAAACAAACTTTTTCGGACAGCCGTTTGAAGGAGAATATTGTTGACTGTAAGCACAAGGCTCTTGATTATATCCAGCAATTCCAGTTCAAGGAATATGACTGGAAGAAGCAAGACGACAGACCACGACAAGCACACACGAAGATTGGTTTGATTGCTCAAGAGGTTCAAGCAGTGGATCCTACACTCGTCTATGAAAATGGCGACACGCTGAATCTAGACAATCTCAGATTGACAACGATGGCTCTCAAAGCAATTCAAGAATTAAATCAACGATTGGAGAAATTGGAGAAAATAGCATGAATGAAGCAATCAATCAGCTAGTGTTACAATCGCTAGCAACTAAACTAGCTAAAAGCGAGTTAGAATCGGCTCAAAATGAGTCGTTCTACCAACTCGCAACAAGTGAGTTAAAAGTAATGAACGAGGTCTTGGAATACGACCAGGCACTCAAAGAACTTTTCGAAGAAACAAAAGCAAAAATGCAAAAAGGAGAATAGAACATGACACAAACTTACGAATTAGCAAATGCCCCTTACTATCGTCAACCTGAAAACGTAACGATTGTTACAATCAAGAAAGAACATGGCCAACGCTATAGCTATGAGCAAGCAGGGTTAAGTGGTGACCGCACGCATGAAAGTCAGGAAGTGCTTATCCAGGCAGTTCTTGATGTTGTAAAAGCTGAATTAGACCCAGCGAGCGCAATCGTTCAGACACAAGCTAAATTGGAAGAAGCAACTCATCAACTAGCTGAAACTAAAGCGAAGCAGACTGCGACAGATGAAGCAGTTAAGCACAATCAAGAAGAAACTGACCGCTATGGTAAAATCATCCATGCAGTCGTTTTAAATGCCGTAGCAGGCAAGACAATCGCTTATGGAACTATCTACAAGGAATTAGTAGAGTTGATTCCACTTGCTGAGGTTGGCAAGCATTACATGGCTCATGACTTGATTACCATTGAAGACCCAGCGCACGTTGAAGTGAATGGTGAAGGTAAGCGTGTCTTGGTTCAGCTTAACCGTGAATTTACTTACAATGGCGAATCTGTCAGCGACTTTGCTCGTAACGGTCGTCTTGAAATGGATGGAACAGGCGCAGCATGGAAGTACGAGCCTAAGGAATAGAGGTGTTTTATGGACGTCTTACAATCAACAGAGCATTTCTTCATGAACGTGCTACCAGTTGCCACGCCGATTGTCGTGGCTTGGTTAGGCTATAAAATGCCAAAGAAATCCAAGGAACAGACAGACCAAATCATTTCAGAGTTGAATGATGTTAAAGTTAAAATCAAAGATGTCCAAGAAACTGCATGCGACAGCAACGCCAAAATTGACGAAGTTCAAGAGAAGCTGAAGTTACACGACGAGGCGCACCTTGTTACGATGAGGATGCGTCTTGATCGTGATATTCGCAGAGCTATTCGACGTGGATTTACCACAAAGGATGAGTTCTATGTAGTCGAAAATATGCACAAAAGCTATAAAGCTCTTGGAGGCAATGGCTACATTGACCACTTGTACAACAATTTTGAAGCATTGCAGATTAGGGACGACATCTTAGTTGAAGACGAGAAAGGAGCGCAGAATGGCTTATGTTCTTAATTCAACCAATCTCGAACAAGTGGACGGTGGATTTCTAGTCAAGCAAGGCGATGTGGCTTCCACATTTGCCTTTTCTTTGCTTGATGAAAATCATGAGCCTATTCCACAGCTTGAAGGACAAGAGGCATCTATCACGTTGACGAGAGGTCAGGAGCAATTACGCAAGACGGCAGTCGTGACTAATGGTGCAGTCGCCTTCAATTTAGGCATGATTTTACCTGCTGGCACATATCAAATCGAGGTAGTTGTTGCAGGGTATGTATTTCCCAGTGATGCCTTGACTCAAATCCAAATCACAAAATCGGATAAGAATCTGGTCACAGAGGAAGTTCATGCTCTTAAGGAGCTGGATATTGCTGAAGAAGTCAAGAAGCAGCTTGCAGGAAAAACTGTAAGTGGTGATGGCATAGTGAGTCAGGAATTTCCTGACTTGCTCTTTTACTATAATTTAGGAAAGGTGTAGAAATATGGACACAACAAAATTAACGGCATTCGCACAAGCGGTCGGAGTTGACATCAAGGAATTGAAACAACTGCTTAACGGCAAGATTGACAATGCGACAGTCACACAATTGATTGAACAAGCTAAAACCGCAGTTAAGAACGATATTTTAGGCGAGGGTGTTCCTGAAAACCTCAATACACTCAAAGAAATCGCTGAGAAGATTGCTGCAATGAGTGGAGATACTGAAGGCGCAGTCGTGCAAAAACTGGCTGACCTCGGTCGTCGTATTGACGAATTTGCCAATCTTGACTTGGTTGCAACCTATAACGCAGCGAAAGCGTGATTGTCATGAGCAATTTAGAGGAATTTGCTCAAGCGGTCGGTCGGGATGTGAAGGCGCTGAACCAAAAGCCTGAACCAAAGCTGACCTTGACAGGAAATACCATCGGCATTGTCGGGGGTAATAATGTCACTCTACCGATACCGGACAACGTAGGCCATGAAATCCGTGGCACAGGTTCACCAGAAGGACGTATAACAGCCGAAATTGGAACAACCTATGTAGATGTCAATGTGACTAACGGGGCTCTTAAGTGGATTAAAGAGAGCGGAAATGGTAACATAGGCTGGCGTGTACTGATTGGTGACACAGGTTGGAGGACGTTGAATATCACTTCAAAATTATGGGACTCATTCGTAAAAATAAGACGGGTTAATAACCTAGTTACTTATCAATTTGGAGGGCTTCAATGGGGATGGTTTGGGGTTGTAAGACGTGGTGGTCAAGGCTATATTCTTCAAGAGTCAGATAGAGAAAGAAATTGTTATATCGTCCCTAGGTATAGCATACCTATAGGATTTAGAAGTCCATCGTCATTGATTGGTAACATATATAATGACAATGGGATTATATATGGTACATGGTATCTGGGAGGATATGCAGACCAAAATCATTTAAGGTTTCAGTTTTTAAACCCTGTACCAACTGACCGAGACATTGGGGATATCCGTGTAAGTGCCATCTCGTATATAACTGACGAGCCATGGCCAACAACATTGCCACAATAGAAAGGAAAAACACATGCAACAAATTAGTGAAATTATCGCAAACGGAGCAGTAAGCATTACAATTATTTTGCTTGCTATCGCAGTTAAAACGTTCAAGGAGTACCTCGTCAAAGAGGGTGGAGAAAAAGCTGTAAAAATCGCTGAAATTCTAGCTAAAAACGCCGTACATGCAGTAGAGCAGGTAGCCTCTGAGACTGGCTACAAGGGCGATGAAAAACTAGAACAAGCTCGTGATAAAGTCCGATCTGAGCTTACAAAATACAACATCAGCATGACTGACAAAGACCTTGATACATTCGTAGAGTCAGCTGTCAAGCAGATGAATGACGCTTGGAAAGGAGATGATGCGAATGTCTAAGAAACAAGATATGATTAACGACCTCATGGCTCACGCTGATGCAGGGACTGGGGTTGACTATGATAAGATGTACGGCTATCAATGTGCTGATGTGACGTGCTACGGAATCTACGAGTATTTCGGCACTCGTCTATGGGGAAATGCGATTGATTTGCTACGGTCTGCAGAATCAGCAGGCTTGCAAGTCGTATATGGCGCTCAATATCCAAAAGCTGGTTGGTTCTTCGTTAAGAACTTTGTGGCAGGCGATGGAGTGAATTATGGCCATACTGGTCTTGTCTATGAGGACTCTGACGGATCTACAATCAAGACGATTGAGCAAAATATTGACGGGAACGCTGATTTCTTGGAAGTCGGTGGTCCTTGTCGATATAACGAGCGCTCTGTTGATTCGATTGTGGGGTATATCGTGCCGCCTGAAGAGGATGAATCAGGCTGGAAGCATGATGACACTGGTTGGTGGTGGCGTCGTAAAGACGGCTCGTATCCTACTTCAAAATTTGAAAAGATTGCAGATACTTGGTATTATTTTGATTCTCTTGGCTATATGTATGCTGAGCGCTGGTTAAAACATATCGATGGATATTGGTATTGGTTTGATACTAGTGGCGCTATGGTTACTGGTTGGAAGAAAATTGGTGGATTATGGTACTACTTTAATCGTGATGGCGCTATGCAGACTGGCTGGGTGAAATACTATGAAAAATGGTATTACCTGGATGCCGTCAATGGCGATATGAAATCGAACACATTCGTACCTTACAATGGAGGATACTATCTGCTTCTTCCAGATGGTCGCTTGGCAGATAAGGCTGCATTTACAGTTGAGCCAGACGGCTTAATTACCACGAAATAAAAACAGAAAGACTTTCAAATTAGATTACACCAACCGCAGGCTCAGGCTTGCGGTTTTTTTGTTTGCAATAATAAAAACAGTGACCGAAATCACTGCTTATCAGTTGTAGCAAATTCATAAAGTTTTTCCGCTGTGAGAAGTGCCATTTTGTCCATGCTTGTTTTTCCTTTTCTGAGGTCAGAAACGGTAGTCCACGGAACTCCAGCACCTTGCGAAATAGTAGATGTAGACATCGAACTGTCTAACAATTCTTGAATAACTTTCCTCATCCTATTTGTCCTTTTTATTTTTTAGATAAATATATACATTGATTGCAATTATAAAAATAGCTATTGCACTGACCATTGCATTTCCTCTTTCTATTTGATAAAATAGAGGTGTGAGGGGCTTTCGCCCCCACCTCTTAGCGTTTACCTTTTCTTTTGCGGGATTTCGGTTTACGCTTTTTGTTTTGCCTTGCGACCGTTATTGCGGTCACTAGACTTGCGATAGCAGTTACTGTTTCAGGAATATTGTCTATTGCCTTTTCAAGTAACCTAAGCCAATCTTCTTTGTTCAATTTCATCACCCCCTTTCCTTATCTTGATTACATTATATCACGGTATACCGAGAATGTCAAGAGTTTTGATGAAGTTTTTTAAAAAAACAGGGGGCAAAAAAGGGGCAAAAGGTGTAAACTTTTGTGTTTTTATGGTATAAATTATATGTAAGGTATAACGCATAAAGGCTTATTTGGTAAGTTTTTTATCTTATCTCTTCCTATTTATATAGTAGAGTCCAGTTACTCTTAAATAAGAGGCATATACCAATTAGAATTCGGAATACTATAGTATCAGCCTTTTAGAATCGTGAACACATTTTAGAAACTGATAAATTAATTTAGTTTCCTACCAAAAATTAATTTGGCAGGGTTTTTCTTTTTAACAAATTTATCGTGGAGAACAATTGAATATTGTTCTCCTTTTTTTATTTTCAGGAGGGAAAATGACAAAAGAATTACAATCATCACGCTATATTGTCATTTCATTTTTAGTACGTGAAATGGGAATTGATATTGTTGAAGCCATCTCTCTGATGGCTGAATTAGAAAAAAGTGGCTTGGTTCGATTGGAATCAAGTGGAGATTTAATACTCAAAGAACTAGGAGGAGCGCTATGAAACGAATTACCGCAAATCAATACCAAACTTCAGAACGGTATTATAAATTACCTAAAATTCTTTTTAAGGATGAGAAATATATGGATATGAAGCTAGAAGTAAAGGTGGCTTATTCTATTTTAAAAGATCGTTTAGAATTATCTCTCAGTCGTGGTTGGATAGATGAAGAAGGGGCGGTTTATTTAGTATTTTCTAATTCTAAACTGATGAGACTGTTAGGTTGTTCGAAGTCAAAATTACTGTCAATCAAAAAGATTCTTAAAGAATATGACTTAATTGATGAAGTCCAACAGTCTTCAAGTGAGAAAGGAAGACTAGCTAATAAGATTTATTTAGGGGAGTTATCTTCTACCCCAGTAGTTAATTCTGACAGGCCTGGTGTTAAAAAAAGACTAGGGCAGGTTGAAAATGAAACGGCCCCCGTCTTACATTCAGCCCCTAGTGAGACTGAAGTTAGTGAGACTGAAGTTAGTGAGACTGATTCATTATTTATTGAGGATGAGGAGGATAGGAATACTCAACATATTTTGAAAAGAAAAGTAGAAAAGGTCACAAAATATGATCGAGATTATATTTGGGGATTGGTACAAGATCAATTTAGACGAGAGGGTTTTTCTGAAACAGCCAGTGAAATTGCTATGACTGATTTTGAGAGAATCTATCAGTATGCTCTTGACAATGTTCACTTTGTTAGACGTGCGGAAGTACTTGCTGAATTTGTGTTTAACGGCTTGTACTCTGTTTGGAATAACCGTGTTAGAAAAGGAGGTGGTTAAATGTCGCCAATCGAGTGGATATTAGTTATGCTCATTTTCATTTCAAGTGGTTTGACTCTTTGGACATTAATAGTCGATCAGAAAGGGGTAATCAAGAAATGAAATTTATTGATTTATTTTCAGGTATCGGTGGTTTTCGACTAGGAATGGAAAGTGTCGGACACGAGTGTATTGGATTTTGTGAGATTGATAAATTTGCTAGAGAATCTTATAAATCCATTTTTCAAACGGAAGGAGAAATAGAATTTCATGACATACGAAATGTTTCAGATGATGAATTTAAAAAACTTAGAGGGAAAGTCGATATCATCTGTGGGGGATTCCCTTGTCAAGCATTTTCAATCGCAGGAAGACGATTGGGATTTGAAGATACTAGAGGAACTTTGTTCTTTGAAATTGCTCGGGCGGCCAAACAAATCCAACCACGTTTTCTTTTTCTTGAAAATGTTAAAGGCCTACTCAATCACGATAAGGGACGGACGTTCACCACAATCCTTACCACACTTGATGAGTTGGGGTTTGATGTTGAGTGGCAGGTGCTTAACAGTAAGGATTTTGGCGTTCCCCAAAACAGAGAGAGGGTGTTTATTATCGGACATTCTAGAAAGAAAGGTACCAGACTCTTATTTCCTTTCAGACGAGAAGGTCAAGCAACTAACTCTGAGATTTTAAAAACATTAGGAAATTTGAATCCATCAAAAAGTGGAATGAGCGGTAAAGTTTATTATTCAGAAGGTCTTGCGCCAACCTTAGTTCGTGGGAAAGGAGAAGGATTTAAGATTGCGATTCCTTGTATGACACCAGACAGATTAGACAAGAGACAAAATGGTAGACGCTTTAAGGAAAATCAAGAGCCGATGTTTACTTTAAATACTCAGGATCGTCATGGCATTGTCGTTGTTGGAGATTTACCCACTAGCTTTAAGGAGACCGGTCGCGTCTATGGAAGTGAGGGCTTATCTCCAACACTGACTACGATGCAAGGAGGAGATAAAATTCCCAAAATACTGATTCCAGAACCAATCCAATTTTTAAAAGTCAGGGAAGCAACTAAAAAAGGATACGCTCAAGCAGAGATTGGAGATTCAATCAATTTGGAAAGACCAAGTTCTCAGTATCGGCGTGGTAGAGTTGGAAAAGGTATAGCGAATACGTTAACAACTAGTGGTCAAATGGGAGTAGTGGGTAGCTATGAAGGAGAAGATAAACAAGTTTATCATGTAGCTGGTGTCTTGATAGATGGACAATTTTACCGTCTGAGGATACGACGAATCACTCCTAAAGAGTGTTTTCGCTTGCAGGGCTTTCCTGATTGGGCTTTTGAAGCTGCGAGAAAAGTCTCTAGTAATAGTCAGCTCTATAAACAAGCTGGTAATAGTGTAACCGTTCCTGTGATTGCCGCGATCGCAAAGAAATTAAAAGAAATAGAGGAAAAAGATGAAAGCATTAAATAAAGAATCAATACTAGATTGTGATGAATTAGAAACAGAATTACATGATGCAGAAATCAAACAGCTGGATGAACAATTATTTTTGATGCCCAATTATCCATGTGAGTTTGAAGTAACATTTTTAGATGATTACCATAAAAAACACAACTACCCACTATTTTACGAGTCCTATCTTCAAAACGTTATGGAATTCCTTGAAAGTCAAGACATAAAGAATGGGGTTGATGCCTTTGTAGATGATAATCAGAATCTTGTTTTTGTTTTATATGGACAAGGCTATCGAGCCGAGGGAAAAGAAGGAATACTTACAACCCAAGTAACTGTAAAAGCTTATGATGAAGACAAGAAATCGATTAACTTCTCAAATTCATTAGATTCCTTAATCGTCTCAGAATATCAAATGGAACCGAATCTTTGGGAGGTCTCCCATGATTGATCTCTATCTAAGTAAAAATAGCCAAAGAAATCAACTTCTTTTGGATTTCTTTCAAAAGTATGGCATCGAGGTGTCTTGTCATTCGATTTCTGAAATGACAAAGGATAAATTAATTGAGATGATGAGCTATTCTTCAGATTGTTTTGAGTTTCTATCTCCCAATTTATTACGATTTAAGAACCGTGACAATCTAAGATTAACGGATTTCATTGAAATGATATTAAAAAATCCTGAACTATGCATCAGGCTTCCTCTTGCGGTTTCAAATAAGAGAGTTTATCCAAATCTGAATTTGGAAGAGGCTAGAGCTCTATTGCCAAGAGATACGAAACAATTGATTTACATGGCACAAACACATTATTTATCTAGTTAAAGGAGAAGCAATATGGCTGAACGATTTTGGGAGAACTTGTCCATTATTTTGGCTGAAAGAAATATTAGCTGGATTGAGTTAACCAGAAAAATGTTTGCGGGAGAGTTTCACTATCCAAGTGAATTGAATCGTTTGTATCAAAAAATACGCCACTACAAGATGGAACAACGAATGCCTCAAAGTCCATGGGTAGAAAGGATTGTGCAGGTATTAGATTTAGATTATGAAGATTTATTTCGGAGGTAACTATGAAAAGAATAATTCCAGTTTATATATTCCAACAAGTAAATGTCTTATTGGTATCCCTATACTTACTGAAATTGCTTTGTATTGGTGAGTTAACCATACTACAGATTCTCTATTGTGCGTCGCTCATTTCTTTTTTATGGATGTATGGCCAACGAAAACAAGTGGTCAAGGTCAATATGAAAACTAGGATGAAATGGCTTGGTATTGGATTCGTTAGCCTACTGATTATAAGCCTATGTTTTAGTCTGATTCATGCTCAAGGAACCACGAATCAAGCAAACTTAATTGGACTTCAACATCAGGTTCCTTGGTTTTCATTTTTATTGTTCTTAATCAATGCGAGTATGGTTGAAGAATTTCTGTATCGAGAAATTTTATGGAACCTGGTCAGAAAATTAGATATTCGAGTTGCTTTGACAAGTGTTTTATTTGCCTTAGTACATCATCCAGGAACCATTCTAGCTTGGTGTTTATATGTTTCACTTGGGATCTTTTTAGGGATGGTGCGCTATAAATCGGACTTATGGGGAAGTATGGGTCTACATTTGGTGTGGAACCTACTAGTTTATAGTTTGCTGCTTTTTTAGACAAACAAAGTATAAATTTCTAATTATCTTTTTATATTTTCTTAAATGCTCGTAAAGCCTTATTCTATGTGCTTTCGAGTATTTTTACTGTAGGAAGATACTTCACGTTTCTTTGCATATTTCCTCATGTCTTAGCTGTCAGAAGTGGTAAATAAGTAGTAAATTCATTTGTACTACTAAGCAACAAGACGCTCCTGTTGCTTCTCTTTATTCAAGCGTTTCATTTCTGCCATTGCAGAATCGAATGTTGCATGTGCGTAATAGTTCAGCGTCATGGCTATATTAGCATGTCCCATAATGTACTGTAATGCCTTTGGATTCATTCCTGCATTTGCATAGTTGGTACAGAATGTATGTCGCAAACTATGTGGAGTGATGTGTGGCAATTTATCCTCGTTATACTTATTGTATTTCTTAACAAGACCTTTCATCATGCCGTTGTAATCACTTGCCACTTTTGGATAGTTCTTTCTATTAAGAAAGAGGAAATCACTATATCCATCAATCTCAACACGCTTATCATTCTTTCGATTCGCTAACACTCGCTTAAATGCTTGATAGGCTTCTTCAACCATAGGAACTTGACGTTCGCCACTTTTGGTCTTTGGTGTTTCAATGTAGTACCCAATTTCAGTATCTCTCAATAGCTGATGGTCTATATTGACAAGACGATTCTCAAAATCTAAATCTGGAAGTGTCAAACCACCAAACTCTGAAATACGAAGACCTGTTTTTAAGAGTATCAGAATTTCATCATAATTTTTGCTGTAGGTTTTATCAGCTTTTGCAAAGGCTAACAGTTTTTCTTCCTGTTCTTCTGTTAGTACGGTCTTAGGGACAGTATCATCATCAAGAACTGCTTTCAGTTGAAAGTCAAATGGATTCTTCCGAACACAATCATCTTGTATAGCAATATAGAATGAAGCCTTTAAAGAACGTTTGTAGTTATTGATGGTTTGATAAGCATAACCATTTTCACTCATTCTAATAGCCCATTCTTTAGCGTCTGATGGCTTAATACTGTCAATACTTCTTACACCTAACTTGTCTTTCTTCAAAATATCCATAAGATATTTGCGTCCAGTTTCAGTGTTTTTTCTAACCTTTGGTCTTTGAGCGTTCTGTTTTGCGTAAAGCTGGCAGAGTGTCATTTTCTTTCCTACAACATCAATACCATCATGAATGTCTTTCTGTAACTCTGCGATTTTCTCTCTAAGTGAGATACAATCACGCTTTCCTGCTGGTACTCGGTCTGTAGCCACAAGTTTCCACGAGTAAACAAATTGCGGTTCTCCAAATGAATCTATATATTTGTATAAGTATCTTCCGTCTTTTCGTTGGCTCTCTCCAGTCTTTAAGATTCGACCTTTATTGTCACGTCTTTTTTCTGACATGGCATTTGCTCCTTTCCTTTATGGAAAGAGCCTTGATACGACTTAATACTATTTTATCATATACAAGACCCTTTGGCGACGCTAGATTGCGTCCAATGTATCTATAATTTTTTCAAATTGTTTTCGTTTAATCTGAATACGATTGCCATTCATAATCAGCCAATTTGCATTTTTATTTTCCTCTGCCAAGCGTCGTAGCTTGTTTTCGCCAATACGAAAATATTTTGACGCTTCTTCAATGGTTAGGGTATAACGTTCCCAAATAGGAATGTCAGTCTGCTTCATAAAATCCTCCTTTCCAAATCACTTATTTGGATTTCATAAAAGTTGTTTTACCAGCAATCGAACAGCTTTAGCAAAGCTCACGGGAGTTCCACCCCTGCATGGTTCTCATGTAGCCATACTCATTGCCTGCGACGGTTTTATCACGCTCGGACTATTGACTGTATGGGAGTATCATTATCACGATAAGAATGTCGTTGCAGGCAATCCTGCTAAAGATTGCTTCTCGGATCACTAACATGAATCGCTCGCTATCTTTATAAGATAGGTCATGGCGGTTAGTTCCGTTGGCTCTTTTCTTATCGAAACGTATTCGATTACTTTTATTCAGTTTTCAAAGAACAATGGCTCGTTAGCCTATCAAAACACATTGAAAGCTCAATATGCTTTGGTGGAATAACAAACCTCCCTGTTCGGGAAGCGTGGAATGGTTTAGCACGCTTCCACGAAAGGAGAGAGGATATTACTTAATTTCAAATGACAAAATCTTTGTAATCAGTCTGGTTTCCATTCTTCCACGTAAGACTTCATCAACGACCATACTTTGATTGCCATATTCATCTTTCATAAGTCGTAGGGAACGCTTCGTTATGTACCCTCTGTAATGATGTAGAATCTGGTTAATCGCTTCGGTATCGCCATCTGTTGCCTTTACAATGAGAGGAAAGGGAATCATAGGATATTGTGTTTTCATTCTTCAAATTCCTCCATAAACTTTTTAATTAAGGCTAGTCCACTGGTTCTATGCCGATAGACAGTAGAACGGTTCAATTTCAACAGGTCTGCAATTTCTGAATCGCTCATGTCCATAAAGTAAAACAGCAGTAGAATTTCACGTTTCTTGTCTGGCAACTCACGTAATGCTTCACTCAACAAATCATTTTCAACGCCTACTGATAACCCATTGAGTGTAAAAATCTGAAAGTCAGTTGAATAGTTATCTGTTGTCGCAAACTGGCTAACAAGATAATCGCCAACATCCGAAAAGGACACCTCACGCTTTGCAATCCTTGAAAGATAAAGCATATAATTCTTTCGCTCGTCTTCCATAGCACGTTTACAGATATAGTCAAACTGATTTTCTATTGTGGTCTGAAAAGAAGATGGTTTCATGTTTCTCACCCCCTTTCTGTCTAGGAAAGGAAGTGAGCCTTGCTCGTTTATCTCCTTTCACTCTTAGTCCCAATGTGAAAGGGGGATTTGTTGCATTACTGATAAATAAACTTTGTAAAAAAGTTCTGAATAGCCAAAAAAGCATATAAACAGATTTATTTCTCTGTTTACATGCTTCTGTTATTCTATCTATATGATTTATAAAACCACATTGGTGGACGTACTTATCTATTGCAGATAGACGACTTTTTTTGACAAGAACCCAATGTAAGGAAATTTATTGTATATGATGTACTTCATGGCGACGTTGACCTCCAACAAACCGCCATTTGGAAGTAATATACAATATTTTAACAGCGTAAATAGCACTACCATATAACGGTTTTTTTTATTGGCGTTTAGTAGTGCTTTTTATTAAATATAAACCTATAAACCATATAACACGTTTTTCTATACCTGTTTTTAATTCAGTAGGAACAATAAAATGTATAGAGGTGGTCTACTATGCGTAAAAAAGAAGATAAATATGATTTTAGAGCCTTTGGTTTAGCCATTAAAGAAGCTCGATTGAAACGAGGTTTAACTCGTGAACAAGTGGGAGCATTGATTGAAATTGACCCACGGTACTTAACTAATATTGAAAATAAAGGGCAACACCCCAGCATACAAGTTCTTTATGACCTTGTATCGTTACTTCATGTTTCCGTTGATGAATTTTTCTTACCTGCTAATAACTTGGTAAAAAGCACCCGACGATTACAGATAGAGAAATACATGGATAGCTTTACAGACAAAGAACTATCCTTAATGGAATCTTTAGCCAGCGGTATCAACGAAGCAAGAAACATCGAAGACTAATTAAAAGAATCCATACATAACGGAAAGAGCCGATAAAATGAGATTGTATTAATCTCATTTTATCGGCTCTGCGTCTTTGCGTCTGGCTCTGTAATCACAGTTACTTTGAACTGCTTTATTTCAATTAAATTTTCTTGTCTGCATTTCGGACAATAGAGGGGGAATTTTTTTAATTCAGTATCTTCCCTTATCTTTAATCGTGTTTTATTTCCACATACAGGACACAATATCCACTTGTAGTTTATAATAACTATCTCCTCCTTTACACTTTAATTCAAATCTTTATTAAAAAATATTTCATCTTATTTAACAAGAAACCATATTTATATAACAACATAAAATACACTAAGTTATTTTATTGAACATATATCGTACTTTATCTATCCGACTATTTGGACGACGGGGCTGGCAAACAGGTTCACCGGTAGTAACATGGTACCCTTTTAACTCTGTTAAACAAACACTACGTCCATTTGTAAAGAAAGTTAAATCACTACGATATTCTTGAATACACCGAGCAGGGATTTCTCCACTAAGAATGACCTCATTATTTTTCAATTGAGTGTCTACGATGTTCGCACAATATTTAGGAGCATCGTTGTATGCTCGTGAAAGATATTCCTGTGGCGCATAAATTTTAAAACTAAGATATGGCTCTAACAATTCTGTTCCAGCTTTTTTTAAGACTTGTTCCAATACAATAGGAGCAAGCATCCGAAAATCTGCTGGGGTACTAACAGGGCTATAGTATAAGCCATACTTAAAACAGATTTTACAGTCCGTCACATTCCAACCATATAATCCTTGTTCGCAACCATAGCGTATCCCTTCCATAACTGCATTTTGAAATGATTGATTTAAGTATCCAAGAGAAACCGAGCTCTCATACTGCATTCCACTTCCCAACGGAAGCGGTGATACAGATAAACCAATGGAAGCCCAGAAAGGATTTGGCGGCACTTCGATGTGAATGGTATACTCTGCTTTTTTTAACGGTCTTTCCATATAAATGACTGTAGGCTCTTTTATTTCTATCTCCACATGATACTTTTCTTGCAGCAGAGCACAAGTCACTTCCATTTGTACTTTCCCTAAGAAAGAAAGTATGATTTCATGTGTCGCAGAATCCACATAATATCGCAGAAGCGGGTCACTGTCGGAGATTTCTAAAAGTGCATCAAGCAACATTTCCCTTTGTTGAGGTTTGCTCGGTTCAACAGTCGTTTGCAGCAGAGGGAGGGGATTTTCAATTCTCTCTCTCTGTGGCAATAGCTTTGTATCTCCAAGAACACTATTTAACTTCAAAAACTCATTCTGCAAAATAACAATTTCCCCGGAATAAGCCTTATCGATTTTACATAATTCACCATTTATTGAAGTATACATTTCTGTAATTTTTATTTTTTCCTTTTCCGATATTCTAACCGAATCTCGCAAATGCAGTACGCCACTATAAAGACGTATATATGCAAGACGCTGTCTTTTTTCCGAATACTCAATTTTGAAAACTTTTCCGCAAAGTTCAGACTGACCTCGATGTGTTGATGAATAAAATTTATTCGTAATCACTTCTATAAGGTTATCAATCCCTATATTGTTTTTTGCACTTCCGTGATAAACAGGGAACAGAGAACAATTCTGAAATCTTATGCTTTCCTCTTGTTCGAGTTCCAATGCTTCTAATGATTTACCGGACATATATTTCTCTAAAAGGTCATCGTTTCCCTCTATTACCGTATCCCATTGTTCAGATTCGGTAAAGTTCGTCACACACATATTAGGATACAGTTCTACCTTCTGTTTGATTACAATTTCGGCAGAAAGTTTCTCTTTAATATCCTGATAAACCGTTGATAAATCAATTCCATTTTGGTCAATCTTATTGATAAAAAAGATTGTGGGAATCCCCATTTTCCTAAGTGCATGAAATAATATACGAGTTTGTGCTTGTACGCCATCTTTTGCAGAAATCAGTAGAATTGCCCCATCTAAAACTGATAATGAACGATATACTTCTGCTAAGAAATCCATATGTCCTGGCGTGTCTATGATGTTCACCTTCGTATTTTCCCACTGAAAAGAGGTTATTCCTGTCTGAATTGTAATTCCTCTCTGACGTTCTAAAAGCGTATTATCCGTCCTCGTTGTACCTTTGTCCACGCTTCCTAATTCTGTAATCGCTCCACTGTTATATAATAAGCTTTCTGTTAAGGTAGTTTTTCCTGCATCAACATGAGCTAAAACTCCAATATTAATAATTTTCATGTGATTTTCCTCCATTCAAAAACCCAAAAGGGCATAAAAATCCCAGTGATAAATACTTTTATCACTGGGATTTTTATGCATAACCATAGGTATACAAAGCATACAGATATTCTCTGGATACTTTAGAATCACATGATAAAGGTATTCTTAAACTGGGTACAAAAAACTAAGCCCTCCTAAAAAAGGACATCCAATTATTTGTTCCCACTATCAAATTGACAGTTTATTTAAGAATACCTTGCCGCATATTTATTAACTCCTTTTAAATAGATACTTAAATAATAGCACGTAAGAGCATATTTGTCAAGGAATCTCCAATTTTTTATCAAAGAGAGTACGTGATTACAAAATAGCTGTAATAATGTACCAATATTTGTTATTCTATAATCTTCCAATTACTCCCGTTCTTTTCAAGTACCAAATCAAATTGAGATACCTGCGTTGCTTTGGTCTGCTGGTCGATATACTCCACTGTCAGCGATACCGTGACTTGATTATCCTTACGATTGTGAATAGGATTTACCAGTTCTTGAAAGATGTACTCTTTTCCGATTGGTTTTAATATCCCGTCATTCACATAGTAGGAAAGTTCACTGGCTGTCGCTGTAGGATAGAGCTTGAAGAACGTCGTTAAAAACTCATTGATTTCATTGGTTGTAATGGAATCAACCGTCCCCTCACTTTCAATGGCTTTTGGTTTATAACTTGATTTCTTAGGTATGTTGGTAATGGTCGGATTCTTAACCAGTACCATATTTCCAGAACCATCTACATAGACACTCACTATATAAGCAGAGTGGACGGTCTTTGTATTTTCTCCCTCTGTAATGAGCTAGTCTACACTGTAGGTTACATTAAACTCATTGTCGCCAGTTGGCTCTACCGTCCATATCTGAAATCCTCTTACAGAAGACGATACAGGAATATCTTTGCGTACTGTATCAACATTGAGAGCTTGAAGTTCATCTGTCAGATAGCCTTTTAGACTTTCCATTCGATTATCAATGGACTTATCGGATTGCTCCCATGAATAGTAGACTTTCGCAAAGTTCTCTACAAAATTTTCTACATGATGAGTATCAACGTATTCCTTTTCTATGATAGTTGTTTCGTGAATAGTATGAGTATCTATAGCTGTAAAGTGCTTGAATATCGCAAAGCTGAAACTAAGCCCTAAAAGTACCCACAAGGCAATCACAACCTTTTTATGAGGATTGACCTTATAGTAGACACGAGGTTTCTTTTCCTTTGGTATCTGTTTTTCTTTATTCTGATTTTTTCTAAATTTCATCATTAAATCTTCCTTTCTCATTGTTTGATTCGTCCTGCTCCCACTAAATGCTGTTGCCAGTAGGGGCTTGTTAAGTCGGCATAACCGATTGGGTCGCCTGCATGAAACATACGGTTATTGCCAAGGTATATCCCAACATGAGTAATATAAGAGCCAGCGTTATAGGTAGAATGAAAGAAAACCAAATCGCCAGCTTGTGCTTCCGATAGTGGGATATGCTGGGTCACATCATATTGCTGTTGTGCGGTTCGTGGTAAGTTAATTCCAGCTTTTCCATACGTCCATTGTGTCAGTCCGCTACAATCAAAAGAAGTAGTCGGGGAAGCTCCACCGTAAACGTATCGCCAGCCCTCATATTTCAGTGCTTCGTCCATGATGGCTTGTACCGTATCATCATCAAACTCTGTTGTGACAAGATACTGCGTTACCAGTTGCACATAAAACATATTGCCATAGTTGTATCGCCAGCCCCCATTGATAGGTATGGCTATGGGATTGGGGTAAGACACTTTTTCGCCACCTGAATACTCTTTTGAGAAACTTTGAGCCAGTTCAAAGGTATATTTATTTCCACGATTAGCCACATACCCTAAGAAACCACCACCATAATTGTAGGACTGGATAACCGATTCTAAATCTACACTGAGCCTTTCGCTACTGGCTAATAATTCACTGAAATACTTCACACCTTGCTTAATGGATTCTTCTGTACTCAATGAATTAGGTGGAAGACCGAGGGATTCCGAGGACTGCATAACATCTTCCGCAGTACCGCCCGATTCCACCTGTATAATCGCAAGAAGTATGTTGACATATTCTTCAACGCCATATTCTTTGGCATATTTTTCTACCATAGGCTTATGAGCCAGCACTTCTGCGGAAACATTCACACCTCCATAATGAATATTGGAAATTCCGCTGTCCTGTTCATCTGAAAATAAAATGGCAACAAACAGAAGCAGTGAGAAGACCATCAAGAATAATCCAGAACCACCAATCACTAAAGTTTTCAACTTCATGGTTTCTTACCGACTTTCTTAATGGTGGCGGTTTTGATTGGTGGTCTACTTCTTGTATTTTGTAGTGGTACTCTTTGAACAGTAGACGGACGTTCTTTTGTGATTGGACGTTGTGAAGTTCTATCTGCTGTAGTGGTTGAAGTTGCTGGCTTTTGAACGGTTTTTTCTTGAACGGTATTGCCTTGGCGTTCCACTTTTGGACTTGAAAAATCGGACTTAACTGCTGGACGCTCTTGTTTGGCTTGTTGAGATTCCTTATATGAAGTCTGAATATTAGACTGTTTTGAGGTCTGTTCATCATGATATTGTTCTTGTCTTGTAGTCGGTCTTTCATGAACAGAAGAAGCAGGCTGTTTTTTCTGTTTGACCTGTTCCATTTCAGAGCAACGCTTCGCAATGGTTTTTCGCCTTTGTTCCTGCTGTTCCTTGCGTCCACTGGCTCTGTCCGCTTTGGTTTGAGAAATACTACTGGTTAAATCACGGACATTCTCTTTTACTTTGGATTTTCCTTGATATACTGCATATCTTGCATTGGTCGGCAAATCTTTAACCTGTTCTTTCAAACCACTAGCAGTGTCTACCATTCTGTCTTTGGTATCAGCTACTGTACCGATGGTTTGACCGATACGTTTTCCAAGTGTTGATTTTTCCTTTCCGTCTGGTCGGGAGTGATCTGCTTGTGTCCTTGCAGAACTCCCCGAACCCGACTGTCCTTTTTTACCTGTAACAATGGCAGACCCAGCTCCTAGAGTAGTCATGGAACGTCCAAGTTTCCGCTGTAGACGGTGCATGTGAGCGTGCATAAGCATACGAGGTTTTCTCATCACACGACTTCCCACACTTTGAGAATCGTTACTCTGTAGAGAAAACATACTCATTAAATCGCCCAGCTTGAAGTAGATTCCTGCAAAGGTCACAATCTGTAGAAAAGCAATCAAAAAGAACGGATAACCAGCCGATAAGGTATAGAGCATGGTTGAAATACTAAATGCTGTCGTAATAATCAATGTGATTCCAGCTCGTGTCAAAATGGTATTAAAGAGCTTTGTTATGGCTCGTTTTGACATACCATCAAATGATGGAATCATGCTTAAAATAAAGCTCACAGGCAGAAACATAGCATAGATGATAAAAAGTACCTGCGAGAAAATCATGATTCCTGTTAATAGGAATACAAATATGGAAATCCCAATATTGAAGACAAATAGGAAGAAGACTGTACCTAAACGGTTAATGGTCTTTGTAATGGTTAGATTGGTATTGCTTCTGTCTTCAATTTCTTCCGCAACAATTTTTTCTCTGTCTTCGCCATTGTTGGAATCTGGGCTGGTGGAGAGCAGGCTTTCCACACGGTCAATACCGATACTTTCAATGTCTGAACTGTTGTATTGAAGCAGTAGCCACGGTTGCTGAACCTGTATGGAAAACAGGCTATCTCTGATTAAGTCCACTCTGTCCTTGCCTTGACTATCGGAATGGGGCATGACAATCTTCGTGCCAAGTGATAAACTGGCATTACTGATGTCTGATGAAAAGTCATTGATTTTTTTAATGTAGTCGGGAGCGTAGGCAATAAAGGAAGCCGATAGGATAAACACCAGCACAAAATTCATAATGGCATGAATTGCCTTTGTGGTTTCTCTCTTTATCAGTCCCGTATAGGCAACATAAACCCCAAGAACCAAAATCAAGAGTAAGAGGAATCCAACATAGAAACCCTCTGTTGAAAATCCGTTTGCACTCACACCAGCTAAGGTCTGCATATTCTTACCAATGGAATCTGCTGTAGCGGAAATGAAGTCTAAGGAATAGGCTTCCTGTACTAAGTAACCTGTCGCATTGGAAACATACAAACTGATTGTCCAAATAAAATTGGTAATGGCATATAGTCCATACATGACCTGTTTTCCAATCCCGTCCGACCAGTTCCACGGAAGCCAGCCCCAGCTATTATCCACATAAAAATCCAGTTGATAGTTTTCAAGTGGGTATCGGCTGTATTCATTTGCCACATTGACCGTATCATCTACCAAGCCCGCAGCTTGAACCACCGTTCCCAGCATGGCTAAAAGAAAAATGGCAATCACAAGTGTGAAAGCCACTGTCATTGCCACTTTACCTAGACGTTTCAGCGTCCAGTTTGATTTTATTCTGTTTACTATTGATGGTTTCACATTTACACCTCTTTTCGCACAGGTGGTCTGGTATCAAAGGCATGGAGCAGTTCTTCAAATACAGGGTGGAACTGTATCACACCGACACGACCATATAAATCACTGATAAGGCATTGCCCGTTTTCCAAATCACGCAATCGCTTCTGATTGTTTTCGTCCTCTGGGTCTACACCAAAAAAGGCTAAGGTCTTTTTAATCTCGTTAAGGTCAGTGGAACGAAATGCAAATTTTAAGCCGAGGTTATTTTTCAGTTTTTCATCTAAGAGGTCGTCTGTATTTTGGGTCACGAAATATACCCCAGCGTTCATAGCACGACCAGCCCGAACCAGCTTCATAGATAGTGTTTTTCCTTGTGCTACCTGTAAAAAGCTCCATGCTTCGTCTAAATCTACAATCTTGAAAATGCTTCGGTCTGTATGGATAAAGTCTAAAGCAAAGGTACTAATGACAATCAGCATAGCAACGGATAAAAGCTCCATAGTGGTATATTCCTCAAAGGAAGTTTCCTTGTCGGGAAGTACCAAGTCCGCAACCTGTATAATGTTCAGTTGTTTTTCTAAGCTGATAGACTGCTCCACATAACCATTACTGAATAATAAATGTGCAAAGTCATAGTCTGTAAAACTTTCGATATGGTCGGCTATACTGGTACTTAGTGGCGTATTCTCAACCCGTAATTCCTCAATCACTTTCATCAACCCTCGTACTTCACTATTGGTTACTGCACGAATGGCTTTTCTAAGGATTGGGAAGCGTTCCCCATCACGAGAGGAAATCCCCGTAAGGAATGTCAGAATATCAATAGCCAGTGATTCAGAATCTTTGGGATTTTTCATAATCACATAAGGGTCAAGTAAGCCTTTGTTTTTCTCATCAGAAGTCAGAGTGACGATATTGATTTCATGGGAAATCTCTGGCAAGGTTTCTTTCCATCTGCCACGTTCTGCTTTTGGGTCTACAATCACTGCTTGTGCCCCATAAAGCACCGCATAATAGACGATAAGGTTATTCGCAAAGGATTTACCACCACCCAGCGAACCAACAAAAGCCGACGCTAACGCATTGGTTACTGAACCCTTAACCCCTTGACTGGCAAGAGCAGGTTTCAGATAGACATTGCGTCCAGTATCTAAGCTGTAGCCAACATAAATCCCCTCATTTTCCCCCAGCATTTGAGTAGCACCAAAACCTAAACCAGCGAGGAAATCAGAGGTCACGTATTGAATATAATCATTCATATAACGCTTGCTGGCAGGTAAAAATTCTTCATGTAAGCCGAGCATATCCCCAAATGGTCGTACCAGTTTTACGCTTAAATCGTCATAAAAATCTTTCACTTCATTACAACGACGTTTGAGTTCGTCAAGATCATTTGCTGATACCCTTACCACATAAGACAGCTTGTACATAGATTCCTTGCTTTGGTCTAAATTGGTTTCCAGCTCATTCACACTTTCCAGAGCTTCCGCCACATTGGAGCTGGTTTCATTATCACTTTGCCAAGCGTGGTTATCCAAGTCTTTCAGTTCTTTCTTTTTATTGCGGACAGTAGATAGGGCTTTACGATTCGCTACAATTTCCACATTCATTGACGTATCAATCGGGAATGTAAATTGCTGTTGCTGGTAGTAGAAGATTTCAGAGGACGGGAAGTCCAGTTCTCCGACAATGCTGTTAATGGTAAAGTAAGCTACATAGACGGTTTCATCTTCCTGCTGGATTTTCAAATATCGCTGTTTTTCTTCCACCAAACAGCGAGTAGGCTTAATCAAGTCATAGTATTTAATCAGCGTTTCATTATCCAGCTTTTTCTTTGATAGATGGTACTCATACTCTTCATAGGCAGTGCCTGTCTGTCCGTAAAGGTGTTCAATCAGATAGCCGAAGTCGTCCTTATCTAACCTGCGGATTTTGAAACGACGAGAGATTTTATTTTCTAAGAGCTTTTCCATCTTCTGAAAACGCAGGATTTCATCATTACTCATACTAACAAAATCGCCCATCAGCTTATGGTTCACATCATAGACAAAATCAGACAAAGCATTTTTTGCTTCAACGGTAAGACTTTTCATAGAAAACTCCTGATCGTTGAGAAGCAACTTAAAGCCGATAAAGAAACGGTAGTTCACTTGATTTTCGCCAATCATGGATATTAAAGCGTCTGTCTGTTGGTCGATTTTGTCATAGGCAACCGCTTTGAGCTTGCCAGTGACTTCATTTTTGGAACGCTCTTGTGCAGAACGTATGCTGGATTCTGTACTGATTTGTAAAGCATGAATTTTGCCATCACGATTTTGTGCGATAAGCTGTCTGAAAGAATCATGCACTTGTATTTTCTGTTCTGGACTTAGAAATGAGTAATTGTAAGGAACAAGCTCATAGTAAGCATAACATTCCCCGTCTTTATTCCAGACGAGATTGTTTTCAATGTATTTAATTGGATATGCCATAAAATTCACTCCTAACTGCTGTAATGGCTTCTTGTGGCTGGTTTCTGCCAAGCGTTACTTTTTTTCCTGCATAGGTCAGCTTTGGTCGCAGTGCATAAGCAATGACAGACTTCAAAAATCCATAAGGCTTTTTACCATCAAAAGTTTTTGTAGACATAAACCATGTGAAAGCCACAGGAATCCCAAAGTATTTGAGAAATGCTCCCTCTATCATGGAAAGAGGGGGCAAGTTGCCAAGTATCATCACTGCAAAGAGTGACACGACAAACCATGTCATTTGCGTAAAGGTTATGGGAAACGGAAGTCTAAAATCATTGATAGAATACAGTACCTTTTCCACAGACCAGATACTGGTATAGCTTCGTATTTTCTTCATGTAATCAATCCTTTCATAAAAAATAGGGGTAGCTGATTGAGCCACCCCGTAAAATAGAAAATCTGCCAGTAGTAATGTACCGACAGATTTAATAGACGATTTCAAAAATTCCATGATTGGTTGAGATAAACGTTCCTGAAAGGTCTAAATCCCGACCATAGGCTTGATAATCAATATAGTTTTGAAGACTAGCTGGTACTTCGCCTAAAGCACCCGTTTCTTCAATGTAGTAGCGTGCCACGTCATACATATCATCACAATCGGAATGAATGATAATATCCTCTTGATGTTCGCTTAGTTCTTCAATGCTTGAAAAATGAGTGAGCAGAGCAGATAGCTCCGATTGTAATTCTTCGGGTAATTCCGATACCATTTCCCATAGTCGATTGAGTTCGCCAATGGAAGTGTATTCGTCAACCGTAAAGGGTAACTCGTAGTCATGAATGGCGTATTCCTCATATTCATCATTCAAGCCGATTTTCTCTTTGACTTCCTCAAAGTCAATGGGAAAGGTAAACCACGCACCGACCAATTCGCCCTCATTGTATTTGCCTAAATTCGCAATATAGACTTGCATATCGTCCATATATTCACGTCCTTTCTTTGTAGAGATTCAAAAATCCCTACCGCACTTCGTTTGGTGTACCATTCCTTTGCGGAACATAAGAAAACCACTTATATTCCACAAAAGAACGGTTTTATTTAAGCACCAATAATGCGATTGAATAGCTCTAGTAAAATGTCTTTTACTCCAGCAGCGTTGAAGACTAAGCCAACCGCAATAATCGCAATAATTAAAAAGCCAATCAGTTTGCTAAACTCACGCTTGAAGCCAAGATACAAGCCAATCACAACGATTGCTAAAAGCACCAGTGATTGAGCGTTTGATAGAAACCAGTTATAAAGGTTTTGTCCAAAATTCATAAAAATGTTCTCCTCTCTATATTCAATGAATTTGTATTTGAGTTATTTTTTTGTTGTTATCACGTCCTGTTCTTTTACTGACTGTTGCTTCAAAATCTGCTTGTGTCGGTCTGTCAGTTTCGCATGGTCGAGAATGTCTTTTACAACCTGCGTCTGGTTGATTTCATCAAGTTTAATCGCAACCTTTAAGGTCGGGGCAACTTGATGAGATAGCCAGTTCAGCGTCCTTTGGAAGGAGTAAGGCTCTGGTTTTGTGGTTAGTTTTAATCGTTCACGATTGTTCCCAATAAACCAAGCCCATTCTTCATTCAGTTTCCAATCAGAACGAGGTTTGGAATCGTCTTTATCTACAAAACGGATATACCGATTGATAATTTTAAAGGCGGTATGCTCTGGATTGTCATAGACGAGTAAATCACGGACTGCATAATAGCACGCTCATTTTTCAATCGAATCTCAAAACGGTTTTTTACTTCAGCGTCTTCAATGGGAATATCATTTTTCTTGTACTGCTCGTAGTCCTTTTCATAGATACAGAAATAAACTTCACTTTGTAATGAACCGATATAGAGGGTGTTTCCCATACATTCCTTTTCCTCTTTGCGTACCAGTTCGCCACTGCGATAGCTTTTAAAACTGCGGAAGACGGAGATACATTCTTCCTGTTGGCACTTTTCAGTGAGTACAGGGATATTTAAAATCCCTGTCTTATCGTTAATGGCAAGGTCAAGGCGTTTCATCACACCGCCAGCCACCAAAACGTCCATAAAGAACTCATACCAGCTTCTTTGTTGTGCCAGAAGATAGCTTTCAAATTGTCTGCACCCACGACCTTTCAATTCCACCAGAACTCCTTTGTCCAGTTCATGGGAGCAAAGGACGAATATGTCGCCTAAAGCATAATGCTCTGAATAAGAATAGAAACCATAGTCCTCATGAAGAAAATAGGACAGTTTCAGTTGTAAGATGTTTTCGACCACCTGCTGTACGTCTGTTGTCGGAAAGCGAATTCTTACATAATCAAACAGCATTTCAAGGGGAGCGTCGGGATTGAAGCGTTCCAGAGCTTCCCAAAGGGACTGCTGTAAATCCTCTGATGGCTTGACTTTTCCTGTTTCAATATCGCTTAGATACTGCCTTGTAATACCAGTCGCAACAGCTAAACGGTTTTGAGATAGTCCATAAGCCAAGCGTT
Source organism: Streptococcus mitis (assembly GCF_009496155.1). Taxonomy (GTDB): domain Bacteria; phylum Bacillota; class Bacilli; order Lactobacillales; family Streptococcaceae; genus Streptococcus; species Streptococcus mitis_BQ. The sequence continues at coordinate 136,186 of NZ_WIJP01000003.1, forward strand.
TTTCTTTTAAATGCTGTAACCAAGTTTGTTCATTCAGTAAAAATCCCTCCAATCAAAAAGGCGTATGTCAACTTTTAAAGCCCATTTGACATACGCTGAAATTTTGTAAATCCCTTGTAACCAAAGGATTTTCTAATGTTTTTTTGACTGTTTCCTGTCGATTTGTACCCCCCTGTTAGATACGGGGGGTTAAGTGCTGGCGTGGCTATTGCCACACCAGCCAGCAAGATCAGTCCACACCTGCGACTTCCGCTTCGCACGTCGCCTGCGTGGACTGTCTGCTGTTGGATAACTTTTTAATTTCCTCCAAGAAATCATATCCTTTTGGTACAAGGGGAGTATAAAACTCTGATATGACACTTGTTCCTACATCAACATAGCCACGACCTTTGATTCGCTTTAAGAAGAAATCCTTTTGTACGTCACTGCCAAACATCATGCCATAGCCCATTTCAGACATACGACCTAAAGCCACTCTGAAATTAAACTGATCACGGATTCCGTCGCCTAAATATTTTGCGTCTGGACGTTGACAAGCCAGTATTAGAAAGAAGCCAGCTTGACGACCTAACATGACAATCTGTTTCAGCTTATTCATAACTGCGGTGTTTTCTTTTGTTCCCAGCATTTCCATGAAAGCGACGTATTCATCAAAGATTAAGAAGTGTGCCGGGAGACCTAAGTAAGCATAATTTTTGCCAGTCTTATAGTTCTTCATCTGCTTCATTTCCTCACTACGTTTCATCATTTCTTCATAGAATGTTTCAATGCAAGAAAGCAAGTCTTCTTTTCTATAGTAGACATTTGCCATCACAGAACCTAAGTCCGCAAGATCAGCATTTTTCGGGTCAAGAATATACAGTTTTGAATCTGTATGAAGCAAGGCTTCAATCAGTGTCAGTATAAAGTAAGTTTTACCGCCACCTGTACCACCAGCAATCAACATATGAGGGAGCTTATCATATTCCCACCATACGTTTTTCATTAAGCGAAGTTTACCATCTTTAGCTTCTACTTCATCAATAGAAATACGACTGGCTATGGTGTCATAGAGCAAAGTATATTCCACATAGGAATCCTTTAACTCTTTATCCGTCAGCTCACAGTACAAGCCACTCTCTAATTTCTTTTCCAAGTGTAAGAGTTGGTCTTGATATTTTCCCAAGTGATTTCCACCCGTATCTGTATCAAGCCATTTTTAAGTCGATAATACATTTTAGGGAAGTAGGTTATCTTTTCCTTTGTACGACCAGCACTATCTTTAAAGAAACCCTCTGTTTTGACCTGTTCAGATTCATACCACTTGTTTTCAAGTATCATCTTTGCCAGTTTTTGACGGTGGTAAAGTTGTTTAACCGTATCATAGCGAACCCGTTTGAATACAAACGCTACCAGCAAGCAGATAAGAATTGCGACACTGAAACTGATAATTAAATAGGGAATGTCAATCTTATCTGCTTGTGATAGGTTAAAATCCTGCCAGTTGATCTGCTGGATTGTCTTCACATGAAACAGTCCGACAACCAGCAGGAAAACAGGCAGGAGTGACGCTATCGTAAAATGAAAGACTAAATCTTTACCAGATGGGCGAATCCTTTTACCACGCTGTTTCATGCGAAAAAGTCTCCTTTCTACCTAGCGACTATTTGTCTTGTGTCGGTTCTTTCTTTGCTTGTGGTTGAGCTTTGAATGAACTAGAATCCTTTGTCAGCACAATATCGTCTGCCTTGATATACCAGTCAACATCTGCTCCTTGATAGGTGGCAGTAGCAACGGTGTCCGCAATGGGATTGATAAGTTCCACCCGTGCGTTATAATCAAACTCTTTCAAAGGCACGCTGGCAGGAATACTTACTTGAATCATGCGTCCTTGTCCTTTGGATTTTAAGTCATAGGTACGTTCCTTGATTTCATCTGAAACCGACCCGTCTTCATTTTGGATTCTCACTTCACGACGTAGAGCAGAGAATTTCAATTCTCCAAAAGTCGTGTCTTTATCTAATACAATGCCATTTGCTAATCTCATCATTTTTCCTCTCTTTCTTTATTCTTTTATCATGTCGTCAGCATGTAAAAGGTAATTTGTAAAACCACGAGTGCCGATTTTGTAGCCCTCTGCGGTAATACGTGGATTGACTAACTTCACACGTTCCTCAAAGCCGAAATGTTTTTCGCCAGCTTCAGCAGGAAGCACCACCACAATATCATCTGCTCTTTGAACATCAGAATAGAGATTATAGCTTCTTGATAAGACAGTTAGCCGTCCGTTGATTCTTCGCTGAACGACTTTATCCTCGCCAGCAAATTCTAAATTGCCGAATGTTTTTTCCATGTTGGGAATCACAAATTTAAGTTCCATATTTTTACCTATCCTTTCTTTTTTATTGGCTGAATGAATGTTTGATGGTCTTAAAGAGTGGGGAACGACCTTTTGATTCTTGATTTTTTGTTTTCATAAGTTCACTTCCTTTCAAAATCGGGTAAAAAAATAGACACCTCATTTTTTGAAGTGTCTACCTATTAAATATTCAAATTTTATTGGAAGTATCTTTATATCTTCACTTTTCAAGGATAAATCGTCGTATCAAAGCTCATTCATAAGTAGTAAATTAGTAGTAAATTGAGTGGTTTTGACCTTGATAAAGTGTGATAAGTCCAGTTTTTATGCGGATAACTAGATTTTTATGCTATTTTTTCTGGTAAAAATTAGCTTATTTTAGGGAAATGAAATGCTAACGTTATGTAACAATGTTAGTCTTTTATTTCAAAATCTTTGTTTAGTATGAATTTAGCTCTACAGGAAAATAAAAAATGTGATAAAAATTTCAACTACTCTTATCTATAATAAAGCTACCTGTTCTTTGAAAATTGAATTCACTCCGTCTTGATTAGCGTGCCTGTGTAAGTAGGGACTGAGAGTATTTCCCTGTGAAGGGCAACTGGCACAAGACGTGTGTGAGAATTTTCTAACAGACACGGAGTTTATCGTTACCAGACTTAAACGATGCGACAAACTAGATAAAGGAGTTAATCATGAAGGTAGTAAACTTGTATGATTTGAAACAAATGGGAAATAAAGGTGGTTGTACCATCCAATTGATTCATCACTTTCCTTTTGGTATGGGCTTAGGACATCTCAAAAAAGACTACATTGAATTTAAACGTGTTGGTATCTTTGATGGAAAAGCAGTAGAAGTTACTCTTCGAGAACCTTATTCGAGAGATCTACTGCAGGTTGTCAAGTCGATTAAGCAACGTCAGAAATTGATAGCTTATCGTTATAAAGAAGGAAAGCTGCTATTTGTGAAGAAGGAGGCCTCAGATGTCCTCTGAACAACAGGAACGAATGGCAGTTCAATATGCAGAGCGTAGTCTTTTATTTACTGTAAGAAGTCTCTTAAAGATTCTAGAATGGTCTAGACGTCAGGCTTTAGCACAGGATTCCGCCTATAAGATAGGGGTGCAGAAATTAGAAGAATTGCTACAATCTCCTTATTCGATTGACACGATTAATCTGAAAAAAGATTTTTTAGACAAACCAATTGATATAGAGAAATTTAAAGCTTTTTTAGAAAAAGAAGAGATTCCTTTAGCCATCGCTTGGCAAGGGGATTCTCTACATTTCTATACGAAAGACCGTTCGATTCTAGACAATCATTTAGACCATCTGCTAGAAAAAATGGTTAATGATCCGGAGAAATTAGCTGATTTTACTATGGATAAGTCATTAGACGATGCAATTGATGAGGCGAAATCCCAAATTACCTTTAGACAAGAAGGAGCCGTCAAACAGAAAGAGATGGTGAGATGATGTACAGTGGAAAGAAATTCCTACTATTCTCACTGTTAGGTATCTTACTAGGCTATCTTTTTCATCGTTTGACGCTTTTGTATGATTCCTATACTGGAAATACCTTAGATAAATGGACTCATCTTCTAATGGAAGGTCAAGATGAAGTTCTTCAGTCGCCATGGAATGTTTCCTTTACTGGAAAATCAAGTGCTTTTTTTCTACTAGGTTTTGTGATGATGTTGCTGGTTTATCTCTATCTAGAGACTGGTAAAAAACAATACCGAGAAGGGGTAGAATACGGGAGCGCCCGTTTTGGAACTCTAAAAGAAAAGAAGCTCTTTTACGGTAAGGAATTTTCTCATGATACGATTTTAGCACAAGATGTTCGTTTGACATTATTAGATAAAAAATCACCCCAATATGATAGAAATAAGAATATTGCGGTGATTGGAGGTTCAGGAAGTGGGAAAACCTTTCGCTTTGTGAAACCCAATCTGATTCAGATGAATAGTTCTAATATTGTAGTGGATCCTAAAGATCACTTGGCCGAGAAAACAGGCAAACTCTTTTTAGAACATGACTACCAAGTAAAGGTGTTAGATTTAGTCAATATGAAGAACTCAGATGGCTTCAATCCTTTTCGCTATATAGAGACAGAAAATGATTTGAATCGCATGCTGACGGTTTATTTCAATAACACCAAAGGCTCTGGCTCCCGTAGTGACCCATTTTGGGATGAAGCTTCTATGACTTTGGTCCGAGCTTTAGCCTCCTACTTGGTCGATTTCTATAATCCACCTAAAACAAGAGAACAGCTCATAGAAGAAAGTCGTTTAAGTCAAAAGGAATACCAAAACTTGTTGAAACGTCAAAAAAAAGAAGTGGAAGAGCGAAAAAAACGAGGGCGTTATCCAAGTTTTGCTGAAATCTCAAAACTCATTAAACACTTATCCAAGGGTGAAAACCAAGAAAAAAGTGTCTTAGAAATTCTATTCGAAAATTATGCTAAAAAGTATGGAACTGAAAATTTTACCATGCGAAATTGGGCAGATTTTCAAAATTATAAGGATAAGACTCTGGATTCTGTCATAGCTGTAACCACTGCTAAATTTGCCCTCTTCAATATTCAAAGTGTCATGGATTTGACCAAAAGAGATACCCTTGATATGAAGACATGGGGCAAGGAAAAATCAATGGTTTACTTAGTTATCCCAGATAACGATAGTACCTTTCGCTTTCTTTCAGCCCTCTTTTTTTCAACCGTATTTCAAACCCTAACAAGACAAGCAGATATTGATTTTAAGGGTCAATTGCCTCTTCATGTGAGAGTCTACTTAGATGAGTTCGCAAATATCGGAGAAATTCCAGATTTTGCTGAACAAACCTCAACAGTCCGCTCTCGGAACATGAGTCTCGTTCCCATTCTTCAAAATATTGCCCAACTTCAAGGGCTCTATAAAGAAAAAGAAGCTTGGAAAACCATTTTGGGGAACTGTGATAGCTTAGTCTACTTAGGTGGTAATGATGAAGATACCTTTAAATTTATGAGTGGATTACTCGGTAAACAAACCATTGATGTTCGAAATACTAGTCGTTCCTTTGGCCAGACAGGTTCAGGATCCCTTTCTCATCAAAAGATTGCTCGTGATTTAATGACACCTGATGAAGTCGGAAATATGAAACGGCATGAATGCTTGGTCCGAATTGCCAATATGCCTGTCTTTAAAAGCAAAAAATACAATTCCACTAAGCATCCAAACTGGAAGTACCTAGCCAATCAAGAAACCGACGAACGGTGGTGGAACTATCAAATCAATCCTTTGAATCAAAGACAAGAAAATCATCTTGATGGCCTTAGAGTTCGTGATTTAACTTTTGAATCTAGTTTAAAATAAAAATAGAAAAGAGGAAATAGATGATTACGCATTTTAAAGGTTTTGTTTATGGAGTAGACGCAAGTGCTATGTTTGCACAAGCTATGTCTTTGTTACAGAAGGGATTGATTGCGGTTGGTGCCTTTCTCGTTGTTGTAGGGATTGTCAACCTTGCAACCAACATTAAAGATGGTGGACCAGGTGTTCGGAATGCCATTCTGGAAATTGTCGGTGGTGTTATGGTAGGGGCTGCTGGAGCCTTTGTAACTCAAATTTCAATTTAGGAGGATAAACAATGACATGAATCTTAGTTTAGTCTCACCCTTTGTTTACCTTGCATCTGAAAAAATATCAGCTGAAAATTTATTTGAAGGATTTAATGTGGATTTACAATCTACGGTAGATCTGATTAAATCTCTATCTAGCTATAATCCAACCGTTTGGACTTATATGTCTAGTATTACTAAAAGTGTCATGCAGCCTCTTGGAGTTGCGATTTTATCAGTTGTTCTCATCTTAGAATTTTCGAAGATGGCAAAGAAAATTGCTAACTCAGGAGGAGCGATGACCTTTGAAGCATTAGCGCCGATGTTGATTAGTTATATCATGGTCGCAGTGGTAATTAACAACACTACCGTTATTGTAGAAGCTATCATCGGGATTGCGAGTCACGCCATTGAACAAGTGGCCTCGATTGTGGCTCACGGTGGGGCAAAGTATGATACCATCTCTGGATTAAAAGGGTCAGGATTTATTGGCCGGATGATTGTGGGCTTTTTTGCACTCCTCATTTGGCTAGTTCGGATAGTAAGTGCAGCCATGGTCAATCTTTTGGTATCTATTCGATTTATTCAACTCTACCTTATGATTCCATTTGCCCCTCTTACGATTCCAACATTTTTAAGTGATGAGTGGAAGTCTATTGGTATTGGCTATTTAAAAAATATTATGGTCTATGCGGTACAAGGGGTTCTTATTTTTCTGATTGTTTCTCTTGTTCCTTTGTTTGAATCTGCTGGGAAAATAGCTGTTTCAAATGGTGCAGGAGTCTTGCAATCACTTGCGATTATGTTTGGTAGTTTGGTACAAGCTATCTTACTGATTATTGCCCTCGTTGGTTCTCAACGTACGGCTCGCTCAATCTTAGGTATGTAATTAGATAAAGGCTAGGAAGTGATTGCTTCTTAGCCTTTTTAGAAAGGAAAGTCATGAATACACGTGTCTTTAAAGACATCTCAAAATACCAACACAGGGCTTGGTTAGGTTTCACCACAAGACAAATCATCTTTGTTTTACCAGCCTTTATTGTCACAATTATTGTTTTGGGCTTGAATCTCTTTTTCTGGCAATTTGGAGATTGGTTTGTTTACGGTTTTGTGTTTGCTTTTACCATCCCCCTCATGCTTTTTGGAGTCTATAAACCCAATGATTTATATTTTGAACATTATTTGAAATACCGTCTTCATTTTGAATTAACGGTTCCCCTACGCACAATTACAGGAAAGAAAGGACCTGAACATGAAAAGAAAATCAAATACATTAAAGAAACAAAAAACTTCAATGACTAATCAGAAAGAAGTAGTTAAAGGAAAAAAAGAGGAAGTGTTACCCTCAACGGCTAATACTATTTCCTATCAAGCCCTGTATCAAAATGGTCTGATGCAGGTAAAAGAAGATTATTTCTCACAAAGCTACTTACTTGGTGATGTCAATTACCAGACCGTTGGTTTAGAAGATAAGGGCGCAATCATTGAGAAGTATTCTGATTTGATTAACTCCCTAGATGACCAAACCAACTTCCAATTGACCATCTTTAATAAAAGATTGAATTTAGAAAAGTTTAGACAGAGTGTTCTGTATGAGGAAAAAGAAGATGGATATGATACCTATCGTAAAGAATTGAATCGGATGATGAATCAGAATTTAGACAGTGGTGAAAATAACTTTTCAGCTGTGAAACTGATTAGCTTTGGGAGAAAGGATTCTAATCCCAAACAAGCCTATCGTTCCTTGTCTCAAATAGGCGAATATTTCAAGAGTGGTTTCTCAGAAATTGATGCTCGCTTTGAATCCTTGGCTGGAGAAGACCGTGTCAACTTATTGGCAGATATGCTTAGAGGAGAACACCATCTTCCTTTTTCTTACCGTGATTTAACGAGATCTGGTCAGACAACTCGACACTTCATAGCACCTAATCTCTTGGATTTTAAAAACAAAAATTACCTACAAATCAATGACCGCTTATTACAGATTGTCTACGTGAGAGACTACGGCATGGAATTAGGTGATCAGTTTATCCGAGACCTCATGCAAGGAGATTTGGAATTGATTGTAAGCCTCCATGCTCAAAGTTCGACCAAGGCGGATGCCATGAAGAAACTACGAACAAAGAAGACCTTGATGGAATCCCAAAAGATTGGGGAACAACAAAAACTTGCTCGTACAGGTATCTATTTGGAAAAAGTAGGTCATGTATTAGAAAGCAATATCGATGAAGCTGAGGAACTCTTAAAAACCATGACAGAGACAGGAGATAAACTGTTTCAAACAGTCTTCTTGATTGGGGTCTTTGGTCAGGATGAAGAAGAACTCAAACAAGCCCTAGACACGATCCAACAAGTGGCTGGCTCAAATGATTTAATGATTGATAAACTTCCATATATGCAAGAAGCAGCCTTTAATAGTTTGCTGCCATTTGGTTGTGATTTTTTAGAGGGTGTATCACGGAGTTTATTAACGTCCAATGTAGCAGTGAATTCTCCATGGACTTCAGTAGACTTACAAGACCGCAGTGGGAAATATTACGGCATCAATCAAATCTCAAGCAATATTATTACCATTGATCGCAGCCTATTAAATACACCGTCTGGTCTGATTTTAGGAACATCTGGAGCTGGTAAAGGGATGGCAACCAAGCATGAGATTATCACGACAAAAATCAAGGAATCTGGTGAAAATACAGAAATTATCATCGTGGATCCAGAGGCAGAGTACAGTGTCATTGGACGGGCTTTTGGAGGAGAAATGATTGATATTGCGCCAGATTCCCAAACCTATCTCAATGTCCTTGACTTGTCTGAGGAAAATATGGATGAAGATCCTGTAAAGGTAAAATCAGAATTTCTTTTATCCTTTATCGGCAAGCTACTGGATAGGAAAATGGATGGAAGAGAAAAATCGATTATCGACCGAGTCACGAGACTCACCTATCAGTCATTTAAAGAGCCTTCGTTAGAGGAATGGGTATTCGTCTTGAGTCAACAACCAGAAGAAGAAGCGCAGAATTTGGCACTTGATATGGAACTGTATGTCGAAGGTTCTCTTGATATTTTTTCTCATAAGACCAATATTCAGACAGGATCTAATTTCTTAATCTATAATGTTAAAAAGTTAGGAGATGAGCTGAAACAAATCGCTCTTATGGTAGTGTTTGATCAGATATGGAACCGTGTCGTTCGGAACCAAAAATTAGGGAAGAAGACCTGGATTTATTTTGACGAAATGCAGCTTCTCTTATTAGATAAATATGCCAGTGATTTCTTCTTTAAATTGTGGAGTCGTGTCAGAAAATATGGAGCTAGTCCGACTGGGATAACTCAAAACGTCGAAACCTTATTGTTAGATCCAAATGGTAGACGGATTATTGCAAATAGTGAATTTATGATTCTCCTCAAGCAAGCAAAAAATGACCGAGAAGAACTGGTTCAACTCTTAGGCTTGTCAAAAGAACTCGAAAAATACCTAGTCAATCCAGAAAAAGGAGCAGGACTAATAAAAGCAGGTTCAGTTGTTGTTCCCTTCAAAAATAAGATTCCTCAAGGTACTCAATTGTTTGATATTATGAGTACGGATCCTGATAAAATGGCTTCTAACTAAGGGGAAGGTAAATGAAGGATAAAAGAGAAATTATACGTGCCCGAAAGGCATTTAGAAGAAGTTTAAAAGATGAGAAGAAATTCTTGAAACAAGGAAAGAAGGAGGTGAGAAAACAGAAAAAAGATTCCGCTGTACTGGATGAAAAAGCATGGAAAAAAGAGATAAAGCAACAGCTAGAGGAGATGAGAGAAGCTTCAAAGGCTAGAGTAAAACAAGCAAATGAAGACTACAATCATATTCTTCAAAATAGTCCTCCATCTCTTTTGAATCGCAAAGAATTAAGAGACAGACGATTACCTCATGCTAGGAAACGATTGAAAATAGCCAAGAAGCAATTTAAGGAAGCTAAGGTAGAAGCAAAAGAAGAAAGAAAAGAGAGTCGTAAAGAAAGAAAAACCAATCAAAAATTTCTCTATGGTCAGGAAACGAAAGCAAAATCTAATTTTTTCTTTCAAGGGAAGAGTTTAGAAGAATTGAAAGCTAAGAAAGAAGTCAAGGCCGCAAAAGAGAATCTAAAATCTACTAAACAAGCCTATAAGTCCAAAAAAGTCAGTAGGAAAGCCAAAACTTTTCTTTATGTCCTTGGACGTGAAGGTGGAGAGTTAGCTTCAGAAAATGAAGATTTAGAAGGCTATCGCACGCTACAAGAGACCATTAGAAAAGGAAAACGCTACAGCCGGCTTTCTTATAATCTTGGAAAAGCTAGTGTTAAAACAGGACAAGCAACAGGTCGTTTTACGAAGAAGAGACTAGCTAACACCAAAGAGCGATACCATAATTTTAAGGCCGGAAAAGGATGGAAACTAGCGAAAGATAACCCAAGTTCCTTTAAAAATCGGTTTCGAAAGTTAAAGAAACAAGGTCTTACCAGTGTTCGAAACATCTATCATAAACTAAAAACAGCCTTTTCGTTCTTTACATTTGCGGCTGGAAATCCTGCAACCTGGATAGTTGGAGGAATAGTATTTTTTCTTTTACTTATGATGAGCTTCTTTTTAGGATTTTCATCTGCTAGTTTGATTCAACAAGATGAATTTGAATTAACAAAAGCTTATACTCACCTAACTTGGGAAGATGCAGAACATACTCGTACAAATGACAAAGGAATTACCTATTACACAAAAGTTGATGATGTGATGGGGTATATGAACTTTAAATTTCATGACTATGAGTTACACAAACCAGTTCACTTATTTAGTTCCGAAACTTACAAGGATTATCTGTCTACTTTGTGGCATGATTTAAACGATGGGGAAGATTTGAAATCCATGCAAGACCTCTATGAAACTCCTAAGTATAAACTCTCGAAAGACGATCAAGAGGAAATGAAGGAACTAAAAGAAGAGGGTGTCTATGCTTCCATGCAGGAATTGGACAATCCGTTTGAGGGACAAAGCAACGAAGATAGTTTAACCATGACTTATCGTTATGGCTACTATGATTTAGACGGAAAACCTACTCTTCAGGAGTACATTTTATTAGAAGCGAAGGCTCACCAAACGATTGTCGCACCAATGGATGGAGTTGTATCTCTAGATGGAGATGATGTTATTCTCACTAACGGAAAAGGAGAGAATGAGAGTCGATTGACCTTGCATTCTATTCATAATGGCCGTGCGATTGAGGGGACAAGAGTCCTAACGGGTGATGTTATTGGTGAAACACCAGATGATACAGGTTTGAAAGTTTCCTATCAAAAGTATAAGAACAAGAAAGAAAAATTGGTGTATGTCAATCCGCAATTTTATTTTCCAAAAGTCATTCAACTTCAGACAACTATCTTACCTGCCATTGGTCAGTTTGGTGGAGATGAGTTTGAACGAGCAAAACATATTTATGAGTCTTTGAAATCTCAAGGGGCAAGTCCCCAAGCCATTGCGGCTATTTTAGGAAATTGGTCGGTAGAGTCTTCTATCAATCCTAAACGAGCTGAGGGAGATTATTTATCTCCTCCAGTTGGAGCTACCGATTCCTCATGGGATGATGAAAACTGGTTAGCGATAGGAGGACCAGCCATTTATAGTGGTGCTTATCCTATTATTCTTCATAGAGGTTTGGGGTTAGGGCAATGGACGGATACTGCAGATGGTTCAACACGTCATACAGCTTTATTGAATTATGCACATAGCAAAAATAAGAAGTGGTATGATTTAGACCTCCAACTTGATTTTATGCTTCATGGGGATAGTCCTTACTATCAAAGTTGGTTAAAGGATTTCTTTAAAAATACGGGCAGTGCAGCCAATCTGGCCCAACTCTTCCTTACCTATTGGGAGGGAAATTCTGGTGACAAACTACTGGAAAGACAAACCAGAGCAACGGAATGGTATTACCAAATTGAAAAAGGCTTTAGCCAGACAAATGGAGGACAGGCAAAAAGTGACCCGCAATCCCTTGAAGGGGTTCGTGAGGACTTGTATGATCATTCTGTTCCTGGTGGTGGAGATGGAATGGCCTATGCCTATGGACAATGTACATGGGGTGTTGCGGCTCGTATGAATCAATTAGGCTTAAAATTAAAAGGAAGTAATGGAGAGAAGATTTCAATCATTAATACCATGGGAAATGGTCAGGACTGGGTTGCGACAGCTTCAAGTCTTGGAGGAGAAACAGGTTCCACACCAAGAGCAGGTGCTATTGTTTCTTTTGTGGGAGGTACACATGGTACACCAGCAGACTATGGTCATGTGGCTTTTGTAGAGAAGGTCTACGATGATGGTTCTTTCCTTGTGTCTGAAACTAACTATGGTGGCAACCCTAACTATACCTTTAGAAAAATCTCGCAAGCAGATAGTGCCATCAGTTTTGCTTATACGGTGAAATAAAAGAATCATGTCATCAGTTTAGGTGACATGATTCTTATTTTTTATAGAGTGACATATTTAATGCCATAGGTTGATAACTTACTTGATGATCGTCTTTAATCAATTGACTGTAAGCAACAAATCCGAACTGTTCATAAAATTGAATGACTTTAGGATGATTGATACTATCTAAAAATACCATCTGAGTTCCTACAATTGCTCGAAATTCTTCAATTTTTTGAATTACAATTTCAAATAACTCTTGTCCTGATAGTTTATTTAGCTTTGTGTTTTTGCCGAATTGACCGATAAGTAACACAGGGAGATAATCAATATTTTTGGGACTTTTCCCTTTGAGGACGAGTTTCTTTTTTAAGGATTTCTCTAAATCAGAAATATCAACAACTTTGAGAGATAAACTAAAGAATCCTATGATGTTATTTGTTTCAGTTTCTTCAACGATAAAATTACGAGAACGATGTTGTTTTTCAAAATTGGGGGCTTTATCAGATAGATAAGTCAACATCTCTTCATTACCTTTGAAATCAACATTTTCTAAAATGATAGTTTTAAATAGATCCTGAACTTGTTTCTCAGTTTTATCGGGAGCTAGCACTTGAATATTTTCAAGATATTGCTTAAGTGGTGTTACTTGAATTGTCATCTTACAGATACTTTGAAATGAGTTTATTTTTCGTTGGAGCAGTAGCGTCCTGTGATTCAATAGATTTCAAGACGGCTTGTAGCTTTTTAGATGGTTTATGATTAAGAATTTTTAGAGCATCTTCGTTTGTTAGTTTTATATCACGTGTTAAACTGATTGTAGCCATTTGTTCTACCTCCTGTTTCTACTTAAATTCATTATAGCTTATTTTGAACAAAAGTTCAATCTGAAGATAGTGTATGTTTTTTATAGTGTATAAATCCAAAATAAGTTTTTCTCTTGCGTTTGTAGCTCATATTCGTTAGAATAATGGTGTAGATGAGTGGTCGGCTCATGTTCAATCTGATATTAATCTTGGACATAAGGGCCAAGCGGTGGCGGACACCAGAACGAAATCCGATAGCAATCTTGGACGTAAGGGCCAAGCGGTGGCAGACACCAGAATAAACCGACTGACTAGGTGGCTTACAGGTTCTGTAAGTCATCTTTTTTACTTTGATAGTAACGTTTTATCATTTTAAGGAGAACGAGGTTTTGGCTCGTTCTCTTTTTTTGTTGTGATACTTCTTTCAAGGAATATTTGGTAGGATTGGAGTGAAAAAAGATTAACTAGGAAAGAAGGAAGTATATGGAAACCATTTATCAACGTGATTCGGATCAAGATGGACTGACTGATGCTCAAGAATTGGCGCTAGGAACCAATCCTCTTAGCGCAGATTCTGATGGTGATGGACGTTCAGATTTAGTGGAAGTAGAAGAAGGAACCAATCCCTTAGAAAAGGATTTACAAGACATAGACCAAACAAGTATAACTGAACCGTCTTCAGTATTTATGGAAATGAAACAAAAGATTTCAGATATGATGGAGAGTCACTACAAGGAATTTATACAGGCTCTTATTAGTATTGAAACAGGGATTGAAAACGAACAAGACCTTGAAGACTTATATACTTACTACATGAGAACAGATGCCGTTTCTCTTTTGTCTAGTGATTTAGAAACCAGTCCTCAAGAGGTTGAAATGGAGATAGAGTTGTAGGGGAATCATGTGATTCTCCTATTTTCGTATAGATGAAAGGAGCAAGTATGGAAGTAATGCAATTATTGGCTATGTTTCGAGGAACAATTCCAAAAGATAGGGAGAGAATGGACCTATTTCTTCGTTATCAAGCGCAACATTTTGATGAGAAATGGCAGGATTTGGTAGAGAATTTTTTGACTGAAGAGGGCAAGATAGAAGAGATTCCTCATGTCTACTCGTTTCATCAAGATATTGTTTCTTTTCTAGAGGCCAGTTCTGAAAATAATGAACAAGATTTAGAAACTTACACAAGAAATTTTGGACAAGCAGGTCTAAGTAAATTATCTCAATTAAGTAATTTTGAGAAAAACTTGGTGCTAGAAGTCGCATCCTATAATCTTTCCACTCGATTTTACATCCAATCTGAAAAAGAGAAGTTAGAACCATTAAGTGAGCTTGTATGTCATCAGAATCAGGATGTCAATTTAGTCAATGTCTATCGGGTTGCGAATAATCTATCTGACCGCATTAGTAGAGATATAGAGGAGTTTCTTCTAATGGTTGATTCCAAAGAACTAAAAAAAGAGGTTCTTGAGATTCATTTTGAAGAAAAAGAAGGAGATGTTCTAGCCTATTTGGGTTCAGAATTGATGGCTACTTTAGATACTGTTACGGATTTTGTCCATCATGAAGAAAACTACAAACAATTACCACTGACCCAAAAGCTGAAGATTATTACTCATTTTGATGAAGTAAAGGCTATAAGAGAAAAGTCTAAGCAAGTAGAGGAAGCAGTCTTACCTTTAGATAATATTGACCAGGTAGAAGAAAATGTGGAAGTTCATTCCCTATCTAAAGTAGATAAAATTGTAGAAGAAGCTTTGAGAGAATATCCAATCGGTTCACAAGTAAGTTATAAAGGACAAGTATTTCAATTGGTTTCGATTGAAAATGCTCAGTTAAATGACTTAGTTCGCCTAGAGCTATTCAGTTATTCCAACCAGTTATTTGAAGAGAATCCTATCTTATACTTGAACAGTTTGGAAGAGATTGAACAAGTATTGTCTCATGTAGAACTTGAAAAAGAAGATTCAGATATTGAGATTGAATCACCAAGTGGAAGCCAGGAAATAGATTTGTTTTCCTATCTGGAAGAGGATAATGAAAAGGAAAAGGATAAGGAAACAGAAACGCTTATTGTAGGCATAGAAGAGACGGATGTCCCTGTTCAAGATTTTGTTTTTCCAGATGATTTAGAGGACTTTTATCCTAAGACAAATCGAGAAAAGATTGAAACGAATATCGCAGCTATTGAACTTGTTAAAAGATTAGAAAAAGAGAGACGACAAGCGAATCCAAAAGAACAAGAACTACTAGCCAAGTATGTCGGCTGGGGTGGTCTTGCCAATGAATTTTTCGATGAACTCAATCCAAAGTATGAAACAGAACGTTTAACTCTTAAGAGTTTAGTAAGTAAATCAGAATACTCCACTATGAAACAAAGTTCTCTCACAGCCTATTATACAGACCCAATGATTATTCGCCAGATTTGGCAAAAATTACTGGATGATGGTTTTGAGGGAGGAAGGATATTAGATCCTTCTATGGGGACTGGGAACTTCTTTGCGGCTATGCCTAGAAGTATACGAGATAAATCAGAACTCTATGGGGTTGAATTAGACAGTGTGACTGGCGCAATCGCAAAACAACTCCACCCCAATACCCATATTGAAGTGCGAGGATTTGAAGAAGTTCTCTATCAAAATAATAGTTTTGATTTAGTCTTAACGAATGTACCATTTGGAAATTTTCGCATTGCCGATAAAAACTATGATAAACCTTATATGATTCATGATTACTTTGTCAAACACTCACTTGATTTAGTAAGAGACGGAGGACAAGTGTCGATTATCTCATCTATTGGGACAATGGATAAACGGACAGATAATGTCTTACAAGAGATTAAATCCAACACTCATTTTTTAGGGGGAGTTCGGTTGCCAGATACGGCTTTTAAAAAGATTGCAGGTACTCGAGTGACCACAGATCTTCTCTTCTTTCAAAAAGATCAAGCAAAGAATCTTAATGAGGAAGAACTTGTCTTTAGTGGCTCTATTCCCTTTGAGGAGGATAAGCGTGTCTGGATCAATCCTTATTTTGATGGGAAATACAATACACAAGTTTTGGGTGAATATGAGGTACGTAATTTTAATGGAGGAACCCTCAATGTAAAGGGGGTATCAGAAACATTAGCTACTGCCATTATGGAAGCGTTAGAAAATGTGGAAGAACCTAAACCAATTGACAATTCTTTGAAAGCACCTGTTTTTATCCAAGAAGAAGTGGATAATTCGATCCCAAGTCTTATACGTGAGGACTTAGCGCTCTATTCTTTTGGATATGAGGGAAATCAAATTTATTACCGAGATACGCATGGCATTCGGAAAAGTTCAAAAGTAGACGAAATTAGTTATTATGTAGACGAGAAGGGAGAGTTTAAGGCTTGGGACAGTTCTTTGTCTGAACATAAAATAGACCGATTTGTGAAACTTCATTTGACAGATGAGGAAGCACTAGATGTTTACAAGTCAGAAGAAGCGAGTAAAAGAGGGAAATATAAGGGACTGTTCAAAAAAACTGTCTTTTATGAAAGTCCCTTATCGGATAAGGATATTAGTCGCATTAAGGGCATGGTTGATTTGAGAGAGACCTATCAATCCTTAATTGAAATTCAACGTCATCCAGATTATAGTCGGACAGATTTTCAGGTATTACTTAGTAAACTCAATCGTGACTATAATCGCTTTGTAAGTCAATTTGGATACTTGAATGCCTCAGTCAATCGGAACTTATTTGATAGTGACGATAAGTATTCTTTATTAGCAAGTTTAGAAGATGAATACATTGATTCTAAAGATCAGAAAGTAAAATATAAAAAATCTTTAGCCTTTGAGAAAGCATTGGTTAGGCCGGAGAGAGTGATTACAAGAGTATCAACGGCTTTAGATGCCTTAAACTCTAGTTTATCGGATGGTAGAGGGGTTGATTTAGACTATATGGTATCAATTTATCCCGAACATAGCCAAGCTGCTATTTTAGATGAGTTAGGTGACCAGATTTTAATGGATCCAGAAAGCTATTTAAGAGGGGAAAGAAAATACCTTTCTAAGAACCAGTTTTTATCAGGAGATATTCTCAACAAGATAGAAGTAGTTCAACTATTAGTGGAGGAAAACAACCAAGAATATGATTGGAACCATGCTTTAGATTTGTTAGAATCTGTTCGCCCTCCAAGGATTCATCTGGCAGATATTGAGTTTAAAATAGGGTCACGTTGGATTCCTCAATCCGTTTATGGTAAATTTGCCTTTGAATGTTTTACCAATCGTGAATTTGAATTGTCTTCGCCAGATGTTGAACAAGTCATTGAAGTGAATCCTGTCGATGGCCAGGTTCATTTAAGGACATCATTTGCTTATCGCTATCCAAGTGCCAAAGATAGTAGTCTTGGAGTTAGTGGGTCACGTTATGATACAGGAAGAAAGATTTTTGAGAATTTACTTAATTCGAACCAACCGACGATTACCATGACTGTTACGGAAGGAGAAAAGAAAAAGACCATCACAGATTTGGAAAAAACCTCTGTTCTAAGAGCAAAAGAGCAGCATTTACAAGAGCTCTTTCAAGAATTTGTCTCACAGTATCCAGAAGTCCAACAAGTCATTGAAGAAAGTTACAATCGTCTTTATAATCGGACGGTTAGTCGAGAGTATGATGGTAGCCATCTAGTCATTGATGGCTTGGCACAAAACATCAGTCTTCGTCCTCACCAAGAGAATGCCATTCAAAGAATTATAGAAGAAAAAAGAGCCTTATTAGCTCATGAGGTAGGTTCAGGAAAGACCTTGACCATGCTTGGTGCTGGGTTTAAATTAAAGGAGTTGGGGATGGTTCATAAACCCTTGTATGTGGTGCCCTCTAGTTTGTCTGCTCAGTTTGGCCAAGAAATCATGAAATTTTTCCCTACTAAAAAAGTCTTTGTGACCACTAAGAAAGATTTTGTGAAGGCGAGAAGAAAACAATTTGTTTCTCGTATTATTACAGGAGATTACGATGCCATTGTCATTGGGGATTCTCAATTTGAAAAAATCCCTGTCAGTAAGGAAAGACAGATGAACTATATAGAGGATAAACTCAATGAACTACGAGAGATTAAAACACATTCTGAAAATAAGTATACCGTTAAAGAAGCAGAGCAATCAATAAGTGGTCTAGAGAAACAATTGGAAGAACTCCAACGCTTTAATCGTGATAGTTTTATTGATTTTGAGAACTTAGGAATTGATTTTCTCTTTGTGGATGAAGCACATCACTTTAAAAATATTCGTCCAATTACTGGACTTGGAAATGTAGCAGGGATTACCAATACAACCTCTAAGAAGAACGTGGATATGGAAATGAAGGTTCGACAGATTCAGGAAGAACATGATTTTAAGAATATTGTCTTTGCGACAGGAACACCTGTTTCCAATTCTATTAGTGAGTTGTATACTATGATGAACTATATTCAACCAGATATCTTAAAACGCTATCAAGTTGATTATTTTGACTCTTGGGTAGGTGCTTTTGGAGAAATTCAAAACTCTATGGAATTAGCTCCTACAGGGGATAAGTACCAACCTAAGAAACGATTTAAAAAATTTGTCAATCTACCTGAGTTGATGAAAATCTATAAAGAAACAGCCGACATTCAAACACAAGATATGTTAGATTTACCTGTTCCAGAAGCTCGTATTATCCCTATTGAGAGTGAGTTAACTAAAAACCAGAAACTCTATTTAGAAGAATTAGTTATGAGATCAGATGCGGTTAAATGTGGAACAGTTGATCCAAGCCAGGATAACATGTTAAAAATTACGGGTGAGGCACGAAAATTAGCTATTGATATGCGTTTATTGGACTCTAGTTATAGTCTAGCAGACAATCATAAACTGCTTCAGGTAGTAGATAATGTTGAGAGAATTTATCGAGAAGGAATGGAAAATAAGGCTACTCAGATGATTTTTTCAGATATTGGAACACCTAAGAAAAAGGACAATGGCTTTGATGTTTATTCTGAGATTAAGGCTTTATTAGTTGATAGAGGAGTCCCTAGTAAGGAAATTGCCTTTGTACATGATGCCAATAGTGATGAAAAGAAGAATAGCTTGTCTCGAAAGGTCAATGCAGGAGAGGTGCGGATTCTTCTTGCCTCAACTGAAAAAGGAGGAACAGGTTTAAATGTTCAGAGCAAGATGAAAGCAGTTCATCATCTGGATGTACCGTGGAGACCAAGTGATGTAGGACGGATTTTGCGGACATTCAAAATAAAAAAGAATGTGGAGGTAACAGACAATGGCAAAATCATTATTTGAGGAACTGGGCGGCAAATACGAAAGGCAAGGGGATTATTTGATACCGTGCTTAACTGTACCCGCCGAAGAAGAACAGGCAATAGGCATCTGGGGGCAACGGCATTTAGATTATCTAAAACAGTACCGTAAAGTTACATACACCAATCTTCTTACAAGCGGCAGGCTAAACGCCTACCTTGCCGACATCAACAGACAGGCACAGGAACGCTTTGAAAGGCTCATAGAGGGTATGAAACAGGCACAGGGCATAACGGAACAGCTAAAGGCAGAAAACGCCTTAGAATGGACAGGATGCCTCAATAACATAAGGGCTTGTGCGAGGGAGATTGTGGAAAAGGAAATTATTTTTGCATAAACAGATGATTAGTGGCAGGGGGAAATCCTGCCGCTTTTTCTGCTTTAGTTTGTCAGCTTGACAAATAAAGGGTTAAGGAATATAATTAGATTCAGTATTATACAAGGAGTTAATAAATATGCGGCAAGGTATTCTTAAATAAACTGTCAATTTGATAGTGGGAACAAAAAGTAGCAGTCCCGTTTCACTTTTAATATGGGGCTTAGTTTTTTGTACCCAGTTTAAGAATACTTTTATCATGTAATTTTATATGCCCGAAAACATATAAGTGTTTTGGGGCTATTGGAGTTATTTACCCAGTGATAGGAGTATTTATCACTGGGTATTTTTATGCCCTTTTTTGGGTGTTGATAGGAGGAAAATCACATGAAAATAATTAACTTAGGCATTCTGGCTCACGTTGACGCAGGAAAGACAACATTAACGGAAAGTTTATTGTATACCAGTGGTGCAATTGCAGAACTAGGGAGCGTAGATGAAGGCACAACAAGGACAGATACAATGAATTTGGAGCGTCAAAGGGGAATCACTATCCAGACAGCAGTGACATCTTTTCAGTGGGAGGATGTAAAAGTCAACATTATAGATACGCCAGGCCATATGGATTTTTTGGCGGAAGTATACCGTTCTTTATCCGTATTAGACGGAGCAGTATTATTAGTTTCTGCAAAGGATGGCATACAGGCACAGACCCGTATACTGTTTCATGCACTACAGATAATGAAGATTCCGACAATTTTTTTCATCAATAAAATTGACCAAGAGGGGATTGATTTGCCAATGGTATATCGGGAAATGAAAGCAAAGCTTTCTTCGGAAATTATAGTGAAGCAAAAGGTTGGGCAGCATCCCCATATAAATGTAACGGACAATGACGATATGGAACAGTGGGATGCGGTAATTATGGGAAACGATGAACTATTAGAGAAATATATGTCAGGGAAACCGTTTAAAATGTCAGAACTGGAACAGGAAGAAAACAGGAGATTCCAAAACGGAACGTTATTTCCCGTTTATCACGGAAGCGCTAAAAACAATCTGGGGATTCGGCAGCTTATAGAAGTAATTGCCAGTAAATTTTATTCATCAACGCCTGAAGGTCAATCTGAACTATGCGGGCAGGTTTTTAAGATTGAATATTCAGAGAAAAGGCGGCGTTTTGTTTATGTGCGTATATATAGCGGAACATTGCATTTGAGGGATGTTATTAGAATATCTGAAAAAGAGAAAATAAAAATCACAGAGATGTGTGTTCCGACAAACGGTGAATTATATTCATCCGATACAGCCTGCTCTGGTGATATTGTAATTTTACCAAATGATGTTTTGCAGCTAAACAGTATTTTGGGGAACGAAATACTGTTGCCGCAGAGAAAATTTATTGAAAATCCTCTCCCTATGCTCCAAACAACGATTGCAGTAAAGAAATCTGAACAGCGGGAAATATTGCTTGGGGCACTTACAGAAATTTCAGATGGCGACCCTCTTTTAAAATATTATGTGGATACTACAACGCATGAGATTATACTTTCTTTTTTGGGGAATGTGCAGATGGAAGTCATTTGTGCCATCCTTGAGGAAAAATATCATGTGGAGGCAGAAATAAAAGAGCCTACTGTTATATATATGGAAAGACCGCTTAGAAAAGCAGAATATACCATCCACATAGAAGTCCCGCCAAATCCTTTCTGGGCTTCTGTCGGGTTGTCCATAGAGCCGCTCCCTATTGGAAGCGGAGTGCAGTATGAAAGCAGAGTTTCACTTGGATATTTAAATCAATCGTTCCAAAATGCGGTTATGGAGGGGGTTCTTTATGGCTGCGAGCAGGGGCTGTATGGATGGAAAGTGACAGACTGTAAAATCTGTTTTGAATATGGATTGTATTATAGTCCTGTAAGTACCCCCGCAGACTTTCGGCTGCTTTCCCCTATCGTATTGGAGCAGGCTTTAAAAAAAGCAGGGACAGAACTATTAGAGCCATATCTCCACTTTGAAATTTATGCACCGCAGGAATATCTCTCACGGGCGTATCATGATGCTCCAAGGTATTGTGCAGATATTGTAAGTACTCAGATAAAGAATGACGAGGTCATTCTGAAAGGAGAAATCCCTGCTAGATGTATTCAAGAATACAGGAACGATTTAACTTATTTCACAAATGGGCAGGGAGTCTGCTTGACAGAGTTAAAAGGATACCAGCCAGCTATTGGTAAATTTATTTGCCAACCCCGCCGCCCGAATAGCCGTATAGATAAGGTTCGGCATATGTTCCACAAGTTAGCTTAACAGCTTGTAAAAGTCATATAAAATGAGATTTGAAAGGATTAGAGACTAATTATGATGAAATGCGAATGGATATTGTGTCCTGTTTGTGGGAGCAAAACCCGTAATAAAATTAGGAAGGACACTGTTTTGGAGAATTATCCCCTTTATTGTCCAAAATGCAGACAAGAAAGATTGATTAAAGTTGACAACTTGAAGATAACTGTCATCAAAGAGCCAGACGCTTAAGACGCAGAGCCGATGAAATTGTGGAACAATTCACGAATCATCGGCTCTTTTTGTTTCGTATTTGAAAGAACAAACTCACCAAATAAAAAAAACGATATTCGGGTGGGTTATTTTGTTATACCCTAAATTACCCTCTGAATTTGTTTTTAAATTTGGAGGGATTTTTTTATGTCCTTTTTTCGGGCAGTTATCTATCTGCTCATACGAAGCAAAATTTATCAATACATAGCATATCAGAGAACGGCAGGAAACCAGTTAAAAAAATTTCTGCCAGTGCAACGGTACTTCTCACCTTGAAAGTAGAAGTACAATCTCCATACAATAGAATTACTATTTCCTATAACCGTAAAGGTCACAGAGCCTTTGCGGTTTTTCTTTTGTCGATTTTTGTTGGAAAGTGCCGTAGGGCTGTTTCTGATATGCGGTGTCGTTCTCCGCCTCTCCATCTGGATTTTTTACATTTCAAAAATTCAGATGGGAGGTATTTATGGTGAAATATGCACCAAGAAAGGTATATATCAGAGAAAGTGGCGGCTATGTGGAATTATCCTACACGGAGTTCTGCCGTTGCAGGGAATCCGACCAGACCTATATGGACAAGCTGTTTATCCCCATTCAAGGCTGTCTGCTTGAAGTCGTGAGGGAGCAATACACAGACTTCTACCGTGACAAGGAACGGTGGCGTTATCTGCAAAAATTAGATACAAAGAATAGACTGCTATCTCTCGACGGATTTACGGACAGCGAGGGGAATCCTCTGGACTTTATCACTGATGAAGCGGTGGACATTGCAGAAACCGTTGTCAATGCGGTCATGGTGGACAGGCTGAAAGCCGCCCTGCCTTTGCTGTCGGATAGTGAACAGGAGCTGATACAGGCAATCTTTTTTGACGGACTTTCCGAGCGTGAAGTCGGGGCGAGGTTGGGCATAACCCAGAGCGTTGTAAACAAACGCAAAGCCAGAATCCTAATAAAACTAAGAAAGATAATAGAAAATTAAAATTTAAGGCGTTCAGCCCCCTTGTTTTTTCCTTTGGGAAGATGAGGGGGCTTTTCTCTGCCCTCTCAATCAATTCTGATTGGAGGAAGTAAGAATGGCATACAACCACGGACGGGAGGACAGGAAATGGCGTATCTGGAAAGAAGCGGAGGAAAAGCTGCTGCGTGAGTGCGGCGTTGATGAAGCGACCATTGAGCAGATACGCATGGCGGACAGGGCAGACTTCAATTCCAACAGGCGGTTTTACCGATGGACGAATGACGTTGCGGAATATCTTGAGGACATGGCAGGCAGGGAGCGGCAGGCGGAAGTGGGTACGGTTGCGGAGTTACTGGAAGAGATTGAGAGCGAAAATCTCTATCAAGTATTAGTCACGGTGGACGGGCGTACCTTGAAAATCGTCCTGCTGAAAATGCAGGGGTATTCCACAAAGGAGATTGCCCCGCTTGTGCATTTGACGACTGGTGCCATCTATGCGAGGTTAGACCATCTGCGGAAGAAGCTGCGGAAAATTTTATAGCTTCTAAAACAGCCTGCCATCCTGCGGGCTACTGGGTGAGGGATGGAAATCCCCTCACTCATTTTTTGCAGGAGGACAACAGGATGGCATACAGGGTTAAGGCATACACGCTTCGGGAGGAATCCACGGAAAGCGGCACAAGGTATTTTATCAGCTTTAAGGACGGGCAGGGCAAATCCCACGAGTTGGAAGTGTCGGAACAGTTCTTTATGGAGTTTCGGCAGATGGAGCGCAGGAACAGGAATCTTTTCTAATGGGACGAGCGGCACAGGGAGTTTAACGAGGTATGGGACGAAACCCTTTACAGACGGGCGTTGCGTGTGCCTAAGAGCCTTGATGAACGCATGGTTGAGGAAGAACGGAATGAAACGCTCTATAAGGCGGTTGGGAGCCTTCCAGAGATACAAAGGCGGCGTTTCCTGCTCTACTACGAGTATGAGTTCAATTTTTACCAAATCGCCGCTATGGAGCATTGCACCGCTTCGGCAATACAGAAATCTGTTGCGATTGCAAAGGAGAAAGTAAAGGCGGAAATTGAAGAAATATCTCCAACCGTGACCGACACCGCCCGAAAAAGAAATCTGTTTTTTATTTGTGTGGGATTGGCGGCATTACATACTCTCACTTTTTTCCGTGGGAGTAAATCTATTTTTAAGGAGGTCAACGCCTATGTGCAACGAAAACAAAGACACCGCCCGAAAGGAGGAAAGCCATGCAGAAGTTACAGACAGTCAACGCCGAAACGCTCCTTTATGAACCGCTTGAGAAACCATCCTTTGTGGTGGACAGCCTTATCCCGACAGGCTTATCGCTGTTCTGCGGCTCACAGAAGATAGGCAAAAGCTGGCTCATGCTGAAGCTATGCTTATGCGTGTCGCAGGGAATCCCTTTATGGGATATGCCGACAATGGAGGGCGATGTGCTTTACCTCTGCCTTGAGGACACGTTCTGCCGCATACAGGACAGGTTATTTCGTTTGACGGACGAAGCAAGCGGGCGGCTCCACTTTGCCGTGGCAAGCTGCAAGCTGTCAGACGGTCTTATCGTGCAGCTTGAAGATTATCTGAAAGATTACCCAGACAGCAGGCTCATTGTCATTGATACCTTGCAGAAAGTCCGTACAGCTTCAAAAGACAATGCCTATGCAAGCGACTATGGGGACATCTCCCTCATCAAAGACTTTGCCGACAGGCACTCTCTGGCGGTCATTGTCGTACACCACATCCGAAAGCAGAATGACAGCGACGTGTTCAACAAGGTGTCTGGGACGACAGGATTAACGGGGAGTGCGGACGCTACCTTTGTTCTGGAAAAGGAGAAACGTGCGTCTGACACCGCCAAGCTGTATGTGACGGGCAGGGACACGCCTTATCAGGAATACACGCTGCGTTTCCGTGATTGCCGTTGGGAGCTTGTGGAGCGGAAAACGCAGGAGCAGCTTGCGAAAGAAACGATACCAGATGTCCTTTTTCGGTTGGTGGATTTTATGAGGGATAAGGAAGAATGGATAGGCACGGCAACGGAACTGTTAGCCGCTATGGGGGAAACGGAAACCATACCCACGGTGATTACGAAATGGCTGAATGAATAACGCACCACATTTTTAAGCGAGAACCGTATCTGCTACCAGTACAGCCGCAGGAAAGACGGCAGGCGGATTGCCCTTGCAAGGAGGGCGGGTGACAGCGGTGATGGTGGTGACAGCGATATTAGAATACCCCCCTGTTACTGTCATTGACGCTTAAAGCCATGTAAAGCTGGCGGCTCTGCCCTGCGGGTGACAGCAGTGACGGTGGTGACAGTGATTTTAGGATACCCTGCCGCTGTCATCCCTACGGGAGAACACCCCGTAAACGCAAAATGCAGGCGTGAGATTTACTCGCCCTTTTCGGTCGTGTAAAACCACCCCTGCGGTCAGAAAAATCATTCCGATTTTTCCGACTGCGTTTACAGGGTGTAACACACTACACTTTGCCCTGCAAAGTCGTGTGCCAGACGTTCCCTCTGGACTCCCTTAAGGCAGGGCTGTGCCCTGCTATCCTACGCCTTACGGCTTCGGATAAAAGAATGGCGGCATGACGGTGACGGCTCTTGCGAGGGGGGTATCCCAAAAACACCGTCATCATCGACATGACCGTCATGCAGGGGGTGAGGGTGACAGTTGCGGCAGTCGGCAGGGGGTATCCCAAAACTGCTGTCACCACCGTCACCGCTGTCACCCCAAAGGACGGTCACCCGCCGAAAGAAAGGAGGAATCCGCCTATGCCTTATGCAATCCTGCGTTTCCAGAAACGAAAAGCGGGCGGCGTTGCGGCTTGTGAACGCCACAACGAGCGGAAGAAAGAAGCCTACAAAAGCAACCCAGATATAGATATGGAACGCTCTAAAAACAATTACCATCTCATAGCACCACCAAAGTACACCTACAAGAAAGAGATTAACCGCATGGTAGCCGAAGCGGGGTGCAGGACAAGGAAAGACAGCGTGATGATGGTGGAAACGCTCATCACAGCTTCACCAGAATTTATGAACCAGTTACCGCCCGAAGAACAAAAAGCGTATTTCCAGACGGCTCTTGACTTCATTTCGGAGCGTGTTGGAAAGCAGAATATCCTCTCCGCTGTCGTCCATATGGACGAGAGAACGCCCCATATGCACCTCTGCTTTGTGCCGATTACGCCAGACAATAAGCTGTCAGCGAAAGCTATCTTAGGCAACCAGAAATCATTATCCGAGTGGCAGACCGCCTACCATGAGCGGATGTCCTCACGGTGGAATCAGCTTGAACGGGGGCAGTCCTCAATGGAAACCAAGCGGAAACACGTCCCCACATGGCTCTATAAATTAGGCGGCAGGCTTGATAAACAGTATGAAGAAATCGTGTCTGCCCTATCCGACATCAACGCCTTTAACGCAGGGAAGAAAAGGGATAAAGCGTTAGATTTACTCTCTGCATGGCTGCCAGACGTGGAGAAATTCTCTAAGGAAATCGGGAAACAGCAGGCGTATATCGACAGTTTGAAAGAGAGAATTGGGCAGGAATCAGACTATGCGGGGCGTATGCGTGATGAAAAGTACGAGCAGGAACTAAAGGTGCAGAAAGCGAATCAGAAGATATTTGAATTGCAGAGAACCAACGAGCAGATGGGGCGGCTGCTGTCAAAAATACCGCCCGAAGTGTTGGAAGAATTGCAGAAAAATCATAGAAGCAGAGCGAAAGAAAGGTAGATATGTGAATGAAGAAACAGGATTTTAAGGTGTTAAAGACCAAAGACTTGTACCCGTTCCCCGACAATCCGTTTCATGTGGCAGAAGATGAAACACTGTCAGAGTTAGCGGAAAGCATCAAGGAATTTGGCATTGTCACGCCGATAATCACACGCCCGAAAGAGGACGGGGACGGTTATGAAGTGATTGCAGGACAGCGGCGTGTCCGTGCTTCTGAACTTGCAGGGATAAATACCGTGCCTGCGTTTGTCCTGCCCTTAGACCGTGACCGAGCCATCATCACCCTTGTAGACAGCAATTTGCAGCGTGAGAATATCCTGCCATCGGAGCGGGCGTTTGCTTACAAGATGAAATCCGAAGCCATGAAGCGGCAGGGTTTCCGCACAGACTTAACCTCGTCACAAGTTGTGACGAAGTTGCGGACGGACGACAAGGTGGCACAGGGCTTCGGCGTGGGCAGGATGACCGTGCAGCGTTTTATCCGCCTGACGGAACTGATACCGCCGATTTTGCAGATGGTGGACGAGGGGAAAATCGCCCTCACGCCTGCGGTGGAACTGTCCTTCTTGAAGAAAGACGAGCAGGAAAACCTCTTTGCCACGATGGAGAGCGAAGAAGCAACGCCCTCACTCTCACAGGCACAGCGGATGAAACAGTTAAGCCAGAGCGGGCGGCTTGACATGGATACGATATTTGCGATTATGACGGAGGAAAAGGGCAACCAGAAAGAAACCTTGAAAATCAACACAAGCAAGCTGAAAAAATACTTTCCGAAGAACACAACGTCGAAGCAGATGGAGGAAACCATCATCAAACTTTTGGAGCGTGAGTTGCAGAGGAAACGCAACCGTGACAGCCGCTAATCTTCTTTTTTCGGGAAGTAAATACAGAGAGTTGAGGTATGGAGAATGAGAGAAATCCAGTATGAAATCGTAAAGGAAATCGCAGTATTGTCTACGGGCGACAGTGGCTACACAAAGGAAATCAATCTCATTTCATGGAATGGGAAAGAGCCGAAGTATGACATCCGCAGCTTTTCCCCGAACCGTGAAAAGTGCGGCAAGGGAATCACGCTGAACGCTGATGAAGCGGCGGCACTCCTTAAAGCATTACAGAAAGAATTAAACAGCGAGGATTAATGGTATCTGATTGGCAGGGCGGGGACATTTCCAAACTCTTCCCTGCCCTGTCTGGAAAGGAAGATTTAAGTATGGGCGAGGATAAGAAAGCAGATAAAAAGAGAAAGCGTATCGTGCCAAAAGCACCAGTGCAGATGATAATCAGCCGTGAATATGTCGGCACACAGACCGTTACAGAAGCGTTTGTCCCGATTATCTCCGAGGATATTCGGAAGAAGATTGCCGAGGGCGACACCTTCGACAATGAGGGGCTGTCCGCTTAGAATGTACGCAATGGGACATGAAAACAGATAGGACAGATACGGAGGTTTTACAGTATGGCAGGAATCAAAGAAGAAAAGAAAATCTATTTAGTCGGCATTTATTGCCGCTTATCTAAAGACGATGGTACGGATAACGAGAGTGCGAGCATTGCGACACAGAAATCCATCCTCACGGATTATGTGAAAAAGCAGGGATGGCACATAGCAAAAACGTATGTGGACGATGGTTATTCTGGTACAAATTTCCAAAGACCAAGTTTCCAGAATATGATAAAAGACATTGAAAGCGGTCTGATAAACTGCGTGATTACGAAAGATTTATCCCGTCTGGGGAGAAACTATCTTGATTGTGGGTTATATCTGGAAGTTTTCTTCCCAGAGCATAACGTGAGGTATATAGCGGTCAATGACGGCGTAGATACCTTGAATAAATCTGCTATGGACATCACGCCTTTCCGCAACATTTTAAACGAAATGTATGCCGCTGACATATCTGTTAAGATAAAATCGGCATATCGGGCGAGGTTTCAACAGGGGAAATTCATGGGAACTACCGCCCCTTATGGCTATATCAAAGACCCTGCCGACCACAACCATCTGCTGATAGATGATAAAGTGGCACATGTTGTAAAAGAGATATTCGACCTTGCATTAAAAGGGAATGGAGTTGCCAAAATTTGCAGACATCTTAATAAACAGCATATCCTACGCCCTGCCGCTTATGCGGCGGAGCGTGGCGAAACAGGCTTTGAACGTCATTTTGAGGGGAACGAGGACAAACGCTATATTTGGAGTGGGAACAGCGTGAGGAGCATTTTAAGAAGCCCGATATATGCGGGAAATCTTGTAGGCTACAAACGGATTGCCGCCAATATGAAAAGCAAGAAACGCCCCTCTAAGCTGCCCGAAGAATGGGAAGTGATACCCAATACCCATGAGGGAATAGTCACGCAGGAGGAATTTGATATTGTCCAACAGCTTATTACAAGTCGTAGGCTTCCACAGAACAAGGGAGGATTTGTAAATATTTTTGCAGGCGTTATCAAGTGTGTGGACTGCGGATGTGCTCTGCGGGCAATGAACGTACACAGGAGGAAACGCCCAGAGATTATCGACTGTGTACAGTATTCATGTAATAATTATGCAAGAAACGGAAGAAGCGAGTGTAGTGCCCACAATATAGAAGCAAGGGATTTATTCAATGCCGTTCTTGCCGACATCAACTGTTTTGCGGATATGGCAGTGAATGATGAAAAGGCGGTCAGGGCCATAGAAAAGCGGCTCACGGAAACAGACCAGAGCAGGGCGAAAGCATTAGAGAAAGAACGTAAGAAGCTGAACAAACGCCTTGCGGAACTGGACAGGCTGTTTTCCTCTCTCTACGAGGATAAGGTCATGGAGCGTATTACCGAGCGGAATTTTGAGATGATGTCGGGGAAATACCAGAAAGAGCAGCTTGAAATTGAAGCAAGGCTGAAAGAGGTGACGGAAACTCTTAATGAAAGCTACGAGAAATCACGGGGAATCCGTGACTTCCTCGCCCTTATCCGAAATTATCAAGGCTTAAAAGAACTGGATGCAACAGTTATAAACGCACTCATAGACAAGATACTTGTTTCGGAGCGTGAGAAGATGGCAGACGGAACAGTGAAGCAGGAAATCAAGATTTACTATAAATTCATCGGCTTTGTCGATGAATTACATATCATACCTACAAAACGGTGGGCAGCAATGCCCGCTAAAAATTGTACGGTGTGCGGCGTTGAATATGTCCCGGGCTCTGGTGCATCAAGGTATTGTCCTGCTTGTGCCAAGAAGATACGGAGGGAGAAATCAAACGAGAGCAAACGCAGGAGCAGAGAACAGAAAAGGATAGCATGTATGAACTGTCCGCAAAAAATGACCGACTGACATTCAGCAACGCAATGGACGGATTATCCGACAGGGAGATGAAAACAAGGAAGTGGATATTTACCACTACATTACCAAAGGTTCGTTTGATAATTATCTATGGGCAACTCAGGAGAACAAACTCCGTTATATTAAGCAGATTATGACTTCTAAGGAGCCGATTCGTGCTGCAGAAGACATTGATGAGCAGACCATGACAGCTTCTGATTTTAAGGCACTAGCAACAGGTAATCCTTATCTCAAATATAAGATGGAACTAGAGAATGATCTAACTCTATTAGAAAATCAAAGACGCGCCTTTCAACGCAGCAAGGATCACTATCGTCACACAATCTCCTACTGTGAAGAAAATATGCCCATTCTTGAGAAACGATTAATCAAGTATGATGGAGATATTCAACAGTCTGAAATGTCGAAAGACCAGGCATTTTCTATGATGATAGGTAAGCAAGCTTTTGATCAACGAGCTGAAGCGGGGGAATCTCTACACCGTCTTATCCGTCATAATCAAGCTGACAGCAAAGAATTCCGTACCCTAGCTAGTTATCGAGGATTTGACATTAAAATGCTTAGTCTTCCAACAAATCAACCTCTTCCTGAAACTTTCTCTGTTAAGATTGTAGGAGAAAATCAGTATTCTGTCAGTTTAGACTTGTATTCTCCTTTGGGGACAATTCAAAGACTCCAACATACGATAGACCACATTAAAGATGACCAAGTGAAAACTCAGAACTTATTGGATGAATTAAAGGATAAATGGACTACTGCTAAGGTAGAAATTGAGAAAAATTTTCCAAAGGAAGAGGATTATCAAACTAAAAAGGGCGAATACGATGTACTCGCGCCATTGATTGAAACAGAAACGGATTTAGATATTATTGATCAGGCCTTACGGCAATTCCACGAAAAAGGAAAAGAAAAGCAAGAACAACTTTCTTTTGAATTAGATTAAAAAATATATATAAATAGCGGACAAGAAAAGAAAAGCGCGGTAGAATAAAGATAGAAAGAAACGAGGTAACGATTATGATGGAAGATACCTATTATCAATTAGAAGAGGCCTTGGTACAGGGATTTCAAACACCTGAAGAATACCAAGCCTACAAGGAGTTAAAGGAACATTATGAGGAAGTGACAGGCGATTACAGTTTTTCTAAACGAGAACTCACTAGTCAATTGGAAATCTCTCTTCAGAATCATCGAAGTGTGGACTTTGAAGAACATGAAAAAGAGGAGTATTTGGACTTAGTTCAAAAGCTAGAGGAATTTGATTCCTCTCTTGCCACCCATTATCGTCAATTGATTGACTAGAAAGGAGAAAGTCATGAATGATTTACTCCTTGTCCCAGTAATTTTTTTAGCAGTAGGAGGAATTCTCATTCTTTTATGGAGACTCTTTCTGATTGCCAGTGGACTTTTCCTGATTGGTTTTGTCAGTTTTCTTATTTTCGTTGAGGGTTATGGAATTTATTTGTTCTTTACTGAACCAAACCTCTACATAGAAGATCTATCCCAGAATGGTCTGATAAGTTTTACAGGATTTTATGTAACTTTTAATCTAGCATTTCTTGTCTTTGGTATTTTAAAAATTATCAGTTGGAAAAGAGAGTAAAAAAACAGTTGAACAAGGTTGTTCAGCTGTTTTTTATATAGGGGCTAAATTACAGAATTGTAATTATAAGGCGATGATAATGATGATTTCAAGTAAAATCATTATGAATCTTCTTTTGGGAATATTCATGTGAAACCTCCTTTAATAAATTAATTAAAACTTTAATTATTATGGTATAATCTAGTCATATTATTGTACGTAATGTCCTGGTATTGCATTATCAGAATCGGGAGACAGTAGAAATTGTTCTACGATATGCAAAAAAACAGCTTTAGCAAGGAGTATAGTCTATGCAGATTTATCTTAAACCGCTGCGTTGGTATCTTTTCTTTAATCTGGTTTTTGGTGGTATTTCCAATGTCTGCACTGCCTTGCTACCCTATTTCACTCAGGAATTGGTTAGGGGGCATTATCAAATCGCCTTGTATGGTTACTGCCTGGCGGTGTTGTGCTATCTGGGTTGCAACTATATCCAGATGCGTTTGGATTGGAAGCAGGCAATTCTCTTTTCCACTCATCTTAAAAATGACTGGTTTCATTCGCTTTTGGAGTTGAGTCACCACGATTTCAAGCAGAAAACGGTGGCAGAATACATTTCCTATCAATCAAACGACCTAGATTCCTTGGAGAAGGACTACCTACCACCTCTTATGAGTTTTATCAAGCAAATTCTGCGGATTCTCATTTACACTGTGGTGATTAGTCGCACCATCAATCCTTTGGTCGCTTTGATTTTGCTAGTTTCGACAGCTGTCAGTATTCAAATTCCCAAGATTGTGGGGAAGTTAACCGCCCAACGTCGGCAGGTTTATCTAGAAAAGCAGGGAAATTACTATCGTACTTTGGAGGATTTGCTCAAGGGACACCATCTGGTAAATCAAGTCACCTTGTCTGGCTTTCAGGACCAGCAACGAAATGCTCTCAATACCTTGCAGGATAAGTATTTGGGTTACGGTTTGACCAAAATCATGGGTATTCTGCTGACAGGGCTTTCCTTTGAGTTTATCAGCATTGTCCTTTTCGCTTATCTCGCTTACTCCCTTGCCACCCAGCAGTTGGGTATTCCTGAGGTTGTGGCTAGCTTTGGCTATATCACTGCTTTTTCGGAGCCAATTCAGGAAATCCTATACGACTTGCAAATGCTGGAGTCGGTCAAACCTGTGGTGCAAAGTTTTCAAGCAATTGTCAGCCGTCCGTCCGCTGTTCAGGCACCTCAGATGTCTTTCGAGACCCTGATGCTAAACCATATCACCAAGCGACTGGGGGAGTCTAGCTTGACTATTCCCCACGTTGAAATTCGCAAGGGGGACAAGATTGCCCTCATCGGCGAAAATGGTTCTGGAAAGAGTAGTCTGCTCAACATTTTAAACGGGACTGACCGAGATTTTCAAGGCGAAATCTTACTTGATCATCTCCCTGTTCATCAACTCTGGGGCAAATTTGGTATGATTTTGCAACAGGAGCACACCTTTATCTCATCTTATGAAAATAATGTCACTATTTTCAAGACTTTTGAGGCTAATTTTAGGGATGAAAAGTTTGAAAAGATACCACCCCAGTCCCTGTCAGGTGGTCAGCAACAGCACATGTATCTCAATCGGGAGAAAAATCGTCATAGTCCGCTAATTATCATGGATGAGCCTTTTTCTGCTTTGGATGCCAGCCAATTTCAAAAGGAATTAGACAAGGTACTTAGCTTGTCAAGTGCTGTCGTCCTTACACTTCACCGTCAAGAAGAGATGCTATCACGCTTTGATCAGATTTGGGAAATCAAGGATGGGGAGTTGGTTGTCGTGAAAAGAGTTCTAAAACATGACTAACATAAGCTTTTCACAAGTTCAAAAGAGTTTTCATAAGAATATGATTTTGGATATTCCTGATTTTCATCATCTATTATCTAGTCATGATAAAACTGATCATACGCTTTCAACGCATTTCGGTTTTTTGGGGGTCTAAATACCGTACGCTTTTTTTACTCAGGCCTCGTTTTTCCCGTGGTAAGCTCGGTGAATTTGAGACAATTATTTGATAGTATTATAAAAAATTAAGGATTCTTTTTTCAATGTAGAGTCCTTTTTCTATTGTGATACTTTTTTCAAGATTTATCTGGTATTCTTGACCTAGTTTTTATAGAAAGAAGGTCTAAGATGTTAAATAAAGTCAAAACTAAAGCCTTAATTAGTGTTGGAGCAGTGGCTGCAACTAGCTTTATTCTCATGATGGGATATACTGCTGGT
>NZ_WIJP01000040.1 GCF_009496155.1 Streptococcus mitis
ACGAGAAAACCGGGCTGACGGCCGACGAACTGGCCGTATGCACGGCCATGGGTATCCCCATTGAGGCCTTCAAGGCCGCGAAGGAGGCCTGAGCATCATGGCCCTGACCAAAGACCGCAACACCCCACGCCGCGACGGCATGCAGTTCAACGACCCGGTGGCGGCCAACGCCAAGATCTTTGCCGGCAGCCTGGTGTGTCTCGACGCTTCGGGCAACGCCGTACCAGGAGCGCTGTCGACCACCATTGCGGCGCGCGGTATCGCCCAGGAGCAGGTCGACAACACCGGTGGCGCCGCCGGCGCCAAGCGTATCGAAACCCGCCGGGGTGTATTCCAGCTCGCCAACAGTGCCTCGGCCGACCAGATCACCCGCGCCGACATCGGCAAGGAGTGCTTCATCGTCGACGATCAGACGGTCGCCAAGACCTCTGCCACTGACACCCGCTCGGTTGCCGGCGTCGTCCGCGATGTGGATGACGGCGGTGTCTGGGTAGAGATCTAAGGAGCAGCATTCAGATGATTATCAACCAGCAAAACCTGCGGAACCTCTTCATCGGTTACCGCGCGGCGTTCCAGAATGCCTTCGCAGGTGTTCAGCCTGACTTCAACCAGTTCGTGCTGACCGTGACGTCCGGTAATGCCTCCGAGCAGTATGGGTGGCTCGGTAACTCGACCGCGTTCCGGGAATGGCTCGGCGACCGAGTGATCCAGAACTTGGGCGTGCACGACTACACCATCAAGAACAAGACCTTCGAGAACACCGTAGGTGTTCCTCGCGAGAGCATCGAAGACGACAGCTACGGGCTGTTCACCCCCTTGATGGGGCAATTGGGCCAGGACTCCGCGATGCACCCGGCGGAACTCGTCTACGCGCTGCTCAGTGGTGGTTTCCCTCAAACCTGCTACGACGGCCAGTACTTCTTCGACACCGACCACCCGGTAACTAGCGCGGCTGGCAACGAGGTTT
>NZ_WIJP01000041.1 GCF_009496155.1 Streptococcus mitis
TTAACTTTAGTAACTGCTGAATCCATGTTAGGTAAACCGATAGACTTGGCTAGGTATTCACCCATAGAAGCTGAGATTTTAGAAAGACGTTTGCGGTCTTCTTCAGCTTTCTTGTTCGCTTCAGCCGATACTGTAGTCGCTACTGCAGCTGTTGTCGTTGTATCCACCAAGCTTGAAGTTGTTGATGTAAGTTGACTTAAACGAGTTTCAACTGCCTGAAGAGATGCGAGGCTATCAGTGATGACTTTTGAAAGAGCTGCATCAGCTGTTGCGTTAGCTGCATCTTCCTTACGAACAGATGTCTCTTTGTTTGAAGCTGTTTCTGATGCTACTGGTGTTGCAAGTTCAGAAGTTGCTCCAGTTTGTGATTGAGAAGCACTTGTTGAGGCTGACTCAGACGCTGATGTGCTGGCTGACTGAGATGCTGATGTGCTGGCTGATTGGCTTGCACTTGTTGAAGTACTTACTGATTGACTTTCACTTTCTGAAAGATGCTTACTTGCATTCTTTGAAGCTTCCTCAGACAAGGATTGGCTTTGGCTAACAGAAACTGACAAGCTGTCTGCTTTAGCCCCCTCCTGATCTTTTACGGTTCCCAAAGTTACTGTATCTGTATTTGCAAGTGTTTGATTTGCCTCTACTGTCTTTTCAAGAGCGTCATTGGCATAAACAGTTGTTTGTGTTGCAACTGCTCCTCCAAGTACCGTACCTGCTGCGGCTATCCCCTTCAGGATATCCAAGCCAGTCAGTGTATTTGCCGATTGCTCTTCAATCACTTCAGTTGTTACCTGAGCAGCATCTACACCACCTCTCAAGACTTTAAAGAGACCAAATTGAGAGGTCGAGGCACGCAACCAATGCTTACCCGACTTGATCAACTTGAAACGGGTCACACGATCCGTCTCTCTATATTCACCTT
>NZ_WIJP01000042.1 GCF_009496155.1 Streptococcus mitis
ATAACCCTGAGAGAGGCATGTCCTCTCTTTTTTGTGCAGTTGAGGAGGTAAAGGGGACAGAATAGGTGAAATAGTCCCAATTAGCTTCTTTATTTGTTAAACTGTATCTAGAAAGGGGAAGATTATGTTTAAAGAATTGTATGAAAAAGTGCAGGGGATTGTATATAAGTGTAGAAATGAATATTATCTTCATTTATGGGAGCTATCGGATTGGGACCAAGAGGGAATGATTTGCTTACATGAATTGATTAGTAGAGAAGAAGGAGAAGGAATAGTAGAAGATATTCCTCGTTTAAGGAAATATTTTAAGACTAAGTTTCGGAATCGGATTTTAGATTATATCCGTAAACAAGAAAGTCAAAAACGAAGATATGATAAAGAACCCTATGAAGAAGTAGGTGAGATCAGTCATCGTATAAGTGAGGGCGGTCTCTGGCTAGATGATTATTATCTCTTTCATGAAACATTAAAAGATTATAGAAGTAAACAAAATAAAGAAAAACAAGAAGAACTAGAACGCGTCTTAAGAAATGAACGATTTCGAGGGCGTCAAAGAGTATTAAGAGACTTACGCATTGTGTTTAAAGAGTTTGACATCCGTACTCATTAGGAAGTCATACAAAAAAAGCTAAATTCCCAAACTAAGTTCCACCGCTAGTAGAAGTGGAAGTTAGTCTGATAAAAATCGTAAAAACCAGTGGAAGTCCGTGTCAGGGTAAGTTCCACTGGTTTTACTAATGCTTGATTTCATCGCTTTTGTAGCCGAAAGGCATCGAAAAAAAGAGCGC
>NZ_WIJP01000043.1 GCF_009496155.1 Streptococcus mitis
TTGTTGAGGCTGATTCAGATGCGCTTGTGCTGGCTGACGCTGAGGCACTTGTTGAGGCTGATTCAGATGCGCTTGTGCTGGCTGACGCTGAGGCACTTGTTGAGGCTGATTCAGATGCCGATGTGCTGGCTGATTGACTTGCACTTGTTGAGGCTGATTCAGATGCCGATGTGCTGGCTGATTGGCTTGCACTTGTTGAGGCTGACTGACTTGCTGATGTGCTGGCTGATGCTGACGCACTTGTTGAAGCTGATTCAGATGCGCTTGTGCTGGCTGACGCTGAGGCACTTGTTGAGGCTGACTCAGATGCGCTTGTGCTTGCTGATTCAGATGCGCTTGTGCTTGCTGATGCAGACGCACTTGTTGATGCTGATTCAGATGCGCTTGTGCTTGCTGATGCTGATGCACTTGTTGAGGCTGATTCAGATGCGCTTGTGCTGGCTGACGCTGAGGCACTTGTTGAGGCTGATTCAGATGCGCTTGTGCTTGCTGATGCAGACGCACTTGTTGAGGCTGATTCAGATGCGCTTGTGCTGGCTGATGCAGACGCACTTGTTGAGGCTGACTCAGATGCGCTTGTGCTGGCTGATTGGCTTGCACTTGTTGATGCCGACTGGCTAGCTGAGGTACTTGCTGATTGGCTCGCACTTGTTGATGCTGACTGACTAGCTGACGTGCTGGCTGACGCTGAGGCACTTGTTGAGGCTGACT
>NZ_WIJP01000044.1 GCF_009496155.1 Streptococcus mitis
CTCAGAGTTAAGTGACGATAGCCTAGGAGATACACCTGTACCCATGCCGAACACAGAAGTTAAGCCCTAGAACGCCGGAAGTAGTTGGGGGTTGCCCCCTGTGAGATATGGAAGTCGCTTAGCTTTAGGGAGTTTAGCTCAGCTGGGAGAGCATCTGCCTTACAAGCAGAGGGTCAGCGGTTCGATCCCGTTAACTCCCATTTTAGCGGGTGTAGTTTAGTGGTAAAACTACAGCCTTCCAAGCTGTTGTCGCGAGTTCGATTCTCGTCACCCGCTTTGAACTTTGTTCAAATTACCAAGTTTTTAACTTGGGCGCGTAGCTCAGGTGGTTAGAGCGCACGCCTGATAAGCGTGAGGTCGGTGGTTCGAGTCCACTCGTGCCCATAGTGTTTAGTCCATTTATCTTTTCATTAAGAGGACACGGGCTTGTTCCCGTATAAACTATTTTGGAGGATTACCCAAGTCCGGCTGAAGGGAACGGTCTTGAAAACCGTCAGGCGTGTAAAAGCGTGCGTGGGTTCGAATCCCACATCCTCCTTTTCATTAACGCGGGATGGAGCAGCTCGGTAGCTCGTCGGGCTCATAACCCGAAGGTCGTAGGTTCAAATCCTGCTCCCGCAATAAGGCTCGGTAGCTCAGTTGGTAGAGCAATGGATTGAAGCTCCATGTGTCGGCGGTTCGATTCCGTCTCGCGCCATTTATAT
>NZ_WIJP01000045.1 GCF_009496155.1 Streptococcus mitis
TGTGCTTGCTGATTGGCTTGCACTTGTTGACGCTGACTCAGATGCGCTTGTGCTTGCTGATGCAGATGCACTTGTTGATGCTGATTCAGATGCGCTTGTGCTTGCTGACGCTGATGCACTTGTTGATGCTGATTCAGATGCCGATGTGCTTGCTGACGCTGATGCACTTGTTGATGCTGATTCAGATGCCGATGTGCTTGCTGATTGGCTTGCACTTGTTGACGCTGACTCAGATGCGCTTGTGCTTGCTGACGCTGATGCACTTGTTGATGCTGACTCAGATGCTGATGTGCTTGCTGATTGGCTTGCACTTGTTGACGCTGACTCAGATGCGCTTGTGCTTGCTGATGCAGATGCACTTGTTGATGCTGATTCAGATGCGCTTGTGCTTGCTGACGCTGATGCACTTGTTGATGCTGATTCAGATGCCGATGTGCTTGCTGACGCTGATGCACTTGTTGATGCTGATTCAGATGCCGATGTGCTTGCTGATTGGCTTGCACTTGTTGACGCTGACTCAGATGCGCTTGTGCTTGCTGACGCTGATGCACTTGTTGATGCTGACTCAGATGCTGATGTGCTTGCTGATTGGCTTGCACTTGTTGACGCTGACTCAGATGCGCTTGTGCTTGCTGATGCAGATGCACTTGTTGATGCTGATTCAGATGCGCTTGTGCTTGCTGA
>NZ_WIJP01000046.1 GCF_009496155.1 Streptococcus mitis
CGTCAGCTAGTCAGTCAGCGTCAACAAGTGCAAGTCAATCAGCCAGCACATCGGCATCTGAATCAGCCTCAACAAGTGCGAGCCAATCAGCCAGCACAAGCGCATCTGAGTCAGCCTCAACAAGTGCCTCAGCGTCAGCAAGCACAAGCGCATCTGAATCAGCGTCAACAAGTGCGTCTGCATCAGCCAGCACCTCAGCTAGTCAGTCAGCATCAACAAGTGCGTCTGCATCAGCCAGCACCTCAGCTAGTCAGTCCGCATCGACAAGTGCGTCTGCATCAGCCAGCACCTCGGCTAGTCAGTCCGCATCGACCAGTGCAAGTCAATCAGCCAGCACCTCAGCTAGCCAGTCAGCATCGACAAGTGCATCTGAATCAGCATCAACAAGTGCATCAGCGTCAGCAAGCACATCGGCATCTGAGTCAGCGTCAACAAGTGCAAGCCAATCAGCCAGCACATCGGCATCTGAGTCAGCATCGACAAGTGCGAGCCAATCAGCCAGCACGTCAGCTAGTCAGTCTGCATCGACAAGTGCATCAGCGTCAGCCAGCACGTCAGCTAGTCAGTCTGCATCGACAAGTGCAAGCCAATCAGCCAGCACATCGGCATCTGAATCAGCGTCAACAAGTGCAAGCCAATCAGCCAGCACATCGGCATCTGAATCAGCCTCAACAAGTGC
>NZ_WIJP01000047.1 GCF_009496155.1 Streptococcus mitis
GAGTTATATGCCAAAACAAAGGAAAATAGTCTGGACATCGAAACTATTATTGGTGATGCGGCTTATTCAGGAAAGGACAACATTCAACTAGCTCGCAAAGAAAAGATTCATTTGGTGTCAAAACTGACCCCTTCTGTTTCAAAAGGTTACCGTAAAGAAGAGGATGCCTTTGAATTTAATAAAGACGCAGGGCTATTTGTCTGTCCAGAAGGACACATGGCTGTTCGCAAAGCAAGGACAGGGAAAAAATATCAAAATAAGAATCAAGTTATCACTCATTAATTTGACATTGAGAAGTGCAAGAATTGCCTTTCCAAGGAAGGGTGTTATCAGGAGGGGGCAAAGTCTAAAACTTATTCAATAACCATTAAGAGTAACGACCATCTTTTCCAGAAGAAATTTCAGGAAACACCTTATTTCAAAGAAATGGCCAGACATCGCTATAAAATCGAAGCGAAGAATGCCGAACTAAAACAGAGACATGGCTTTGATGTCGCACGGGCATCAGGTCTTTTCAACATGGAGTTACAGGCAGCCACAAGCATCTTCGTGGTCAATATGAAACGAATTATGACCTTAATAAATACAAAATAACCGAGGAATTCGCTCAAATTGATGAGTGATTTCTCGGTTTTCATTTCTTTAAAAGTAAGAGGCTTACTTTTTCAGTGGGCTC
>NZ_WIJP01000048.1 GCF_009496155.1 Streptococcus mitis
TGCCATCTTCATACTTCGGTGTGTAGATATCTTTATCTTGTTCACCTACTGTTACAGTGACTGGGATTTCTTCCGTTGAGCCATCTGGATAACGTACAAGAACCTTACCTGTAATCTTATCTCCTGGGTTTGCTCCTTCTGGAATTGTAACAGTGACTTTGCCATCTTTATCTACGTCGATAACGCCTGGTTGGTCACTTTCGAAGGTTGTACCATCTGGAATCTTCTTACCATTCTCTTCTGTTAATGGAATTTCAACCTTAGATCCTGGTTTGCCATTGCCATCTTCATACTTCGGTGTGTAGATATCTTTGTCTTGTTCACCTACTGTTACAGTGACTGGGATTTCTTCCGTTGAGCCATCTGGATAACGTACAAGAACCTTACCTGTAATCTTATCTCCTGGGTTTGCTCCTTCTGGAATTGTAACAGTGACTTTGCCATCTTTATCTACGTCGATAACGCCTGGTTGGTCACTTTCGAAGGTTGTACCATCTGGAATCTTCTTACCATTCTCTTCTGTTAATGGAATTTCAACCTTAGATCCTGGTTTGCCATTGCCATCTTCATACTTCGGTGTGTAGATATCTTTGTCTTGTTCACCTACTGTTACAGTGACTGGGATTTCTTCCGTTGAGCCATCTGGATAACGTACAAGAACCTTACCTGTAA
>NZ_WIJP01000049.1 GCF_009496155.1 Streptococcus mitis
GCGCTCTTTTTTTCGATGCCTTTCGGCTACAAAAGCGATGAAATCAAGCATTAGTAAAACCAGTGGAACTTACCCTGACACGGACTTCCACTGGTTTTTACGATTTTTATCAGACTAACTTCCACTTGGATTAGCAGTGGAAGTTAGTCTGGGAATTTACCGTTGTTAATATGGATACCCACAAAGAAATCATTGCTAAACTAGATTGTGAGGCCCCATCTTGCCCTGAGTGCGGAAGTCAAATGAAGAAATATGATTTTCAAAAACCTTCTAAAATTCCTTATCTTGAAACGACTGGTATGCCTACTAGAATTCTCCTTAGAAAGCGTCTATTCATGTGCTATCACTATTCAAAAATGATGGTCGCCGAAACCTCTCTCATCAAGAAAAATATCTCGCTTTATTAGGTGCGAGATAGATTATTAATTATATAGCAAAAAAAGAGGTCTTAACCTCTTTTAATTAACTACTCCGCCAGTAGGACTCGAACCTACGACATCATGATTAACAGTCATGCGCTACTACCAACTGAGCTATGGCGGAATAAAGCTAAGCGACTTCCATATCTCACAGGGGGCAACCCCCAACTACTTCCGGCGTTCTAGGGCTTAACTTCTGTGTTCGGCATGGGTACAGGTGTATCTCCTAGGCTATCGTCACTTAACTCTGAG
>NZ_WIJP01000004.1 GCF_009496155.1 Streptococcus mitis
GAGTTATATGCCAAAACAAAGGAAAATAGTCTGGACATCGAAACTATTATTGGTGATGCGGC
This sequence comes from Streptococcus mitis, assembly GCF_009496155.1. Taxonomy (GTDB): domain Bacteria; phylum Bacillota; class Bacilli; order Lactobacillales; family Streptococcaceae; genus Streptococcus; species Streptococcus mitis_BQ. The sequence continues at coordinate 63 of NZ_WIJP01000004.1, forward strand.
TTATTCAGGAAAGGACAACATTCAACTAGCTCGCAAAGAAAAGATTCATTTGGTGTCAAAACTGAACCCTTCTGTTTCAAAAGGTTACCGTAAAGAAGAGGATGCCTTTGAATTTAATAAAGACGCAGGGCTATTTGTCTGTCCAGAAGGACACATGGCTGTTCGCAAAGCAAGGACAGGGGAAAAATATCAAAATAAGAATCAAGTTATCATTCATTACTTTGACATTGAGAAATGCAAGAATTGCCTTTCCAAGGAAGGGTGTTATCAGGAGGGGGTAAAGTCTAAAACTTATTCAATAACCATTAAGAGTAACGACCATCTTTTCCAGAAGAAATTTCAGGAAACACCTTATTTCAAAGAAATGGTCAGACATCGCTATAAAATCGAAGCGAAGAATGCCGAACTAAAACAGAGACATGGCTTTGATGTCGCAAGGGAATCAGGTCTTTTCAACATGGAGTTACAGGCAGCCACAAGCATCTTCGTGGTCAATATGAAACGAATTATGACCTTAATAAATACAAAATAACCGAGGAATTCGCTCAAATTAACGAGAGATTCCTCGGTTTTCATTTCTTTAAAAGTAAGAGGCTTACTTTTTCAGTGGGATCCTATGTGGGTGCGTATCGATGGTTATATCCAAAAACTCCAAACGAGATAAAATCACCCCTAAGTATAGACGAAAAGTCATCTATAATCAATATCGAAGTAGTTTAGGCGAAATATTTCATCGCTTGTGTAGTTATAAAGGAGTTGAAATTATCGAGGGTCACTTAATGCCAGACCATGTACATATGTTAGTAAGTATTCCACCAAGGATAAGTGTTTCGAGTTTCATGAGTTATTAAAAGGAAAAAGTGCACTCATGATGTTTGACAAACACGCCAATCTCAAGTATAAGTTTGGGAATCGGCATTTCTGGGTGGAAGGTTATTATGTGAGTACGGTGGGACTCAATGAAGACACAATTAAGAAATATATTCAAGATGAGAGAAATTATCCAGTGGATGATTTCTTCACGAGTATGAAAATTTGAAAACGAGTAAAGCATGATATAGCATTAGATAAATTGAGTGTAAAAGAATATGAGGATCCCTTTAGGGATAGTGGTAAGTAATACTAAAGCCTCTTTGAGAGGCAAGTGACGAGTCAAGAGCAATAAGGCTTGAACAACGTGAAAGCCAGCGTCTTTAGGCGCTGGCTGGTAATTTGGGCTTATAGCCCTGGTACAGACCACCCGTTTGACGGGTGGTCGTGATTGTTCTAACAGGGACAAAAGGGGGCGAGTAAGTAATTTCCCAACTGTTTAACTCAACCTAAAAATCCCCAATCGAAGCGATTGAGGATTAAGCAAATGAATCTTAAACAATACCTTGGGCAATCATAGCGTTTGCTACATTTTCAAAGGCAGCAATGTTAGCTCCTGCAAGGTAGTCTTTATCAAGACCATATGTTTCTGAAGTTGTTTTAGCTGTGTTGAAGATATTTGTCATGATATCTTTGAGACGTCCATCAACTTCTTCACGAGTCCATGAGAGGCGAAGACTGTTTTGGCTCATTTCAAGGGCTGAAACGGCTACACCACCAGCGTTGGCAGCTTTGGCAGGTCCGTAGAAGATACCATTTTCTTTGTAAACTTTGATGGCATCAAGGTCGCTTGGCATGTTGGCACCTTCAGAGACACAGATAACGCCTTGAGCAACCAAGCGTTTAGCTGCTTCACCATTGATTTCGTTTTGAGTTGCACATGGAAGAGCGATATCGTAGTTACCAGCGTAAGTCCATACAGAACCTTCATGATAAGTAGCAGTCGCTTTCTCAGCTGCATACTCAGTCAAACGAGCGCGACGTTTTTCTTTAACATCAACCAAAAGATCGAAGTCTATACCATTTTCATCGATGACATAACCATTTGAGTCAGATACAGAGATAACAGTTGCACCGAGTTCAGTTGCTTTTTGAAGAGCGTACTGAGCTACGTTACCAGAACCTGAAATAACAACTTTCTTACCAGCAAAGCTGTTGCCGTTTGCTTTGAGCATTTCTTCAGTGTAGTAAACCAAACCGTAACCAGTTGCTTCTGGACGAATCAAGCTACCACCAAACCCAAGAGGTTTACCAGTCAAGACACCAGCATCAAATTGGTTAAGACGTTTGTATTGACCGTAAAGGTAACCAATTTCACGTCCACCTACACCGATATCACCAGCAGGTACGTCAAGTGATGGTCCGATGTGTTTTTGCAACTCAGTCATGAAGCTTTGGCAGAAGCGCATCACTTCAGCATCTGTTTTACCTTTAGGATTGAAGTCTGATCCACCTTTACCTCCACCGATAGGAAGTCCAGTCAAGACATTTTTAAAGATTTGTTCAAATCCGAGGAATTTCAAGATCCCTTGGTTTACAGTTGGGTGGAAACGAAGTCCGCCTTTGTATGGCCCAACAGCTGAGTTGAATTGAACACGGTAACCACGGTTTACTTGAACTTTTCCATCACGGTCAATCCAAGGAACACGGAAAGAAATCACGCGCTCAGGCTCAGTAATACGTGCCAAGATATTTTCTTCGATATACTCAGGGTGTTTTTCAAATACAGGTTCTAAAGTGTTGAAAAATTCTTCAACAGCTTGGAGGAATTCAGCCTCGTGCCCGTTACGAGCTTTTACAGTTTCAAACACGCTTTGGATATATTCTTTAGCAGATGTCATATCGTTCTCCTTAAATTCTAATTTAATTATGTGTGTCATTATAGCAGAAATTTTTTTAACTGTAAAGAGAAAAACAAAAATTTTCTAAAAATTCTTTCAATTTGATTTTTGGGATTGTTTAAAATTGGAATTTTTTGAAAGTGGATAAAAAACGAACATTTTTCTTATAAATGACTTTCTTAAAGAGAAAAGCTGAAAATATGGTATAATATTAGCAATAAAAGGAATCTGGAGGATCAGAATCATGGTATCAACGAAAACACAAATTGCTGGTTTTGAGTTTGACAATTGCTTGATGAATGCAGCAGGTGTGACTTGTATGACGATAGCGGAGTTAGAAGGCGTTAAAAACTCAGCGGCAGGAACCTTTGTCACTAAGACAGCGACCTTGGACTTCCGTCAGGGAAATCCTGAGCCACGCTACCAAGATGTTCCACTTGGTTCTATCAACTCTATGGGCTTGCCAAATAATGGTTTAGATTATTATTTGGATTATCTTTTGGATTTGCAGGAAAAAGAGCCAAACCGAACTTTCTTCTTATCTCTAGTCGGCATGTCTCCAGAGGAAACCCATACTATCCTGAAAAAAGTCCAAGAGAGTGATTTTCATGGTTTGACTGAGCTAAACCTATCTTGTCCAAATGTTCCAGGTAAACCTCAGATTGCCTATGATTTTGAGACAACAGATCAGATTTTGGCAGAAGTATTTGCCTACTTCACCAAGCCTCTTGGAATTAAATTGCCACCATATTTTGACATTGTTCACTTTGACCAGGCAGCAGCTATTTTCAACAAGTATCCGCTCAAGTTTGTCAATTGTGTTAACTCTATCGGAAACGGCCTTTATATAGAAGATGAGTCTGTCGTTATTCGTCCTAAAAATGGTTTCGGTGGCATTGGCGGCGAGTATATCAAACCAACCGCTCTAGCCAATGTACATGCCTTCTACCAACGCTTAAATCCTCAAATCCAAATCATCGGAACAGGTGGCGTTCTGACTGGTCGTGATGCCTTTGAACATATCCTCTGTGGAGCAAGTATGGTGCAGGTGGGAACGACCCTTCATAAAGAAGGTGTTGGAGCTTTTGAACGCATTACCAATGAACTGAAGGCAATCATGGCGGAAAAAGGGTATGAGAGTCTAGAAGATTTTCGTGGGAAATTGCGCTATATTGATTAAATTCATTAAAAAATCAGAAGAAAGGAGAGAAGATGCTAGCCATTGAAGAGAGTCAGAAGTTGACTTTATCAAATTTACCGAGCCTGAGCCTTTTTACAGGGACAGATCAGGGCCAGTTTGAAGTGATGAAGAGTCAAGTGTTGAAACAGATTGGTTATGATTCTGCTGACCTTAACTTTGCCTACTTTGATATGAAAGAAGTAGTTTACAAGGATGTGGAACTGGAGTTGGTCAGCCTTCCTTTCTTTGCGGATGAGAAAATCGTGATATTGGATCATTTTGTCGATATCACAACAGCCAAGAAACGCTTTTTGACAGATGATGAGCTCAAGTCGTTTGAGGAATACCTTGACAACCCCTCGCCAACAACCAAGTTGTTAATCTTTGCAGAAGGAAAGCTGGATAGCAAAAGACGATTGGTTAAATTACTTAAGCGTGATGCCAAGGTTTTTGATGCAGTAGAAGCCAAAGAACAAGAACTACGTCAGTATTTTCAAAAGTGGAGTCAGACACAGGGTTTGCAGTTTGCTAATAATTCTTTTGAAAATCTCCTTATCAAATCTAGTTTGCAATTTAGCGAAATCCAGAAAAATCTCCTCTTTTTACAATACTATAAGGAAGACTCTGTTATCGAGGAAGAAGATATTGTCAATGCTATTCCCAAGACCTTACAGGACAATATTTTTGATTTAACTCAGTTTATTCTGACTAAAAAGATGGACCAGGCGCGTGATTTGGTTAGAGACTTGACCTTGCAAGGTGAAGATGAAATCAAGTTGATTGCAGTCATGCTAGGACAATTTCGGACTTTTACTCAGGTGAAGATTTTGGCGGAGTCTGGGCAAACAGAATCTCAGATTGCAAGTAGTCTAGGTAGTTTTCTCGGACGCAACCCCAATCCCTATCAAATCAAGTTTGCGCTGAGGGATTCGCGAGCACTTTCCTTGAGCTTTTTGAAGCAAGCTATTTCTTATTTGATTGAGACAGACTATCAGATTAAAACAGGTCTTTATGAAAAAGGTTTCCTTTTTGAAAAGGCACTCTTACAGATTGCTAGTCAGGTCAATTGACATTTTTTTGAAACTACAACCCGCGTCAACATTATCTTGTCGTGGGTTTCTTGCTGATTTGCTTGTTTTATACTCAATGAAAATCAAAGAGCAAACTAGGAACTAGCCGCAGGTTGCTCAAAGCACTGCTTTGAGGTTGTAGATAAGACTGACGAAGTCAGCTCAAAACACTGTTTTGAGGTTGTGGATAGAACTGACGAAGTCAGTAACCATACGTATGGCAAGGCGACGTTGACGTGGTTTGAATTTAGTATTATTCGAAAGTATGTCAGTGATTTCCTTATCTATAAGCAAAAAACTTGAAAAAAGTGAATGTTTACGTTATCATTTTCATATAGAAAGAAAAAGAGGTATTACAGATGGCTATTATTTTACCAGATCTTCCATATGCATATGACGCTTTGGAACCATACATCGATGCGGAAACAATGCACTTGCACCATGACAAACACCATCAAACTTATGTCAACAATGCTAATGCAGCTCTTGAAAAACACCCTGAAATCGGTGAAAATCTTGAAGCCTTGCTTGCTGATGTAGAATCTATCCCAGCTGATATCCGTCAAGCGCTTATCAACAACGGTGGTGGACACTTGAACCACGCTCTTTTCTGGGAATTGATGACTCCTGAGAAAACAGCTCCTTCTGCAGAACTTGCAGCAGCAATCGATGCAACATTTGGTTCATTTGAAGAATTCCAAGCAGCCTTCACTGCAGCAGCAACAACTCGTTTCGGTTCTGGATGGGCATGGTTGGTTGTCAACAAAGAAGGTAAACTTGAAGTGACTTCAACAGCAAACCAAGATACACCAATCTCAGAAGGTAAAAAACCAATCTTGGGCTTGGACGTTTGGGAACATGCTTACTACGTGAAATACCGCAACGTGCGTCCTGACTACATCAAAGCTTTCTTCTCAGTAATCAACTGGAACAAAGTAGATGAATTGTACGCAGCTGCTAAATAATGATAGTTGGAGGGAAGAATTGTTCTTCTCTTTTTAAGGTTATATTATTTTGGTCTGACAAAATCGTCAGACTTTTTTCATTTTTATGAGAAACGTGCTAACTGCTAGAAATTATGGTAGAATAAAGTATTAAGTAATCGTGGAAAAAGGATATCTATGCGAAAAGAAATTGCACCTGAATTATACAACTATAACAAGTTTCCTGGTCCTGAGTTCCATTTACACGGGGACAAGGTCGAAACGGAAGGGATAGCTTTTTCCTTGGTGGAAAACATCAAGGATGCCTTTGATGTGACGGCTTTTAATCAGCGTTTTTCAGAAGTCTTAACCAAGTTTGATTATATTGTGGGAGACTGGAGCAACGAACAGCTTCGCCTACGCGGTTTTTACAAGGATGACCGAACAGAAGAAAAACTTGAAAAAATCAGTCGTTTACAAGACTACCTTTTAGAGTATTGTAGTTATGGTTGTGCCTATTTTGTTCTAGAAAATGAAGCCCCTAAGCGAGCATCATTTGACAAGAAAATGCGTAAGAAGGAAGAAGAACAGCCTTCTAAAAAAGGAAAGAAACAGGCTCAAACAAAACGAAAACCGAATGCAGATAAGAAAAATAGACGTCGTCAGAAAGACCAGCATTCTCAGAAAGAGGACAAGAGGCAACGTCATTTTGTCATTCGTCAGAAGTGAGTAGAGAATAAGGAGAAGAAATGAAACCGTCAATTTATAGTTTAACACGTCAAACCATGCAGGAATGGGTTTTGGATCAGGGAGAAAAGAAATTCCGTGCAGATCAAATCTGGGAATGGCTTTACCGTAAACGTGTCCAGTCATTTGAAGAGATGACCAACCTTTCCAAGGATTTGATTGCTAAGCTTAATGACCAGTTTGTGGTCAATCCCTTGAAACAACGTATTGTTCAAGAGTCTGCTGATGGTACTGTCAAATATCTCTTTGAGTTGCCTGATGGTATGCTGATTGAGACAGTACTCATGCGTCAGCACTACGGTTTGTCAGTCTGCGTAACGACTCAGGTCGGCTGTAATATCGGTTGTACCTTCTGTGCCTCTGGTTTGATTAAGAAGCAACGTGACCTTAATAACGGTGAAATCGTAGCGCAAATCATGCTGGTTCAGAAATACTTTGATGAGCGTGGTCAGGATGAACGCGTCAGTCATATCGTTGTCATGGGAATCGGTGAACCCTTTGATAACTACAACAATGTCTTGAATTTCGTTCGTACTATCAATGATGACAAGGGGATGGCAATCGGTGCTCGTCACATCACGGTTTCAACCTCAGGTTTGGCCCATAAAATTCGTGATTTTGCTAATGAAGGGGTTCAGGTCAATCTTGCGGTTTCCCTTCACGCACCTAACAATGAATTGCGCTCAAGCATCATGAAGATTAACCGTGCCTTTCCGATTGAAAAACTCTTCGCCGCTATCGAGTACTATATCGAAACAACCAATCGCCGTGTGACCTTTGAGTATATCATGCTCAATGAAGTCAATGATGGTGTAGAACAAGCCTTGGAATTGTCTGAATTGCTCAAGAATATCAAGAAATTGTCTTATGTAAACTTGATTCCTTATAACCCAGTTAGTGAGCATGACCAATATAGCCGTAGTCCTAAAGAGCGCGTCCTGGCCTTCTATGATACGCTTAAGAAAAAAGGGGTTAACTGTGTTGTTCGTCAAGAGCATGGTACTGATATTGATGCAGCTTGTGGACAATTGCGTTCTAATACAATGAAACGCGACCGCCAGAAAGCAGTTGCAGCAGTAAATCCTTAATGATGAGGAAGACTTATAATCATGTTTTGGTCTGGGGAGTCATTTTCTATAGCATTTGCATTGTCTATTTTTGCTTTACTCCTCAAGAACAATCTCCCGTGGGAGTGGAAACTCCAGGTATTCAGCATCTTGGACGCCTGGTTTTTCTTTTGACTCCTTTCAATTCTCTTTGGAAACTGGGCGAAGTGAGTGATATGGGACAATTATGTTGGATTTTTCTACAAAATATCCTCAATGTCTTCTTGCTTTTTCCTTTGGTGTTTCAACTCCTTTATCTCCTTCCAAACTTGCGTAAGACAAGAAAAGTGCTCTTTTTCAGTTTTCTTCTAAGCCTAGGAATTGAGTGTACGCAGTTAGTCTTAGATTTTTTCTTTGATTTTAATCGCGTCTTTGAGATTGATGATTTGTGGACCAATACCTTGGGTAGCTATCTGGCTTGGCTCCTCTATAAACGATTACATAAAAACAAGATAAGGAATTAAAATGAGTATTTTAGAAGTTAAAAATCTGAGTCACGGTTTTGGTGACCGTGCAATTTTTGAAGATGTGTCCTTCCGTCTCCTCAAGGGAGAACATATCGGTCTGGTTGGTGCCAATGGTGAAGGAAAATCAACCTTTATGAGCATCGTGACTGGCAAAATGCTGCCAGATGAAGGGAAGGTTGAGTGGTCCAAATATGTGACAGCAGGTTACTTGGATCAGCACTCTGTCCTTGCTGAAGGGCAGTCGGTACGTGATGTTCTCCGTACAGCCTTTGATGAGCTGTTTAAAGCAGAAGTCCGAATCAATGACCTCTATACGGAAATGGCTGAAGACGGTGCGGATGTTGATGCTCTTATGGAAGAAGTTGGCGAACTTCAAGACCGTTTAGAGAGTCGTGATTTCTATACCTTGGATGCTAAGATTGACGAAGTAGCGCGTGCCCTCGGTGTCATGGACTTTGGCATGGATACAGATGTAACCTCTTTGTCAGGTGGACAAAGAACCAAGGTGCTTTTGGCTAAACTCCTCCTTGAAAAGCCTGATATCTTGCTGCTGGACGAGCCGACCAACTACTTGGATGCTGAGCATATTGATTGGCTCAAGCGCTATCTCCAAAACTATGAGAATGCCTTTGTCCTTATTTCACACGATATTCCATTCCTAAATGACGTTATCAATATTGTCTACCATGTGGAAAATCAACAGCTGACGCGTTATTCTGGTGACTACTACCAGTTCCAAGAAGTCTATGCTATGAAGAAATCTCAGCTAGAGGCAGCCTACGAACGTCAGCAGAAAGAGATTGCCGACCTTAAAGATTTTGTCGCACGAAACAAAGCGCGTGTTGCAACACGAAACATGGCCATGTCTCGCCAAAAGAAATTGGATAAGATGGATATTATCGAACTGCAAAGTGAGAAACCAAAACCATCCTTTGATTTCAAACCAGCTCGTACGCCAGGCCGCTTTATCTTCCAAGCCAAGGATTTGCAGATTGGTTATGACCGTCCACTTACAAAGCCCTTAAACCTAACCTTTGAACGTAATCAAAAGGTTGCTATTATCGGGGCAAATGGTATCGGGAAAACAACTCTCTTGAAGTCTCTCTTGGGAATTATTCCACCAATCGCTGGGGAAGTGGAACGCGGTGACTACCTAGAACTCGGTTACTTTGAACAAGAAGTAGAAGGTGGTAATCGTCAAACACCACTAGAGGCTGTCTGGAATGCCTTTCCAGCCCTCAACCAAGCAGAAGTTCGTGCAGCCCTTGCCCGTTGTGGCCTGACAACCAAGCATATCGAAAGCCAGATTCAGGTCTTGTCAGGTGGGGAACAAGCCAAGGTGCGTTTCTGTCTCTTGATGAATCGTGAAAACAACGTTTTAGTGCTGGACGAGCCGACCAACCACTTGGATGTGGATGCCAAGGATGAACTCAAACGTGCTCTCAAAGAATACAAGGGATCTATCCTTATGGTCTGCCACGAGCCAGACTTTTATGAAGGCTGGATGGACCAAATCTGGGATTTTAATAATCTAACTTAAAAATGAGGACAAAAGAAATACAGTACCGAATGTGGGTACTGTATTTTTTGGTTTTTAAGATTTAATACTCTTCGAAAATCAAATTCAAACCTCGTCAACGTTGCCTTGCCGTACTCAAGTACAGCCTGCGGCTAGTTTCCTAGTTTGCTCTTTGATTTTCATTGAGTATAAAATCATAGTCTTTCAGAACTTCGATGCTATCGATAGTAATAGCAGTCGTTGGCTTGTCTTTTTCATCTTTTTCGGCTTTGGCAATTTTATCTACAACATCCATACCGTCAATCACTTGACCAAAGACTGGGTGTTTGCCATCTAGACTAGGGTTTCCCCCTTCTTTATAGGCTTCGATGATTTTCTTTGGATACTTGCTTGTAGGGAGTTTAGCAGAGGTATCTGTAGAGTTTTGGTTGATGAAGAACTGGCTGCCATTGGTGTTTGGTTGACCAGTATTAGCCATAGAAAGAGCACCACGGATGTTATAGAGATAAGGAGTAATCTCGTTTTTGAAACCAGTTCCCTTGTCTTTTGTCTTATCCTTGTCATGCCAGATAGACTGACCACCTGTACCGTCTCCCTTTGGATCTCCAGTTTGAACCATGAAGCCATCTATGACACGGTGGAAGGTAATGCCGTTATAGTAGCCTTCTTTGGCATGAGTGAGGAAGTTTTCAACCGCTAAAGGAGCGAGTTTAGGGAAGAGCTTAATGCGAATATCACCTTGGCTTGTGTGGAGAATTACTTCTGCTTCATCTTCAGCAACTTCCTTAGAAAGTTGCGGGAAATTGGCGTTTTCATTTGTCAAAGCATCATTTAACTCCTTGGCAGATTGGGCAGCTGCTTTGGAGCTTTCCTCAGCGGCCAAGCTAGAATCTACATAGTCATCACCACGCAAACTACGTTGGATGTTGCTACATCCAGCTAGGGCTACAGTGGATAGTAAAAGAAGGGTTGCTAGTTTTTTCATTCTGTTCCTCTCAAAAATTTATTTCTACCATTGTACCCTAAAAGGAAGGGGATTTCAAATATTAGTGACAGGGTGATTCTACTGAAAACCGACCAGAGAACTGATTTCCTAAAAATTCTTCTTTGGATGACGGTCGATAATGCCTGGTATTGTTCCAGTATTTCCTCTCCCTTTGGAGTCAATTTGTAGCCACGAATCGAAAAGTTACTTGCCAATTCCTCTTCTGAAAAGTTGTTATGAAGGGCTTAGTCAAGAACTGCAGACTTCATCTTAGACAGTCCTGTAATTTCCTTGCTTTTGAGAATACTCTTTTTCATGGTAGCATTGAGATGGTCAAGTGAATCAAAAGTTGTTTCAATAACAGCATAACCTTTTTCCACCAGAGTTTTTAGATGCTTAGGGGCATCAATGCCATAAATATACTCAAAGTATTTAGGAAACCAGGTTTCGGTGGTAAAAGTACCAAAGTTGATTCTCCATAGTAGAATGATAGCACCTGCAAGCAAATCATCTGCTAATAAGTCCATATTTCGTTCAGGTGAGATGAAGGGTTTGACTTGATGGTCTTTATAAAATGTTTCTAAAATAGTATTCACGGATAGCTTCTTTCAAACATTTATTTCCTACTTCTAACAAATTTCTAAATGGTTTAAGAATTTTATAGTCTGTCAAGTTTTTTTCTTGACACCTGCCAGAAATCTGCTATAATAGAACATGTGCTAAATAGCTCAGCTATTTCACCGAAATAAAAAATAAGAAAAGAGACTTTAAAAATGGCAGTTAAAATCCGTTTGACTCGTATGGGTTCTAAGAAAAAACCTTTCTACCGTATCAACGTAGCAGATTCACGTTCACCACGTGACGGACGTTTCATCGAAACAGTTGGAACTTACAACCCACTTGTTGCTGAAAACCAAGTAACTTTGAAAGAAGACCGCGTTCTTGCATGGTTAGCTGATGGAGCTCAACCTTCAGATACAGTTCGCAACATCCTTTCAAAAGAAGGCGTATTGAAGAAATTCCACGATTCTAAATTCTCAAAATAAGTTTAAAGTAGGTTGACAGATGGATACGATTGAAAATCTCATTATTGCGATTGTGAAACCCTTGATTTCACAACCAGATGCCTTAACTATCAAGATTGAAGATACACCAGAATTTTTGGAATATCATTTGGATCTTGATCAAAGCGATGTGGGTCGTGTAATCGGTCGTAAGGGTCGCACTATTTCTGCGATAAGAACGATTGTCTACTCTGTCCCAACTGAAGACAAAAAAGTAAGAATCGTTATTGACGAAAAATAAGAAGGGCGGGACGAATGTCTCGCTTTTTTGCAAGGAGAAAGAATGAGAGATTTAACAGTTAGACAACTAGAGGAATATTTACTTGACCATTACCGACAATCTAGAACAGAAGAAGGGCTTTTTATTAAGCTAGTAGAAGAAGTCGGAGAAGTAGCTGAGGTTTTGAATGGTCGTTCTGGTAGAAAAGAGGGCGTTCAGGATTCTAACGAGGAACTAGCAAAAGAACTGGCTGATGTCATTCACTACACCGTCGCAATCGCAGCCATCAACCATATTGATCTTACCAAGACTATCTTTGAGAAAGATAAAACTGCTGCTATTAAGTACCAACATGAACGAGATTTGGAAGGATTTTTGAAGGGGAACCTCTAAGACGATAAGAAATCAATTTTTGACTAATAAAGAAGGTATTAGTAAATATAAGAAAGATAAAGCAATGAAACTGGCAGTTTATATTATCAAAGTAAGGAATTTCCAAGAGGTAGACAAGCTAGAACTTGTGAGACAAGAACGAGAAAAGCAGATCAGACTTGCTGAATCCTTTTCAGGCAATGCACTAGATAAACGCTGATAGCAGGAATAAAATACTAATCCTAGAAATAGCATCTAGGGTTCTACTATGCTACAATGGAAAGACAGTCTCAAAGAAGTCTAGTCAATCAATCTTGAGAATAGCTATTTTTAAAAGGAGTAACAGTCTATGAACGAGAAAACAAAAGCTTACCTAGCAGCCTTATCCTTTTCAGCAATCATTGGATTTTCTTTTTTATTTACTAAGATTGCTTTAGGCTATGCCAGTCCTCTCACAAACTTAGCGCATCGCTATACAATCGCAGCTTTAGTAATGGTCGTTCTTCATCAAACCAAATTTATCAAAGTGAGTTTAAGTAGAAAAGATATTCTTTCTATTCTTCCTATGAGTCTTTTCTATCCTCTTCTCTTTTTTATTTTTCAATCCTTTGCTTTACAGTATATATCGTCTTCTGAAGCTGGAATTTTACAGGCTCTTGTCCCGATTTTTACGCTCCTTTTAGCATCGGCCTTTCTCAAGGAAAAGACAAGCTTGCTTCAAAAGTTCTTTTTATTTTTATCCGTAGCAGGAGTAGTTTTCATCTTCCTTAGTAAAGGAGCTAACTTTGGTACTGAAACTGCTAGCTTTGGCTTTCTCTTGATGTTGGGATCTGTTCTCGCCAATGCAATAAACAATATCCTCAGCAAGTCCAAAGGAGGACGCTATCGGGCTATGGATATGACAGCTGTTGTGATATTTGTTGGCTTCGTCACCTTTAATACGCTGAGTCTGATCTCGCACTATCTAGATGGCAACATATTAGCTTACTTTGTGCCGCTCGGACAGCTTCCTTATCTGCTTTCAGTGCTCTATTTGGGAATTCTAGCCTCTATCGTTACTGGTAGTCTCTCTATCTATGCTATTGTTCGACTTGGAGCATCAACCGTCAGTGTCTTTGGAAATCTTGGGACAGTTTTGACTATTGTAGCCGGAGCTCTTATCCTCCACGAACCAATTTATAGCTACCATGTGATAGGAGCCACTATGATTATTGCTGGAATTTTAGGCATGAATCTGATGAGAAGAAAGTAAAGATTGCTGAGCAGTCTTTTTCTTAATCAAAGTTATTCAGAAAATTCAAAAATTTTAATGTAATCAAGTTTGGGACACGATGATTTTAATATAGCATGATAAAATAGATAAAAAGAACGATACTAGGATAAAGAGGAGAGAGTGTAGAAATGAAGCAAAATGATATAGATGAAGCTATTGCTTTTTATAACAGAAAGACCGAGACTTTGGTACGTCACGTTATACCAGTCGTAGATTGTGATTTGGTTGTTTATCATCGTCCTGGAAATACAAATAAAGGCCACGTTATTTTTTATCATGGAGCTTGTGGACGTAGTCAGATGTGGGCTCACCAGTATGATGCCTTTGAAGGATTTGACCTCTACTTTGTCAATGTTAGAGGACAGGGTGAATCACCTATGAAAGTTGGTTTACCTGACTTAGAAGGCGCTGTTCAAGATGTAGATGCTATTTTGTCCTATTTCCAGCTAGATAAGGTGATATTGGTTGGTCATTCTTGGGGAGGAAATCCACTTCAAGAGTACACCTATCGCCATCCAGAAAGAGTTCTAGCCTTGGTTATGGTGGATAGTTGGGGACAGCACCGTTACCTATCAGATAAAGAGAAAAATCGCATAAAATATAGTTCCCTTATGTATAAAACGATTCCTTGGAAGTTGATTGCAGATAAAAATTCAAAAATGTGTACAGATAATCCTATCACAAGAGAATTAGTCAAGACGGCAATTATAGAAACTGGGAGAGATGTTTTTTTGAACCTTGGAATCACAGGTTTCTTAGCTGTCCATGAGATAGAAGGTTATCAAGGAAATCCTCCTATGCTATTAGTAAGAGGCGAAAATGATTTTCCCAAACACCTAAAAATGATCTACGATGGTATCATTGCCTTAAATCCCAATGCGCGTCAAGTAACAATTGCAGATAGTAAACACCAACCGATGAATGATCATCCTGAAGAGTTTAATCAGCTTATTGGTGAATTCTTTGAAGAAGTAGTAGGCACGTAGGATAGGATCTATCCAACTTGTGAAAATCCTTGGAACGTGATAAAATAAAGGATAAGGATTTTTAATAATTCATTATATAGAATGAGTGGATTTCTTTATGAAGAGGATTGAAGTATCTACAGAAATTGGAAGTCTTTCTGTTGCTTATCAAAAGCAAAAGAAAATGCTAGTTTGTTTAAGTGGCGCAGGTTTGCTACCAAGTTATGAAAATTTTTCACTTATACTTGAAAAACTTCCTCCTACAATTGGTTATTTGACAATTGATTTTCCGAACACAGGTAGGAGTCTGATTCATGACCAAGCTGGAAAAAATCTAGATAATCTTGCAGATGCGGTTTATGAAGTACTTGAAGAATTAGGGATTTCTGAATATATACTTTGTGCACATAGTTTGAGTGGAATTTTAGCTTGCAAATTACTCAAGAAACCAATTAAGTGTCAGGCTTTAGTAGCAATTGAACCGACAACTAAAAAAGTCATGTTTGCTGATTTTTCAGAAAATCCTTATCCAGAAATGGAAGAGCAGATGAGTCTGATTGACGAGTGTGGTCCTGAATTGTATTTTAAGAATTTAACTCAAGAGACATTTAGCCCTGAAATTAATAAAGAAATCTGGGCAATAATGCAAGAAAAAGGCTCAGAGTTGGAAAATCTAGATCCAGGATTTCAGATATCTGGAGAGATTACTGAGGAAGATTTTGAGAATTTGTCGATAGAAGCTTATGCCCCTGTATTTATTTTTTGTCAGGCTTATAGAGAAAAAGAGTACAGAGAATCAGAATATTGGACTTCCAATACTAAACTCATTTTAGGAGGGAATCACCATTATTTACAGTGGTCTGAATCCGAAAAAATTGCGACTATTATTCGAGAATTGTCAGAATAAGATGGAAAGAAATAGATACAGGAGACAAGATGAACTACTTTAATGTTGGGAAAATCGTCAATACGCAAGGATTGCAGGGTGAGATGCGAGTCTTGTCTGTGACAGATTTTGCAGAAGAACGGTTTAAAAAAGGGGCTGAGCTGGCCTTGTTTGATGAAAAAGATCAGTTTGTTCAAACAGTGACCATTGCTAGCCACCGTAAACAGAAGAACTTTGACATTATTAAATTCAAAGATATGTACCATATCAATGCTATTGAAAAGTATAAAGGTTATAGTCTCAAGGTCGCTGAGGAAGATTTAAACGATTTAGATGATGGTGAATTTTACTATCACGAGATTATCGGTTTGGAAGTCTATGAGGGTGATAATTTTGTTGGAACCATCAAGGAAATCCTGCAACCAGGTGCCAACGATGTCTGGGTGGTCAAGCGAAAAGGTAAACGTGATTTGCTCTTGCCTTATATCCCACCAGTGGTTCTCAATGTCGATATTCCAAATAAACGGGTCGATGTGGAAATCTTAGAAGGGTTAGACTATGAAGATTGATATTTTAACCCTCTTTCCAGAGATGTTTTCTCCACTGGAGCACTCAATTGTTGGAAAGGCTCGAGAAAAAGGGCTCTTGGATATCCAGTATCATAACTTCCGAGAAAATGCTGAAAAGGCCCGCCATGTTGACGATGAGCCCTACGGAGGCGGTCAGGGGATGTTGCTCCGTGCCCAACCCATTTTCGATGCCTTTGATGCTATTGAAAAGAAAAATCCGCGCGTCATTCTCCTAGACCCAGCTGGCAAGCAGTTTGATCAGGCTTATGCTGAGGACTTAGCTCAAGAGGAAGAGCTAATCTTTATCTGTGGGCACTATGAGGGGTATGATGAGCGAATTAAGACCTTGGTAACGGATGAGATTTCTTTGGGTGACTATGTCCTGACTGGTGGAGAGTTGGCGGCTATGACCATGATTGATGCTACGGTTCGCCTGATTCCAGAAGTGATTGGCAAGGAGTCCAGCCATCAAGATGATAGTTTTTCTTCAGGCCTTCTAGAATACCCTCAGTACACACGTCCCTATGATTATCGAGGCATGATTGTGCCGGATATTCTGATGAGCGGGCACCATGAAAAGATTCGTCAGTGGCGCCTGTATGAGAGTTTGAAGAAAACCTACGAGCGCAGACCAGATTTGCTTGAACATTATCAACTGACAGCAGAAGAAGAAAAAATGCTGGCAGAAATCAAAGAAAACAAAGAATAAAGGAGATACCTATGCAAGTAATCAAACGTGATGGAGAAATTGCTGAATTTAATCCAGATAAGATTTACCAAGCTATCTTAAAGGCAGCCCAGACTGTCTATGTATTGACAGATGATTTGCGTCAAAACCTTGCACAAGTCACTAAGAAAGTGGTTTTGGATTTGGAAGAAGCCAAGGTGGAACGTGCTACCATTAGCATGATTCAGTCTATGGTTGAACATCGTTTACTGGGTGCAGGTTATATTACCATTGCAGAACACTACATTTCCTATCGTCTACAACGTGACTTGGAAAGAAGTGGTTATGGAGATCATATTGCAGTTCATTTACATTTTGAACAAGTTCGCTAAGAAAAAGAGTGGGATGAAGCAACTACATCTCACTCTTTCTTAAATCTATTTTTTTGGGCTGTTTGGACGGTTGAAGGGACAAATCGCAGGCGTTGAATATCGCTTATGCGGATAATACGAGTCACATTTTTGGCAAAATTTTTCACGATAATTTGCTGGCGTTGTTGATCGTATTTGATGATGTCACCTGTAAAGCTTGTCTCAGACAAGATAAGGTGAACGGCGGTTTGTTTCTGGATAGCCTCTTCAATAGTGGCTGTAAGGGAGTTGCTTTCAGTCTGGTCAGGTTGGTCATGTCCATTTAAAAAATCATGTATTTTACCTAGAACTTGCTGGAATTTATGTCTCATATTGGCCTCCCTTCTTTTATATCAATATTATATAAAATTTTCCTAAAATCTACAAGATTTTACGAATAATCAGATGAAAGTTAAAAAAGGAGAAGAAAATGGCAGAATTTACATTTGAAATCGAAGAGCACTTGCTGACTCTTTCTGAAAACGAAAAAGGTTGGACCAAGGAAATCAACCGTGTGAGCTTTAATGGTGCTCCTGCAAAGTTTGATATTCGTGCTTGGAGCCCAGATCATACTAAAATGGGCAAAGGGATTACTCTCTCCAATGAAGAATTTCAAACAATGGTGGATGCCTTTAAAAGCAACTAGGTTTTCAAAATGAAAGAAAAGGATATTGAGTCATGACAACTCGATATCCTTTTTTAGTTAGCAAAGTAAGCCTGATTTTTAAGGCGTTGAAGTAATGGACGGCTAATAAAACTAATAGCAATAATTTTACCAAGGTCTGGGATAATAAAGGGAAATACCCCCACAGCAAGAGCTTTTTCAAATGGCATTCCAGCTAGGAAATGTAATCCAATGATCCCACCAACAAAAACAAGTGTATCTCCCAAGAGATTTGCTAGAAAAATTCTGACAAAACCACTATCACTGTTAGTTAGAGAAGAGGTAAGTCCAGAATAAACAAGATAAAACCAAAGATATCCTGCAGTAGGACCAATCAAAGCATGAAATCCAGCTCCACCTCCTGCAAAAACAGGAAGACCGATGGCACCTAGAAGAAGATAGAGTCCAACAGAAAGTACAGCCTCTCTCGGTCTAAAGACAGTAGCAATCAAGCCGATTGCAAAGTTCTGCAGAGTGAAGGGAACAGGTCCAATTGGAAGACTGATTTGTGCTAAAACAGCAATGAGAGCAGCCCCAATAGCAGGGATAGCATAAACGTGAGCTTTTTTCAAAATAGTTAACCTCTTTTCTTATGTATAGTAACTATTATACTTAATTTAATATCATTGTCAACCTATTTTTATAACAAAGGTAACAAAAAACTGTAACGGCCGATTTTGCTTACTGGTTAAGTTGGATAATTGTTTTGTTGATTCGAAAACATCAAAAAAGAAGCCGACATATTTGTATCAGCTTCTTTTGTTTCGATTAACGCATGGTTACAAATTCTTCGGATGCAGTTGGGTGAATCGCCACAGTTGCATCAAAGTCTGCCTTGGTTGCTCCCATTTTGATAGCAACAGCAAATCCTTGAATCATTTCATCAACACCGTAGCCAATTCCATGAAGTCCGACAACTTTTTCTTCTGAACCAGTTGTGATCAATTTGAAACGTGTTTCTTGACGGTTGCAAGTGCAAGCAGAGTACATAGAAGTAAAGCTTGATTTGTAAACCTTGATTTGGTCTTGACCGTATTCTTTAATAGCTTGCTCTTCGGTCAATCCAACAGTTCCGATAGCAGGGTGTGAAAAGACAACGGTTGGAATAGTTGAGTAGTCCATTTTAGCAGTTGTTTTTCCGTTAAAGAGACGTTCAGACAAAGTACGTCCAGCCTTGATAGCAACTGGAGTTAGTTCTTTTTCGCCTGTTACATCACCTAGAGCGTAGATTCCTTCAACAACAGTATTTTGGTATTCATCCACTTGGATAAAGCCACGTTCGTTCAGAGTTACTCCAGCTTTTTCAAGTTGCAATCCCTTAACGTTTGGACGGCGACCTGTAGCCCAGATAACTTGGCTAGCTGTGTGACTAGTTCCGTCTTCAAAATGAATGGTAATGCCTTCAGCAGTTTTTTCTAACTTGACAGGGACTTTGTGAGTATGAAGTGGCAAGTTTGTTCTTTCCATTTCCTTGACCAAACCTTCAACGATATAAGAATCAAAACCACGTAAAGGACGATTGCGGCGAACAAAGAGGTCTGTCTTGACACCAAAGGTGTGAAGTACTCCAGCCAATTCAACAGCGATATAACCCGCGCCTAGAATAGCAACTGACTCTGGCAATTCTTCCCAAGCAAATACATCATCAGAAGAGCCACCTAGCTCAGCACCAGGAATATTTGGAATACTTGGGTGGGCACCAGTAGCAATCACGATATGTTTAGCACGAATCAGTTCACCATTTACGCTGACAGTATGAGAATCTACAAATTCAGCATGACCTTCAATCAAGTCTACTCCGTTTCGTTTAAAACTGCCATCATAAGAAGAACGAGCGCGATCAATGTAGGCTTCACGATTGCGACGTAGGGTTGCAAAGTCAAAGTTAAGATCAGTAGTCTTAAAGCCGTAGTCTTCTCCAAATTGATGGAAAGTTTCAGCGATTTGCGCCCCGTACCACATGATTTTTTTAGGAACACAACCGACGTTGACACAGGTTCCACCTAGTTTCTTTTCCTCAATAACGGCCGCTTTGGCACCATGTTCACCAGCACGGTTCATGGTAGCAATTCCTCCGCTGCCTCCACCGATAGCAATGATATCATATTCTCTCATTGAAAACTCCTTTGTACTCTTTTAAATAGTAGAGTGTCATTTTTTGATAGTCATATTCTATCTTTTTTTTGAATTGATTGCAAAAATCTGCTACGTTCAAAAAAAGTTTAAGAAAAGGCTTGCAAAAGGGAAAAATAAAGTATATTATATATCTAGTACAACGATAAAAAATTTCCGAACAATAAGTGAATCCTGAAATGTCATTATTTCGTTCTAAAATGTTATTGTTTCAAATTGATAATTTTTGTATAATATTGTTAAGAACTTTAAATCAAAAAGGAGTTTCATTATGAAAAAGAATGGTAAAGCTAAAAAGTGGCAATTGTATGCAGCAGTTGGTGCTGCCAGTGTAGTTGTATTGGGTGCTGGGGGCATTTTGCTCTTTAGACAACCTTCTCAGACTGCTGTAAAAGATGAGGCTACTCATCTGGTTGTTGCCAAGGAAGGAAGCGTGGCATCCTCTGTTTTATTGTCAGGGACAGTAACAGCAAAAAATGAACAATATGTTTATTTTGATGCTAGTAAGGGTGATTTAGATGAAATCCTTGTTTCTGTGGGTGATAAGGTCAGTGAAGGACAGGCTTTAGTCAAGTACAGTAGTTCAGAAGCCCAGGCGGCCTATGATTCAGCGAGTCGAGCAGTAGCTAAGGCAGATCGTCATATCAACGAACTCAACCAAGCACGCAATGAAGCCGCTTCAGCTCCCGCTCCACAGTTACCAACACCAGCAGGAGGCGAAGGAACTGCAACGCAAACTCCAGCTCCAGTCGCAGGAAATTCAGTATCCTCTATTGATGCACAATTAGGTGATGCTCGTGATGCCCGTGCAGATGCAGCAGCGCAATTAAGCAAGGCTCAAAGTCAGTTGGATGCAATGACGGTTCTCAGTACCCTAGACGGGACTGTGGTCGAAGTCAATCGTAACGTTTCCAAATCTCCAACAGGAGCTAGCCAGGTGGTAGTGCATGTCGTAAGTAATGAAAACTTGCAAGTTAAGGGGGAATTATCTGAATACAATCTTGCAAACCTATCTGTAGGTCAAGAAGTAACCTTTACTTCTAAAGTTTATCAAGATAAGAGATGGACTGGTAAGATTAGCTATATCTCTGATTACCCTAAAAACAATGGCGAAGCAGCAAGTACAGCTACCGCAGCTGCTGGTAATTCTGGTTCTAAATATCCATATACCATTGATGTTACAAGTGAAATTGGTGACTTGAAACAAGGATTCTCAGTAAGTGTTGAGGTCAAGAATAAGAGTAAAGCTATTTTGGTTCCTCTAACAAGTATTGTGACCGAAAATGATAAGAACTATGTCTGGGTGCTTGACGAGCAGAAAAAGGCCAAGAAAGTGGAAGTTGGTTTGGGAAATGCTGATGCAGACAACCAAGAAATCACTTCAGGTCTGACAAATGGAGTCAAGGTCATCAGTAACCCAACGTCTTCTCTAGAGGAAGGAAAAGAGGTGAAGGCTGATGAAGCAACTAATTAGTCTAAAAAATATATGCAGAAGCTACCGTAACGGTGACCAAGAACTGCAGGTTCTCAAAAATATCAACCTAGAAGTGAATGAGGGTGAATTTGTTGCCATCATGGGACCATCTGGTTCTGGTAAGTCTACTCTGATGAATACGATTGGCATGTTGGATACACCAAGCAGTGGAGAATATTATCTTGAAGGCCAAGAAGTAGCTGGACTGGGCGAAAAGCAACTAGCCAAGGTCCGCAACCAACAAATCGGATTTGTTTTTCAGCAGTTCTTTCTTTTATCCAAACTCAATGCTCTGCAAAATGTAGAATTGCCCTTGATTTACGCAGGAGTTTCGGCTTCAAAACGGCGCAAGTTAGCTGAGGAATATCTAGATAAGGTTGAATTGACAGAACGTAGTCATCATTTACCTTCGGAATTATCTGGTGGTCAAAAGCAACGTGTGGCTATTGCGCGTGCCTTGGTAAACAATCCTTCTATTATCTTAGCAGACGAACCGACAGGAGCCTTGGATACTAAAACAGGGAATCAAATCATGCAATTATTAGTTGACTTGAATAAAGAAGGAAAAACTATTATTATGGTAACGCATGAGCCTGAAATTGCTGCTTATGCCAAACGTCAGATTGTCATTCGCGATGGAGTTATTTCATCTGATAGTGCTCAGTTAGAAAAGGAGGAAAACTAAGATGCAGAATCTGAAATTTGCCTTTTCATCTATTATGGCTCACAAGATGCGTTCTTTGCTTACCATGATTGGGATTATTATCGGTGTTTCATCGGTTGTTGTGATTATGGCTCTGGGTGATTCTATGTCTCGACAGCTCAATAAAAATATGACCAGATCTCAAAAAAATATCAGTGTCTTTTTCTCTTCTAAAAAAAGTAAAGATGGATCTTTTACTCAGAAACAATCAGCTTTTACGGTTTCTGGAAAAGAAGAGGAAGTTCATGTTGAACCACCAAAACCGCAAGAATCTTGGGTCAAGGAGGCAGCCAAACTGAAGGGAGTGGATAATTACTATGTAACCAACTCAACGAACGCCATCTTGACCTATAAAGATAAAAAGGTTGAAAATGCTAATTTGACAGGTGGTAACAGAACTTATATGGAGGCTGTTAACAATGAAATTCTTGCAGGTCGTAGTCTGAGAGAACAAGATTTCAAAGAATTTGCAAGTGTCATTTTGCTTGATGAAGAATTATCCATTAGTCTATTTGGATCTCCTCAAGAGGCTATTAACAAGGTTGTAGAAGTCAATGGTTTTAGTTATCGAGTCATTGGTGTTTATACTAGCCAAGAATCTAAAAATTCAAAAATGTATGGTCTTGGCGGCTTACCCATTACCACAAATATCTCTCTTGCTGCGAATTTTAATGTAGATGAAATAGCTAATATTGTCTTTCGAGTGAATGACACAAGTTTGACTCAAACTCTGGGGCCAGAATTAGCACGAAAAATGACAGAGCTTGCTGGCTTGCAACAGGGAGAATATCAAGTGGCAGATGAGTCAGCTGCATTTGCAGAAGTTCAACAATTGTTTAGTTTTATGACGACGATTATTAGTGCCATCGCAGGAATATCTCTCTTTGTTGGAGGGACTGGTGTTATGAACATCATGCTGGTTTCGGTGACGGAACGTACTCGTGAGATTGGTCTTCGTAAGGCTTTGGGTGCAACACGTGCCAATATTTTAATCCAGTTTTTGATTGAATCTATGATTTTGACCTTGCTTGGTGGAGTCATTGGTTTGACAATTGCGACAGGCTTAACCGCTATAGCTGGTATACTTTTACAAGGTTTGATTGCGGGTATAGAAGTGGGAGTGTCAATCCCAGTTGCCCTATTTAGTCTTGCGGTTTCGGCTAGTGTGGGTATGATTTTTGGAGTCTTGCCAGCCAACAAGGCATCGAAACTTGATCCAATTGAAGCTCTTCGTTATGAATAAGATCAACAAGATGGACACTTGTCTATCTTGTTTTTGTATGGATTTCCCTATCGAAAATCCTTAAAAATGTGATATAATGAAGTGTTAGAAAAACAGGTTTCATTTGCCTGGAAAGGAAAAATTATGTCTGAAAAGAATTTTTATATTACAACACCGATTTACTATCCATCTGGTAAACTTCATATCGGTTCTGCCTACACAACTATCGCCTGTGATGTCTTAGCACGTTACAAACGCCTGATGGGCTACGATGTCTTTTATCTGACAGGTCTTGATGAGCATGGTCAGAAAATCCAGCAGAAAGCTGAAGAAGCTGGCATCACACCTCAATCTTATGTTGATGGAATGGCAGTTGGAGTTAAAGAACTCTGGCAATTACTAGATATCTCATACGATAAATTTATCCGTACAACTGATGACTACCATGAAAAAGTTGTCGCACAGGTCTTTGAGCGCTTGCTTGCTCAAGATGATATCTATTTGGGTGAATACTCTGGTTGGTACTCAGTATCAGATGAGGAATTCTTTACAGAAAGCCAGCTTGCGGAAGTTTTCCGTGACGAAGCTGGAAATGTGACTGGAGGTATTGCTCCATCAGGTCACGAGGTTGAATGGGTATCTGAAGAATCATACTTCCTTCGCCTCAGCAAATACCAAGATCGTTTGGTAGACTTTTTCAAAGCTCATCCTGACTTTATCACTCCAGATGGTCGTCTGAATGAAATGTTGCGTAACTTCATTGAGCCAGGTTTAGAGGATTTGGCTGTTTCTCGTACAACCTTTACATGGGGAGTGCCTGTCCCATCAAATCCTAAACACGTTGTCTATGTTTGGATTGATGCCCTTCTTAACTATGCGACAGCTCTTGGCTACGGTCAAGATGAACACGGTAACTTTGACAAGTTCTGGAATGGAACTGTCTTCCACATGGTAGGAAAAGATATCCTTCGATTCCACTCGATTTACTGGCCAATCCTTCTTATGATGTTGGATATCAAATTGCCAGATCGTTTGATTGCCCATGGTTGGTTTGTCATGAAAGACGGTAAGATGTCTAAGTCTAAAGGGAATGTTGTTTACCCTGAAATGTTGGTAGAGCGTTATGGACTAGATCCACTTCGTTACTACCTCATGCGTAGCCTTCCAGTTGGTTCAGACGGAACCTTCACACCAGAGGACTATGTAGGCCGTATCAACTATGAATTGGCCAATGACCTTGGAAACCTCCTCAACCGTACGGTTTCCATGATTAACAAATATTTTGATGGTCAAGTCCCTGCATATGTAGAAGGTGTGACTGAATTTGACCATGCTCTTGCTGACGTTGCAGAACAATCAATCGCAGACTACCATACCCATATGGAAGCAATCGACTACCCACGTGCACTTGAAGCAGTCTGGACTCTTATCTCTCGTACTAACAAATACATCGACGAGACAGCTCCATGGGTCTTGGCAAAAGATGAAGCACTCCGTGACCAATTGGCAAGTGTCATGAGCCACTTGGCAGCCAGCCTTCGTGTCGTAGCTCACTTGATTGAGCCATTTATGATGGAAACCAGTCGTGCAGTCTTGACTCAACTGGGTCTAGCAGAAGTTTCTAGCCTTGAAAACCTGAACTTGGCAGATTTCCCTGCAGGTGTAACTGTAGTTGCTAAGGGAACACCAATCTTCCCACGTCTCGATATGGAAGAAGAAATCGCCTATATCAAGGAACAAATGGAAGGCAACAAGCCAGCTGTCGAAAAAGAATGGAATCCAGATGAAGTTGAACTCAAACTAAACAAGGATGAAATCAAGTTTGAAGACTTTGATAAGGTTGAAATCCGTGTCGCAGAAGTCAAGGAAGTTTCTAAAGTAGAAGGTTCAGATAAGTTGCTCCAATTCCGCTTGGATGCTGGTGATGGTGAAGATCGTCAAATCCTCTCTGGTATTGCGAAATACTATCCAAACGAACAAGAATTGGTCGGTAAGAAAGTTCAAATCGTTGCCAACCTCAAACCACGCAAGATGATGAAAAAATATGTCAGTCAAGGGATGATTCTCTCAGCTGAACATGATGGACAATTAACCCTTCTTACAGTTGATCCAGCTGTACCAAACGGAAGTGTGATTGGGTAAAAATAGACAGGACTAGTTCATGCTAGTTCTGTTTTTTTATTCCAACTATTATGCTTTACAAACTAGTGTGTAAGTGGTATACTAGTTTGTAAAGCTGCTAGTAGGTATTACAAAATAGATTAGAAGGGGGAAGGGATGAAGGAAACTCAACTATTAAAAGGTGTTCTTGAAGGTTGCGTCTTGGATATGATTGGTCAAAAAGAGCGGTATGGTTATGAGTTGGTTCAGACTTTGCGAGAGGCTGGATTTGATACTATCGTTCCAGGAACTATTTATCCTTTGTTGCAAAAGTTAGAAAAAAATCAATGGATAAGAGGCGACATGCGTCCGTCGCCAGATGGTCCAGATCGGAAGTATTTTTCGTTAACGAAAGAAGGAGAAGAGCGTGTCTCGGTCTTTTGGCAACAATGGGACGATTTGAGTCAAAAAGTAGAAGGAATTAAGAATGGAGGGTAAACCATGACGAAAATGAAGTATTATGAAGAAACAAGTGCTTTGTTGCATCAGTTTTCTGAGGAAAATCAGCAGTATTTTGAGGAGCTATGGGATAGTTTTAATCTTGCTGGATTTCTCTATGATGAGGACTATCTTAGAGAGCAGATTTATTTGATGATGTTAGATTTCTCAGAAGCAGAACGAGATGGCATGAGTGCAGAGGAGTATCTAGGTAAGAATCCTAAAAAATTAATGAGAGAGATGCTCAAGGAAGCCCCTCGCAGTTCTATCAAAGAGTCCCTTTTGACGCCAATTCTTGTCCTAGCGGTATTACGCTACTATCAACTATTAGGTGATTTTTCTAAAGGCCCTCTCTTAACAGTCAATTTGCTTACGTTTTTAGGGCAACTTCTTCTTTTTCTGATCGGATTTGGGCTTGTGGCTACAATTTTACGAAGAAGTTTAGTCCAAGATTCTCCTAAAATGAAAATTGGTACCTATATTGTCGTTGGGGTTCTTGTTCTGCTAGTTGTTCTGGGATATGTAGGAATGGCAAGCTTCATACAAGAAGGAGCCTTTTATCTTCCTGCTCCCTGGGATAGTTTATCTGTCTTTACGATTTCGCTGGTCATCAGTATTTGGAATTGGAAAGAAGCGGTCTTTCGTCCCTTTGTCAGTATGATTGTTGCCCACCTTATTGTAGGCTCTCTGCTCCGTTACTATGAGTGGATGGGAATTTCAAATGTTTTTCTTACAAAATTCATTCCTTTAGGAATTCTCTTTATTGGAATCTTTCTCTTGTTCCGTGGGTTTAAGAAGATAAAATGGAGTGAAATATAGTCAAAAAGCCGTTGCAAAGCGGTTTTTTGTTATAATGAAGGGAAGAATATTAGAAATTTAAGGAGAAAAATTTGATGAGATACATAACTCTTGGTCAAGATGACAAAGAATTATCAGAAATTGTTCTCGGAATGATGAGAATAGAAAATAAGTCTGTAAAAGAAGTTGAAGAGCTTGTAGAAACAGCACTTTCTGTTGGAATCAATGCTTTTGACTTGGCTGATATTTATGGTCGTGGTCGTTGTGAAGAACTGTTAGGTCTTGTCCTAAAAAATCGTCCAGATTTAAGAGAAGAGATGTGGATTCAGTCCAAATGTGGCATTCGCATTGAGGAATTTACCTATTTTGATTTTTCTAAGGACTATATCATAAAATCAGTAGATGGTATTTTGCAAAGATTGAAGATAGATCATCTAGATAGCTTGCTTCTTCATCGACCAGATGCTTTGATGGAATCTGACCAAGTAGCAGAAGCCTTTGATCTCCTTTATAAACAAGGTAAGGTTCGAGATTTTGGAGTTTCTAATCAAAATCCTATGATGATGGAGTTACTTAAAAAAGATGTTAAGCAGCCGTTAGCTGTTAATCAGCTACAATTGAGTGCGGCTTTTACACCAGGATTCGAATCAGGTTTTCATGCTAATATGGAAGATAGTCAAGCAGCTATGCGAGATGGCAGCATTTTTGAATATTGCAAATTACACGATGTGGTCATTCAAGCATGGTCTGTCTTACAATTTGGGTATTTTAAAGGGAATTTTGTTGGAAACGAGAAATTTCAAGCTTTAAATCAAGTACTTGATCGTTTAGCTATTAAATATGGTGTAACCCCTTCAACTATTGCCATTTCTTGGATATTGCGTTATCCAGCAAAAATGCAGGCAGTCGTAGGTACAACAAATCCTAAGCACTTGAGAGAAGTTAGCCAAGCGGCAAACTTTAGCTTAACAAGAAAAGAATGGTATGAAATTTATCTTGCTGCAGGGAATAATTTGCCGTAAGTAGAAGCAGATGTAAATAAATCACATTCAAAAAGCCGTTGCAAAGCGGTTTTTTGTTATAATTAAATGAAGAATATAGAATTAAAGGAGAAAAACATGACATTTGAAGAGATCCTACCTGGGTTAAAGGCTAAGAAAAAATATGTACGAACTGGTTGGGGAGGTGCTGAAAACTATGTCCAACTTTTTGACACCATTGAACAAAACGGGGTTGCACTTGAAGTGACACCTTATTTCCTAATCAACGTGTCTGGAGAAGGAGAAGGTTTTTCCATGTGGAGTCCGACACCTTGTGATGTTTTGGCGACAGATTGGGTAGAAGTGAATGACTAAACGTGTATTGATTACAGGAGTGAGTTCAGGGATCGGTCTGGCTCAAGCTCGCCTCTTTTTAGAGAATAGCTATCAAGTTTACGGAGTTGACCAAGGTGAAAATCCACTCTTAGAGGGTGATTTTCACTTTTTACAGAGAGATTTGACCTTGGACTTGGAGCCAATTTTTGACTGGTGTCCTCAGGTGGATGTTTTGTGCAATACTGCTGGAGTTTTGGATGCTTACAAACCACTGTTGGAACAAACAGCGCAGGAAATTCAAGAGATTTTTGAAATCAACTACCTGACTCCTGTTGAGTTGACTCGCTATTATTTGACACAAATGCTGGAGAATAAAAAAGGAATCATAATCAATATGTGTTCCATTGCTTCAAATCTAGCAGGAGGTGGTGGTCACGCCTATACTTCATCTAAGCATGCGTTGGCTGGATTTACCAAGCAGTTGGCTCTAGACTATGCTGAAGATGGAATTCAGGTCTTTGGGATTGCTCCAGGAGCTGTCAAGACAGCTATGACCGCTGCGGATTTTGAGCCAGATGGCCTAGCAGACTGGGTAGCTAGTGAAACACCAATCAAGCGCTGGATTGAGCCAGAGGAAGTGGCAGAAGTCAGTCTCTTTTTGGCGAGTGGAAAGGCATCTGCCATGCAAGGACAAATTCTGACAATAGACGGTGGATGGTCTTTGAAGTAGGAGTAATTGGATGGAAATCAAAAATCACTTTGGAGTCTACGCTGTTTGCTTTGAAAATGGGAAGTTACTCTGCATTGAAAAAACGATAGGCCCTTATCAAAATCGGTACGATCTACCTGGAGGCAGTCAGCAACTTGGTGAAGAACTGACGGAAACGCTGACTAGAGAAGTTATGGAAGAGACGGGATTTACTGTTAGAAGCTACTCTAATCCTCGAATCTACGATGTTTTCGTCAGGGAAGAGTTAAAAAATTTTATGGTTCACCATGTCATGACCTTGTATGATGTTGAAATGAATGAGAGTGCACCTCAAGTTACGATTTCGGAAGCTGTGTCTGATGGTGCGAATGATTCGCTTGGATATATTTGGATGGATATTCAAGAAATCACAGAAGAAAATGCATCGCCATTAGTCTTGAAGGTTAAGTCTGAACTATTAGGATTTCCAGAACTGGACAAGACCTCTTACATGAATTGGAAGGTGAATGATGAGAAACCAACTAGCTCTTAGTGGCGAAAAAATTATTGAAAAAGTTTACCCACAACTATTTCACCACATTGGCATGATTCGTGGGGAATATTTGTTGAGAGAGCTCAATCAAAACATCCTATTACCAAGTTGTCGGCAATTTGTAAAAGATTATCTAGAGACTATCTGCTCCCTGTACTCAGATGAAGAAGTTTGGTATCGTTTTTCTGAATTAACGAATACAGAAGCCAATTGTTTAGTGGGGACTAAAGAGTATTTTGATGAAAATCATCCCTTGTTTGGTTATAGAGGAATTAGGCGTTTACTAGCGTGTCTGGATGAATTTCAGGCTGAGGCAAATGTCGTTACAGAGGTTTATCAAAATAATCCCAATCTGTCTCTTATTTTTCCTTTTGTCAATGATGCTGAACAGTTAAAGCAAGCTATTAGAGTATTGCGTCAGCATGGTTTTACTGGGAAAATTGCCACGATGATTGAATTACCGTCAGCTTATTTTGACTTAGACA
The DNA here is from genome assembly GCF_009496155.1 of Streptococcus mitis. GTDB lineage: Bacteria > Bacillota > Bacilli > Lactobacillales > Streptococcaceae > Streptococcus > Streptococcus mitis_BQ. The sequence goes on from NZ_WIJP01000004.1 coordinate 29,831, forward strand.
GGATACTGGAAACGGGTATTTCAAAGATTGTAGTTGGAATGAATGATTTGACTTCTTTTATTTTTGCGACTGTGAGAAAGAGTCAATGGCATGATATGGAAAGTCCAATAATGTTAGATATGCTGAGACAGATGCAGGATAAAGCAAGGAAGAATAAGATTGATTATGCTGTAGCAGGCTATCTGAATACTTCTTTCATACAAAAAATGAATCAGATGGGTATCGAATGCATTATCCACTATAGTTCTATTCCAGAGATTTTTAATTTAGAGATTGACCATCCAGACCATCTTAAACACATAAAAGAAGAAAGTAAGAAATTACAAAGGAGCGCCCATGACACCGCAAGAAATGTGGAATGCCTACAAGCAAATCAATCCCTCGATTGGAGATGAGATAGATGCTTGGGCTTTTGGAGTGGAACCAGATCTTTTAGCAGATTTGGTTTTAAGAGGCGAAAAAACAGCAACAGCATCAGCCTACGACCTCTATGCACTAGAAGCCGAGTTTCTTCCTCAAGAAGGAACTTTTGATGTCATTTTAGATAGTCAAAATAAGGCTGTCTGTATTGTCGAAATTACAAAGGTTTCTGTCCAGCCCTTCAATCAAGTTTCTGCTCAACATGCCTATAAGGAAGGAGAGGGAGATAAATCCTTAGCTTATTGGCGTCAGGTTCATGAGGATTGTTTCGCCGAGTGGCTGAGAGAAGCAGGATTGACTTTTACACCTGAAAGCAAGGTTGTTTTAGAAGAATTTCGCAAGGTCTACCCACTGTAGACTATTAGAAGGAAGAAAGTTTTGGAAATGACCGTCCAATCCTTTTTTCTCAAGCAAAACATGATATAATAAGTTTGTTTGAAGAAGAGCTCTAGCTCTTAAACTTAGAATAGGAGAAAACTATGCAAGCAGTTGAACATTTCATTAAGCAATTTGTTCCTGAACATTATGATTTATTTTTAGACTTGAGTCGTGAGACCAAGACCTTTTCTGGAAAGGTGACCATCACTGGTCAAGCACAGAGCGACCGTATTTCCCTCCACCAAAAAGACTTGGAAATCGCTTCTGTAGAAGTTGCAGGGGTAGCTCGCCCATTCACAGTTGATCATGACAATGAAGCCCTTCATATTGAATTAGCTGAGGCTGGTCAAGTTGAAGTGGTTATCGCTTTCTCAGGAAAAATTACAGACAACATGACAGGGATTTACCCATCTTACTACACAGTTGATGGAGTCAAGAAGGAAGTCTTGTCTACTCAATTTGAGAGCCATTTTGCGCGCGAAGCCTTCCCATGTGTGGATGAGCCAGAAGCCAAAGCAACTTTTGATCTTTCTTTACGTTTTGACCAAGCAGAAGGTGAATTGGCCTTGTCTAACATGCCAGAAATCGATGTTGAAAACCGTAAGGAAACAGGTATCTGGAAGTTTGAGACAACACCTCGCATGTCTTCTTACCTGTTAGCCTTTGTTGCGGGTGATTTGCAAGGTGTGACGGCTAAAACTAAAAACGGTACCCTTGTAGGTGTTTATTCAACCAAAGCCCACCCACTATCTAACCTTGATTTCTCACTGGATATCGCTGTTCGCTCTATCGAGTTTTACGAAGATTATTACGGAGTGAAATACCCAATTCCACAATCTCTTCACATCGCTCTTCCTGATTTTTCATCAGGTGCCATGGAAAACTGGGGTCTCGTAACCTATCGTGAAGTTTACTTGGTTGTGGATGAAAACTCAACATTTGCTAGCCGCCAACAAGTTGCCCTTGTTGTGGCCCATGAATTGGCTCACCAATGGTTTGGTAACCTTGTTACTATGAAATGGTGGGATGACCTTTGGCTCAATGAAAGCTTTGCTAACATGATGGAGTACGTCTGTGTGGATGCTATTGAACCAAGCTGGAATATCTTTGAAGATTTCCAAACAGGTGGTGTTCCATCTGCCTTGAAACGTGATGCGACTGATGGTGTTCAATCTGTTCACGTCGAAGTTAAACATCCAGATGAAATCAATACGCTCTTTGACGGAGCTATCGTCTATGCCAAAGGAAGTCGCCTCATGCACATGCTTCGTCGTTGGCTAGGAGATGCTGATTTTGCTAAAGGTTTGCATGCCTACTTTGAAAAACATCAGTACAGCAATACAATTGGTCGCGACCTTTGGAATGCCCTAGGTCAAGCATCAGGACGTGATGTTGCAGCCTTTATGGATTCTTGGTTGGAACAACCTGGTTATCCAGTTCTCACTGTCAAAGTTGAAAATGATGTCTTGAAGATTTCACAAAAACAATTCTTCATCGGTGAGCACGAAGACAAGAACCGTCTCTGGGTAGTGCCACTTAACAGCAACTGGAAAGGCTTGCCTGATACACTTGAAACTGAAAGTATCGAAATTCCTGGCTACGTAGCTCTTCTTGCTGAAAATGGCGGAGCCCTTCGTTTCAATACTGAAAATACAGCCCACTACATTACAGATTACCAAGGAGATTTGTTAGAAGCTGTTCTTGCTGACCTAGTTGAGCTGGATAACACAAGTAAACTGCAAATCGTTCAAGAACGTCGTTTGCTTGCTGAAGCAGGGCACATTTCTTATTCTGACTTGCTTCCTGTCCTTGATAAACTTGCTAAGGAAGAATCATACCTTGTCGTTTCAGCTGTTTCTCAAGTAATTTCTGCCCTTGAGCGCTTTATCGATGAAGGAACAGAAGCTGAAAGAGCCTTCAAATCCTTGGTTGCTAAATTGGCTCGTCATAATTATGACCGTCTTGGTTTTGAAGCTAAAGATGGCGAATCAGATGAAGATGAATTGGTTCGTCAGTTAGCTATTTCTATGATGATTCGCTCAAATGATGCAGAGGCTAGCCAAGTCGCTAGCCAAATCTTCGAAGCTCACAAGGAGAATCTTGCAGGACTTCCAGCAGCCATCCGTTCCCAAGTCCTAATCAATGAAATGAAACATCACGAGACCAAGGATTTGGTAGCAACTTATCTTGACCTCTACACTCATGCAACAGATGCAGTCTTTAAACGCCAGTTGGCAGGAGCTCTTGCCTACAGCATAGATGCAGAAAACATTCAAACTCTTCTTGCAACTTGGAAGGACAAATTTGTCGTCAAGCCACAAGACCTTTCTTCATGGTATCTCCACTTCCTCGGACACCAAGCTACTCAAGAAACTGTTTGGGTATGGGCGCGTGAAAACTGGGCTTGGATTAAGGCAGCTCTTGGTGGTGATATGAGTTTTGATAGTTTTGTTATCTTCCCATCACACATCTTTAAAACTCAGCAACGCTTGGCGGAATACAAAGAATTCTTTGAACCGCAACTTTCTGACCTTGCTCTTAGCCGTAACATCGGTATGGGAATCAAGGACATTGCAGCGCGTGTTGACTTGATTAACCGTGAAAAAGCTGCAGTGGAAGCAGTTGTTCTTCAATACGGAACTAAATAATTAAGACTAAATAAAAAGAAAACTCAGCTATCTCATGTAAAATGCAGAGAGTTGAGTTTTTTTTAAGGCAAATTTGATATAATGGTTTTAATAAGGAGGAGTTTCTCATGATAAAAATCTTATTGGTTGAGGATGACCTAGGCCTGTCAAATTCAGTATTTGACTTTTTAGACGATTTTGCAGATGTCATGCAGGTATTTGATGGAGAAGAAGGTCTCTACGAAGCTGAAAGTGGCGTCTATGACTTGATTTTGCTCGATTTGATGTTACCTGAAAAAAATGGCTTCCAAGTCTTGAAAGAATTGCGTGAAAAGGGAATTACGACACCAGTTCTGATTATGACTGCCAAGGAAAGTTTGGATGACAAGGGACATGGATTTGAATTGGGAGCGGATGATTATCTGACCAAACCTTTCTACCTAGAAGAACTCAAAATGCGTATTCAAGCCCTTCTCAAACGTTCAGGCAAGTTTAATGAAAACACCTTGACTTATGGAAATATTGTAGTTAATTTGTCAACAAATACCGTTAAGGTTGAAGATAATCCAGTCGAATTGCTGGGGAAAGAGTTCGATTTACTAGTTTATTTCCTTCAAAATCAAAATGTTATTTTGCCTAAGACTCAGATTTTTGATCGTCTATGGGGATTTGATAGTGATACAACGATTTCAGTTGTAGAAGTCTATGTTTCAAAAGTCCGTAAGAAATTAAAAGGAACCACTTTTGCAGAGAATTTGCAAACCTTGCGCAGTGTTGGGTATATTTTAAAAGATGTTCAGTAAACTAAAAAAAACATGGTATGCGGATGACTTTAGTTACTTTATTCGCAACTTTGGTGTCTTCACTCTGATTTTCTCTACCATGACCTTGATTATTTTGCAGGTCATGCATTCGAGTCTCTACACTTCGGTGGATGATAAGCTTCATGGCTTGAGCAACAATCCTCAGGCAGTTATTCAGTTGGCGTTAAATAGGGCGACAGAAGAGATTAAAGATTTGGAGAATGCTGCTACAGATACTAGTAAGACTGAGGTGAAACCCAATGTCAGTTCCAACACAGAAGTCATTCTTTTTGATAAGAATTTCACTCAGCTCCTTTCTGGAAATAGATTTTTGGGCTTGGATAAGATTAAGTTAGAAAAGAAAGAACTAGGCCATATCTATCAGATTCAGGTTTTTAATAGCTATGGACAGGAAGAAATCTATCGCATGATTTTGATGGAAACCAATATCAGTTCGGTTTCAACCAATATCAAGTATGCGGCTGTCTTGATTAATACCAGTCAGTTGGAGCAAGCTAGTCAAAAGCATGAGCGATTGATTGTGGTTGTGATGGCAAGTTTCTGGATTCTGTCTTTACTTGCCAGTCTCTATCTAGCTAGGGTCAGTGTTCGGCCCCTGCTTGAGAGCATGCAGAAGCAGCAGTCCTTTGTGGAAAATGCCAGTCATGAGTTACGAACTCCACTTGCTGTTTTGCAAAATCGCTTAGAAACCCTTTTCCGTAAGCCAGAAGCTACCATTATGGATGTGAGCGAAAGTATTGCATCTAGTTTGGAAGAAGTCAGAAATATGCGGTTTTTGACGACAAACTTGTTGAATTTAGCACGTAGAGATGATGGGATTAAGCCAGAACTTGGAGAAGTTCCAACTAGCTTTTTTAATACGACTTTCACAAACTATGAGATGATTGCTTCGGAAAATGACCGTGTCTTCCGTTTTGAAAATCGGATTCATCGAACGATTGTCACAGATCAGCTCCTTTTGAAACAACTGATGACCATCCTATTTGATAATGCTGTCAAGTATACTGAAGAGGATGGTGAAATTGATTTTGTGATTTCAGCGACTGATCGTAATCTCTATTTACTTGTTTCTGATAATGGAGTCGGTATTTCCGCAGAAGATAAGAAGAAAATTTTTGACCGTTTTTATCGAGTGGACAAGGCTAGAACTCGTCAAAAAGGTGGTTTTGGTTTAGGATTATCCCTAGCCAAGCAGATTGTAGATGCCTTAAAAGGAAGCATTACTGTTAAAGATAATAAACCAAAAGGAACAATCTTTGAAGTGAAGATTGCCATCCACACACCATCTAAAAAGAAAAAATAAAAATATCGCTCCAGATGGGGCGATATTTTGGATTTATCTTCTACGTTTTCGTTTGATAATAGATCGTTGAACTTTTAAAACAAGTAAGCTGGATCCGATTGCTGCGGCAAAGGCAAGAGCAGTTGATAATTTTAATGCTAAAAAGATAAAACTAAAGATAGCAATACAGATACAAAAAACAGCGATATTAACAAAAAATAGGATTTCCTTGAGATTAGCATCAGATTGCGCTTCAGGTGTGTAATCTTGATAGCGAGGAACCTGCTGGTTTAATTCTTCTTGATAGTCTACCTCATAGGATTGTAATTTTCTTACGGGCATTATTCTCTCCTTAACAGTACATACCTATTTTACCATTTTTTCAGCAGAGAATTATTACAGAAAGGTTACAAAAAGAATAAAGTACCTTTTCATTTTCAAAGAATGGTTAATTTTGGAGAAATATGGTATAATTTTCCTTATGGAAAAGATTATCATTACAGCAACTGCTGAAAGTATTGAACAAGTTAAACAACTGCTAGAGGCTGGCATAGACCGTATCTATGTTGGTGAGAAAGATTTTGGTCTTCGTCTGCCAACAACCTTTAGTTATGATCAATTGCGTGAAATCGCTAAGCTGGTTCATGATGCGGATAAGGAATTGATTGTTGCAGTAAATGCCCTCATGCACCAAGATATGATGGATCGTATCAAGCCTTTCTTAGACTTTTTGGAAGAAATCAAGACAGACTACATTACGATTGGGGATGCAGGTGTCTTTTACGTAGTCAATCGCGATGGTTATTCCTTTAAGACCATTTACGATGCTTCAACTATGGTGACAAGTAGTCGTCAGATTAACTTCTGGGGACAAAAGGCTGGCGCATCTGAGGCTGTTTTGGCGCGTGAAATTCCATCAGCTGAACTCTTCAAAATGCCAGAAATTTTGGAAATTCCTGCTGAAGTTTTGGTGTACGGAGCTAGCGTCATCCACCATTCTAAACGTCCGCTCTTGCAAAACTACTATAACTTTACGCATATCGATGATGAAAAGACTCGTAAGCGTGACCTCTTCTTGGCTGAGCCAAGTGACCCAGAGAGCCACTATTCCATTTTTGAAGACAATCATGGTACCCACATCTTTGCCAACAATGACCTTGATCTGATGACCAAATTGACAGAATTGGTAGAGCATGGTTTTACTCACTGGAAATTAGAAGGGCTCTACACTCCAGGTCAGAACTTTGTTGAGATTGCGAAACTCTTTATCCAAGCGCGTAGCTTGATTCAAGAGGGAAACTTTAGCCATGACCAAGCCTTCTTGCTGGATGAAGAAGTGCGTAAACTTCACCCTAAAAACCGATTCCTTGATACAGGATTTTATGATTACTATCCTGATATGGTTAAATAAAGTAAATGATTCGTTGAGAGAAGGAAGATACAAACATTTCTTCTCTCAATTTTTCTTATTTCTTCACCATTTTCAAAAAATCAGTAGGCTAGGATGCTCTATTTGGTGGGATTTTTAAGCTAAGTAGTGTCCATGAGTTTGAAAATTATCACATGTTTGCAGGTGCCAAATGGCCCTTTTTTTGGTATAATTTTTTATAATGAAAACGATTGGTAATCGCTATGTTGTGGTTGATTTAGAGGCAACTAGCACAGGTAGTAAGGCTAAAATTATCCAAGTGGGAATTGTGGTGATTGAGGATGGGAAAATCGTCGATGAGTATACGACGGATGTCAATCCACACGAACCTCTAGATGCTCATATTAAAGAATTGACAGGGCTAACTGACCAACGTCTGGCGCAAGCACCTGATTTTTCTCAAGTTGCCAGAAAAGTCTTTGACTTGGTGGAGGATGGGATTTTTGTAGCCCATAATGTTCAGTTTGATGCTAATCTCTTGGCGGAAAATTTATTTTTTGAAGGCTATGAACTAAGAAGTCCTCGTGTTGACACGGTCGAATTGGCTCAGGTCTTTTTCCCTGAACTGGAAAAATATAGTTTACCGATTTTGTGTCGAGAATTAGGAATTCCTCTTAAGCACGCTCACACAGCCCTTTCCGATGCCCAAGCTACAGCAGAATTACTCTTATTTCTACGGAAAAAGATGGCCCAGCTTCCGAAAGGTCTCTTGGAACGCTTGCTGGAGATGGCTGACGCTCTCTTATACGAGTCCTACCTGGTTATTGAAGAAATTTATCGCAGTCAATCTATCCTGAGTTTTCCAGACTTGGTCGAAGTTCAAGGACTATATTTCAAGAAAACTACAGCTCCCCTGAAGCCACGAAAACTATCTCGAGATTTTTCTAAAAATATTTCTCTGTTGAACCTTGAAGTGAGGGAACGACAAGAAAGTTTTGCTAAAGAGGTTGGCTTGCTATTGAAAGATGAGCCTGTCTCTCTGATTCAAGCGCCGACAGGGATTGGAAAAACCTATGGCTATCTCTTACCCGCCTTATCTCAAGTGACAGAGCGTCAAATTGTTCTTAGTGTTCCTACAAAGATTCTTCAAAATCAAATCATGGAAGAAGAAGGTAGACGTCTTAAGGAAGTGTTCCATACAGATATTTATAGTTTAAAGGGGCCTCAAAATTATCTGAAGTTGGATGCCTTTTATCGTTCCTTGCAGGAAAATGATGAAAATCGCTTATTTAGACGCTTTAAAATGCAACTCTTGGTCTGGCTGACAGAGACAGAAACGGGAGATTTGGATGAAATTGGGCAACTCTACCGTTACCAACATTTTCTAATAGACCTTCGTCATGATGGGAATTTATCATCCAAGAGCTTATTTGTGACGGAAGATTTCTGGAAACGTAGCCAAGAAAGGGCACAAACCTGCAAGCTTTTAGTGACCAATCATGCCTATCTTGTAACCAGACTTGAAGATAATCCTGAATTTGTCATTGACCGTTTATTGATTATTGATGAAGTTCAAAAAGTTTTGTTGGTCCTAGAAAATCTGCTTCAAGAGACCTACGATATCCAGTCTATTATTGATTTAGTTGATAAGGCTTTACTGGAGGAGCAAAATAAGGTTCAACAACGAATACTAGAAAGTCTTCGCTTTGAGTGCCTCTACTTGATAGAACAATTTCAGTCTGGAAAATCTAGGAAACATATCTTAGAGTCTCTGGCCAATCTTCACCAGTATTTTTCAGAATTAAAAGTAGAAGGCTTTGAGGAGCTAGTTCGCTATTTTACAACTGAAGGTGATTACTGGCTTGAAGCAACTGAAACGAGTCAGAAGAAAATTCAGATTTCTTCTACGAAATCAGGACGCATTCTTCTATCCTCTTTACTTCCTGAGAGCTGTCAAGTCTTGGGAGTATCGGCTACTCTTGAGATTAGTCAGAGAGTTTCTTTGGCCGACCTGTTAGGCTATCCTGAAGCCAAATTTGTCAAGATTGAAGCTGGTAAAAAACAGAATCAAGAAGTGGTCTTGGTAAAAGATTTCCCTCTGGTAACAGAAACTTCCTTAGAAGTCTATGCCAAAGAGGTAGCTGATTTGCTGATGGATGTTCAAGCTTTCCAGCAACCGATTTTGGTTCTCTTTACTGCTAAAGACATGCTTCTAGCAGTATCGGATTTGCTTCCAGTTAGCCATCTGGCCCAGTATAAAAATGGCGATGTTCATCAACTGAAGAAACGCTTTGAAAAAGGTGAACAACAAATCCTGCTTGGTGCAGCAAGTTTCTGGGAAGGAGTCGATTTTTCAAGTCATCCTTTTGTGGTTCAAGTTGTACCAAGACTTCCTTTCCAAAATCCCCAAGAACCCTTGACGAAAAAGATCAATCAGGAACTAATTCAAGAAGGGAAAAATGCCTTTTATGATTATCAATTGCCAATGGCTATTATTCGTTTAAAACAGGCTTTGGGAAGAAGTATGAGACGCGAACATCAACGTTCCTTAACCCTCATTCTGGATAGGAGAATCGTCGGAAAACGATACGGCAAGCAAATAGTGACTTCTCTAGCAAAAGAAGCGACTGTTAAAACCGTCTCTCAATACGAAGTTAATGAGGCTATTGATAAATTTTTAAATGAACTTTGATAAATAGTATTGTATGAAAGTATAAGGTTAGTGTATATGAAACGTTCTCTCGACTCTAGAGTCGATTATAGTTTGCTATTGCCAGTATTTTTTCTACTGGTTATTGGCGTGGTGGCTATCTATATAGCTGTTAGTCATGATTATCCAAACAATATTCTGCCCATTTTAGGGCAACAGGTCGCTTGGATTGCCTTGGGGCTTGTGATTGGTTTTGTGGTCATGCTCTTTAATACAGAATTTCTTTGGAAAGTGACCCCCTTTCTGTATATTTTAGGCTTGGGACTTATGGTCTTGCCGATTGTCTTTTATAATCCAAGCCTAGTTGCATCAACAGGTGCCAAAAACTGGGTATCGGTAAATGGTGTTACCTTGTTCCAGCCGTCAGAATTTATGAAGATATCCTATATCCTCATGTTGGCTCGTGTGATTGTCCAGTTTACAAAAAAACATAAGGAATGGAGGCGTACAGTTCCGCTGGACTTCTTGTTGATTTTTTGGATGATTCTCTTTACCATTCCAGTCCTAGTTCTTTTGGCACTTCAAAGTGACTTGGGGACGGCTTTGGTTTTTGTGGCTATTTTCTCAGGAATCGTCTTACTATCAGGAGTTTCTTGGAAAATTATTATTCCAGTATTTGTGACTGCTGTAATAGGAGTTGCTGGATTCTTAGCCGTTTTTATCAGTAAGGGTGGTCGGGCTTTTCTCCATCAATTGGGGATGCCGACCTACCAAATCAACCGTATTTTGGCTTGGCTCAATCCGTTTGACTTTGCCCAAACAACCACTTACCAGCAGGCTCAAGGGCAGATTGCGATTGGGAGCGGTGGCTTATTTGGTCAGGGGTTTAATGCTTCTAATCTGCTTATTCCAGTTCGAGAGTCGGATATGATTTTCACGGTCATTGCAGAAGATTTTGGCTTTATTGGCTCTGTCTTTGTTATTGCCCTTTATCTCATGCTGATTTACCGTATGTTGAAGATTACACTTAAATCAAATAACCAATTCTACACCTATATTTCCACTGGCTTGATTATGATGTTGCTCTTCCACATCTTTGAGAATGTCGGCGCTGTGACGGGCTTGCTTCCTTTGACTGGGATTCCCTTGCCTTTTATTTCGCAAGGAGGATCGGCTATTATCAGTAACTTGATTGGTGTTGGCTTGCTTTTATCGATGAGTTACCAGACTAATCTAGCTGAAGAAAAGAGTGGAAAAGTCCCATTCAAGCGGAAAAAGGTTGTATTAAAACGAATCAAATAAGGAGAAAATCATGGTTAAAGTAGCCGTTATGTTAGCTCAGGGCTTTGAAGAAATTGAAGCTTTGACAGTTGTAGATGTCTTGCGTCGGGCAAATATCACTTGTGATATGGTAGGATTTGAGGAGCAAGTGACGGGTTCGCATGCAATCCAAGTAAGAGCAGATCGTGTCTTTGATGGAGATTTATCAGACTATGATATGATTGTCCTTCCTGGAGGGATGCCTGGATCTGCACATTTGCGCGATAATCAGACCTTGATTCAAGAGTTGCAAAACTTCGAGCAAGAAGGGAAGAAACTGGCAGCCATTTGTGCGGCACCAGTTGCTCTCAATAAAGCAGGGCTATTGAAAAACAAGGAATACACTTGTTATGACGGTGTTCAAGAGCAAATCCTTGATGGTCACTACGTCAAGGAAACAGTAGTGGTAGATGGGCAATTGACAACCAGTCGAGGTCCCTCAACAGCCCTTGCCTTTGCCTACGAGTTGGTAGAGCAATTAGGAGGAGACGCAGAGAGTTTACGAACAGGAATGCTCTATCGAGATGTCTTTGGTAACAATCAGTAAAACGGGAGTCAAACTCTCGTTTTTTTACTTGGAAAAATCTAGGAAATCATCGCTTTTTTAAGGAAAAAATGGTATAATGAAAGCTATGAAATATCACGATTACATCTGGGATTTAGGTGGAACTTTACTAGATAATTATGAAACTTCAACAGCTGCATTTGTTGAAACATTAGCGCTGTATGGTATCACACAAGATCATGACAGTGTCTATCAAGCTTTAAAGGTTTCTACTGATTTTGCGATTGAGACATTCGCTCCTAATTTAGAGAATTTTTTAGAAAAGTACAAGGAAAATGAAGCCAGAGAGCTAGAACATCCGATTTTGTTTGATGGAGTTTCTGACTTATTGGACGACATTTCAAATCAAGGTGGGCGTCATTTCTTGGTTTCTCACAGAAATGATCAGGTCTTAGAAATTTTAGAAAAAACCTCTATAGCAACCTACTTTACAGAAGTGGTGACTTCTAGCTCAGGTTTTAAGAGAAAACCAGATCCTGAGTCCATGATTTATTTAAGAGAAAAGTATCAGATTAGCTCTGGCTTAGTCATTGGTGATCGACCGATTGATATTGAAGCCGGGCAAGCTGCTGGACTAGCTACCCATTTGTTTACCAGTATCGTGAATTTAAGACAAGTATTAGACATGTAAGAAAAGGAATAAGATGACAGAAGAAATCAAAAATCTGCAGGCACAGGATTATGATGCCAGTCAAATTCAAGTTTTAGAGGGCTTAGAGGCTGTTCGTATGCGTCCAGGGATGTATATCGGATCAACCTCAAAAGAAGGTCTTCATCATCTAGTTTGGGAAATTGTTGATAACTCAATTGATGAGGCCTTGGCAGGATTTGCCAACCATATTCAAGTTTTTATTGAGCCAGATAATTCGATCACTGTTGTCGATGATGGACGTGGTATCCCAGTCGATATTCAGGAAAAAACAGGTCGACCTGCCGTAGAAACTGTCTTTACTGTCCTTCATGCCGGAGGAAAGTTTGGCGGTGGCGGCTACAAGGTTTCAGGTGGTCTTCACGGAGTAGGGTCATCAGTAGTTAATGCCCTTTCCACTCAATTAGATGTTCATGTCCACAAAAACGGCAAGATTCATTATCAAGAGTACCGCCGTGGTCATGTTGTCGCAGACCTTGAGGTGGTTGGAGATACGGATAAAACGGGAACAACAGTTCACTTCACACCAGACCCAGAAATCTTCACTGAAACAACAACCTTTGATTTTGATAAATTAAATAAGCGTATTCAAGAATTGGCCTTTCTAAATCGTGGTCTTCGAATCTCTATCACAGATAAGCGTGAAGGTTTGGAACAAACCAAGCATTACCATTATGAAGGTGGGATTGCTAGTTACGTTGAGTATATCAATGAGAACAAGGATGTTATCTTTGATACACCAATCTACACAGACGGTGAGATGGATGATATCACAGTTGAAGTAGCTATGCAGTACACAACAGGTTATCATGAAAATGTCATGAGTTTCGCCAACAATATTCATACCCATGAAGGTGGAACGCATGAACAAGGTTTCCGTACAGCCTTGACACGTGTCATCAACGATTATGCTCGTAAGAATAAGTTACTGAAAGATAATGAAGACAACTTAACAGGTGAAGATGTCCGCGAAGGATTAACTGCAGTTATCTCGGTTAAACACCCAAATCCACAATTTGAAGGACAAACCAAGACCAAACTGGGAAACAGCGAAGTAGTCAAGATTACCAATCGCCTCTTCAGTGATGCCTTCTCTGATTTCCTTATGGAAAATCCACAGATTGCCAAACGTATCGTAGAAAAAGGGATTCTGGCTGCTAAGGCTCGTGTGGCTGCCAAGCGTGCGCGTGAAGTCACTCGTAAAAAATCTGGTTTGGAAATTTCCAACCTTCCAGGGAAACTAGCAGACTGTTCTTCTAACAATCCTGCGGAAACAGAACTCTTCATCGTTGAAGGAGATTCAGCTGGTGGATCAGCTAAATCTGGTCGTAACCGTGAATTTCAAGCAATCCTTCCAATTCGTGGTAAGATTTTGAACGTTGAAAAAGCAAGTATGGATAAGATTCTTGCTAACGAAGAAATTCGTAGTCTTTTCACAGCTATGGGAACAGGATTTGGTGCAGAATTTGATGTTTCGAAAGCCCGTTACCAAAAACTCGTTTTGATGACCGATGCCGATGTCGATGGTGCCCACATTCGCACCCTTCTTTTAACCTTGATTTATCGTTATATGAAACCAATCCTAGAAGCTGGTTATGTTTATATTGCCCAACCACCAATCTATGGTGTCAAGGTTGGAAGTGAGATTAAAGAATATATCCAGCCAGGTGCAGATCAAGAAATCAAACTCCAAGAAGCTTTAGCCCGTTATAGTGAAGGTCGTACTAAACCGACCATTCAGCGTTATAAGGGGCTAGGTGAAATGGATGACCATCAGTTATGGGAAACAACCATGGATCCCGAGCATCGCTTGATGGCCAGAGTTTCTGTGGATGATGCTGCAGAAGCAGATAAAATCTTTGATATGTTGATGGGGGATCGAGTAGAGCCTCGTCGTGAATTTATCGAAGAAAATGCCGTCTATAGTACACTGGATGTCTAAAAATCGGGAGAAGTAGTTCCCTTGGTCTAAAAAATATGATATAATCATTACGATTGTTTCAAGTAAAAAAGGAGTTTAATATGTCTGCTAGACTAGTAATTTATCTTGCAATTGCAGTTGCTGTTTTCTTCGTGATTGCTTATGCTATTGCAATCTACGTACGAAAACGCAATGAAAGTAAATTAGCAATTTTAGAAGAGAAAAAAGAAGAGTTGTACAATCTTCCAGTTAATGATGAAGTTGAAGCAGTAAAAAACATGCACTTGATTGGACAAAGTCAAGTGACTTTCCGCGAATGGAATCAAAAATGGGTTGACCTATCTCTTAACTCTTTTGCCGATATCGAAAATAATCTTTTCGAGGCAGAAGGCTATAACAACTCATTCCGTTTTTTCAAGGCCAGTCATCAAATTGATCAAATCGAGAGCCAAATTACCTTGATTGAAGAAGATATTGCAGCAATTCGCAATGCCTTGGCAGATTTGGAGAAACAAGAGTCTAAAAATAGTGGACGTGTTCTCCATACCTTGGACTTGTTTGAAGAGTTGCAACACCGAGTTGCTGATCATTCTGAAGAATATGGACAAGGTTTGTCTGAAATCGAAAAACAATTGGAAAATATCCAATCAGAGTTTTCTCAGTTTGTAACTTTAAATTCGTCTGGTGATCCAGTAGAAGCTGCTGTGATTCTGGATAATGCTGAAAATCATATCTTGGCTTTGACACATATTGTTGATCGTATACCAGCAGTTGTAACAACATTATCTAAAGAGCTACCTGATCAGCTAGAAGATTTGGAGGATGGTTACCGTAAGCTTTTAGATGCTAACTATCATTTTGCTGAAACGGATATTGAAGCTCGTTTCCAATTGCTTCATGAAGCTCTTAAGAAAAATCATGAGAATATTGCGCAATTAGAATTGGATAATGCTGAGTACGAAAATACTCAAATCCAAGAAGAGATTAATGCACTTTATGATATTTTTACACGAGAAATTGCTGCTCAGAAAGTTGTAGAAGCTTTAGTAGCAACACTTCCTACTTATCTTCAACACATGAAGGAAAATAATGCTTTATTGATAGAAGATATTGAGCGTTTGAGTAAAAGTTATTTACTTTCTGAATCGGATGCAAGTCATGTTCATAGATTGCAAACTGAATTAGACTCTTTGGAAGAATCTGTAATAGAATTAACTTCAGAACAAGAGGAACATTCTGAGCCATATTCATTACTTGAAGAACGTTTGGAAAACTTACAAGCGACTTTGAAAGAAATTGAGGATGAGCAAGTTGAACTTAGTCAACGTCTTGCTCAGATTGAAAAAGATGATATCAATGCTCGCCAAAAGGCAAATGTTTATGTCAATCGTCTCCATACAATTAAGAGATATATGGAGAAACGCAATCTTCCAGGTATTCCACAAACTTTCTTGAAGTTATTCTTTACGGCAAGCAATAATACGGAAGATTTAATGGCTGAATTAGAACAAAAATTGGTCAATATAGAGTCAGTTAACCGTGTTCTGGAAATTGCAACGAATGATATGGAAGCTTTAGAAACGGAAACTTATAATATTGTACAGTATGCAACCTTAACAGAGCAACTCTTGCAATATTCTAACCGCTATCGCTCATTTGATGAACGCATCCAAGAAGTATTTAACGAAGCTTTAGATATTTTTGAGAAAGAATTTGATTATCATGCTTCGTTTGACAAGATTTCTCAAGCATTGGAAGTGGCAGAACCTGGTGTAACCAACCGCTTTGTTACCTCATATGAGAAAACACGTGAAACAATTCGTTTCTAAATAATAAAAAAAGATTTGGTTTTGTGAGAAGCAGAACCAAGTCTTTTTTATTATTATTATGTGACTATTAGTCCGTCTCGCTCCGTTAGGTGCGAGACAAAAAAACCACCCGCTATGCGGGTGCGCGTCGAAGGTTATACCAAAAAAACTCCGAACGCGATACAATAAAGGTGTTCAAGCCAATTGTAAAGCGAAAGGAGAAAAATATGGCACAAAAGGCTCATAGTTTATCGCACACAAAGTGGCACTGTAAGTATCACATTGTGTTCACCCCTAAGTATAGACGAAAAGTCATCTATAATCAATATCGAAGTAGTTTAGGCGAAATATTTCATCGCTTGTGTAGTTATAAAGGAGTTGAAATTATCGAGGGTCACTTAATGCCAGACCATGTACATATGTTAGTAAGTATTCCACCAAGGATAAGTGTTTCGAGTTTCATGAGTTATTAAAAGGAAAAAGTGCACTCATGATGTTTGACAAACACGCCAATCTCAAGTATAAGTTTGGGAATCGGCATTTCTGGGTGGAAGGTTATTATGTGAGTACGGTGGGACTCAATGAAGACACAATTAAGAAATATATTCAAGATGAGAGAAATTATCCAGTGGATGATTTCTTCACGAGTATGAAAATTTGAAAACGAGTAAAGCATGATATAGCATTAGATAAATTGAGTGTAAAAGAATATGAGGATCCCTTTAGGGATAGTGGTAAGTAATACTAAAGCCTCTTTGAGAGGCAAGTGACGAGTCAAGAGCAATAAGGCTTGAACAACGTGAAAGCCAGCGTCTTTAGGCGCTGGCTGGTAATTTGGGCTTATAGCCATGGGACAAACCACCCGTTTGACGGGTGGTCGTGATTTGTCTATAAAATCTTGTATGATAAAATCTCAAGATAAAAAATTGGAGACGATTTAAAAAGCAAGTCAGAACCTATGTTTGGTCTATAAGGTTCAATAGCTTTCTAATCTCTCCAAAATTTTATTTGGTTGGAATCGAAATCCCAATTAATTTTTCTGAGTAGAGTGTCTTGATATTGGCTTCATCAATAGAGTCCTTATCAATTTTACGTTTCAAGAAAAATTCTTGGATGGCTTCGATTTCAGTTTCTCGAATAGCACGGTGTTTATTTGAGATGAGGATTTCATAGTGAAGCGGAGCTTGGGTAAAAATAACATCTGTATTTCCAGCAGAATAGACCTCAACAAGAGTTGCATCTGTACTCTCTAGCTGGCTTTTTACAAGTTGCGAGTGTGAGTTTGTCGTATTGATAAGCTTCATAATATTTCCTCCGATTTTCTAATTCTATTATAGCACTTTTTGAATAAAGTCGCTTGATTTAGTCAATCTTATGCTGTTTTTTCCAAGATTCAATGGCCCATTTATGACTACCACGTTTGAGATTTTCAATAGCCTCATCAATAGGGAACCAGGCAATATGATTAAAGTCTTCTAGTGGTTTTTGAACTTCCTTGAAAGAAGTCGCTTCATAGAGGTAGGCAGGATTGTAGTAGTAGGTATCACGGTGACGAGAGTAGAAATATTCGTCAGCTTGTCCGTAATAGGTACCAATTTCAGCTGTGAAGCCAAGCTCTTCAATCAATTCACGCTTTAGGGCTTCTTGATGATTTTCACCTGCTTCAATTTCACCACCTGGTAGGAACCAAGCGCCATTTGGTGCTTGAACAAGAACAATTTGTTTTTTCTCAGCATCAGGGATAACTGCATATACTCCATAACGAGCAACATAGTCTGTATTCGCTTCTTTTTCTCCGAAAGTTGGGTTTGCCATTGCATTTTCCTCATTATCTAGTATCGTTATTATTATCATAATGGACAAAGGGCAAGCTGTCAAGAAATTACAGTTATTTTAGTCAAAAAGAAGCAGAAAAATTTCATTTTCTACTCCTTTTCTATAGGATTTATTTTTCTTTTTCAGAAGTTTTTACTTCAGCTTTTTTGGCAGATTTAATCTGAATGTTTCCCTTACTAGTCATAACTGCCTTGAGGTCTTTTTCGCTTGGATTTTCAAGGTAGTAGTCAGTGATTGCGTCTTCAATATAGTCTTGAATAGTACGACGAAGTGGGCGTGCTCCCATTTTTGGATCATAACCGAGGTCAACTAATTTTTCCTTGACCTTTTCAGTTACATCTAAATGAATATTGTTGCTAGAAAGGCGCTTGTTAACATCTGCCAGCATGAGTTCGACGATTTGGAGCAGGTTGTCCTTGCTGAGAGCCTTAAATTCGATAATACCATCAAAACGATTCATAAACTCTGGACTAAAGAAGTTACCGAGTTCACCGAGAACAGAATTGGTACGTCCTTCTCTAGCAGCACCAAATCCAACGCTGGCTTCGGCTTTTCCAGTCCCAGCATTTGAAGTCATGATGATGATAGCGTCCTTGAAGCTAACGGTACGTCCTTGCCCATCTGTCAAACGACCATCGTCCAAGACCTGGAGGAACATGTGCATGACATCTGGATGGGCTTTCTCTACTTCATCCAAGAGAATAAGAGAATATGGGTTGCGGCGGACTTTTTCGGTTAATTGACCAGCCTCATCGTAGCCAACATAACCTGGAGGGGCACCGACCAACTTAGCCACACTGTGTTTTTCCATGTATTCACTCATATCGAAGCGAATCATGCTGTCAGCAGAACCAAAGAGTTCGATAGCTAGTTGTTTGGAAAGTTCTGTCTTACCGACACCAGTTGGCCCGACGAAGAGGAAACTTCCAATTGGACGGTTAGGCGTACCGAGACCGACACGATTACGGCGAATAGCTTTGGCAATCTTATCAACAGCATCATCTTGTCCAATAACATGAGACTTGAGGTCTTCAGCTAGATGGATGAGTTGAGATTGTTCTTTCTCTTTTAAATCACCAACAGGGATATTTGTTTTCTGCTCGATAATATGCTCAATGGTTTTTTCACTGATGATAGGAGTATCCTGGTCTGTGACCTTTTTCTTTTGCATTTCCTTATACTTGGCAATCTGGTCGCGGAAATAGGCTGCCTTCTCAAAATCTTCCTCTCGTGTAGCTTGAGACTTGAGATTTTCGGCTTCAATCAGACGTTGGTCAATGACTTTAGGATCCACAAAATTCAAGGTCAAATTCATCTTAGAACCAGCTTCATCTAGGAGGTCAATGGCCTTGTCAGGTAAGAAGCGATCTTGGATGTAGCGATTGGAAAGAGTTGCAGCTGCTTCAATCGCAGCATCGGTATATTGAACGTGGTGGTAGTCTTCGTATTTTTTTTGAATCCCTTTGAGGATAGTGATTGTTTCCTCCACCGTTGGTTCATCGACTTTAACAGGCTGCATACGGCGTTCTAGGGCAGCATCCTTTTCAATGATACGGTATTCATTGAGGGTAGTAGCACCGACCAGTTGCAGTTCGCCACGAGCAAGGGCGGGCTTGAGGATATTTCCTGCATCCATATTACCATCGCCAGCAGAACCAGCACCGACAATTTCATGGATTTCATCGATAAAGAGGATGATGTCCTCACGCTTGCGAATTTCTTCCATGAGTTTTTGCATGCGTTCTTCAAATTGTCCACGGATCCCCGTTCCTTGAACCAAGCTAACTACATCTAGACGGATGACTTGTTTACCTTGGAGTTTATGTGGAACATCACCATCGACGATTTTTTGAGCTAGACCTTCGACAACGGCAGTTTTTCCGACACCTGGTTCGCCAATAAGAACAGGATTATTCTTGGTTCTGCGATTGAGAATCTCGATGACACGAATAATCTCATCATCGCGCCCAATAACGGGGTCGATATCGCCACGACGGGCAATCTCAGTTACATTGATACCAAATTCTTCCAGCAGACCTTTTTCTTGGCTTGGTGGCGGAGTTTGGGCAGGTCCACGATTTTGAGAACCATAACCGCCGTTACCACCGTAACCTCCACCTGATTGGGTTGGGGGAGTAGGAGGAGTGTTGTTAGAAGGTCTAAAATTGTTTAAGTCATTGAAGAAATCACCAAAGGGATCAAAGTCGCGATTATTCAAATCTGTCATACCTTTAAAGAGGCTATTGTTAGGATCTGTTTTGATAATCTTATAGCAGTTTTGACAGAGGTCAATTTGTTTTTGCTTTCCATTGAGATTAGTATAAAGATGAATTGTTGAGTCGTTGATTTTACAGTTTTGACAAAGCATACATCTACCTCATTTCTTTCTTTAGCCTGACCTGTATAAAGGTCAAAAATAGTCAAATTTCTATACTCTCATTATAACAGGATTGGGGTGTAAAGCAAGTAAAAAGATTGAAGCTTTGAGAAGTTGTTACAATGGAAATATTTGTGGATTTGGACTATAAAAAAAATCCTATTTGTGAGACAAAAAGGATTTTGGTTAGACATGCAGGGTGTAATCCCAGCTTGTTTTGTATTAGTAAAGGAGTTCGTAAATCTCCATTGCAATCAAGTCAATGCTGTCAAAAGTATAAGTTTCGCGAGCTTCTACATCACGAAGGGTAAAGATTGAGCCGTTTTCTTCGTCGTGGCTGTATGCAACTTCTGCAACAACAACTCCTTCGCGTTCAAAATTACGTTTTAAATTTCCGCCGTCTTTAGCCATTGCTTCAAGGCGGTTGATGATTCTAACCAAATGTGATTCCATTTTGATTCTCCTTCATTTCTTATCGTTACTATTTTACCATAAAGGAGGCCAACTTGCCTAGAAAAAACTAAGATTTCTCGCTAATTCTACCAGCTTAAAGATTTTTTGAATAAATTAGATAAAATATTTGAATTTTAATTCAATGCATGTTATAATCATACAGTATTCTATTTTAGAAAGCAGTGTGACTATGAATTTTTCTTTTTTACCTAAGTATTTACCTTATTTTAACTATGGGGCTGTCGTGACGGTTCTCATTTCTATCTGTGTTGTCTTTTTGGGGACTATTTTGGGTGTTGTCTTGGCTTTTGGGCAACGTTCAAAGTTTAAACCGCTTATTTGGCTTGCCAACTTGTACGTTTGGATTTTCCGTGGGACGCCAATGATGGTTCAGATTATGATCGCCTTTGCTCTAATGCATATCAATGCTCCGACTATTCAGGTTGGAATTTTAGGTGTTGATCTTTCTCGTCTGATTCCAGGGATTTTGATTATCTCTATGAACAGTGGTGCCTATGTTTCTGAGACTGTTCGTGCTGGGATTAATGCGGTCCCTAAGGGGCAGTTAGAGGCGGCCTATTCTTTAGGGATTCGTCCTAAAAATGCTATGCGCTATGTGATTTTGCCACAAGCAATCAAAAATATCTTGCCAGCCTTGGGGAACGAATTTATCACTATTATCAAGGATAGTTCCCTCTTATCAGCTATCGGTGTCATGGAGTTGTGGAATGGGGCTACAACAGTTTCTACAACAACCTATCTACCTTTAACACCACTTTTATTTGCTGCATTTTACTACTTGATTATGACCTCTATTTTGACAGTGGCCTTGAAAGCTTTTGAAAAACGTATGGGACAAGGAGATAAGAAATAATGACAGAAACCTTGATAAAAATTGAAAATTTACATAAATCCTTTGGAAAGAATGAAGTATTGAAGGGCATCAACCTCGAGATTAAAAGAGGAGAAGTTGTCGTTATCATCGGTCCTTCAGGGAGCGGGAAATCTACCTTGCTTCGCTCTATGAATTTGTTGGAAGAAGCGACCAAGGGGAAGGTTATCTTTGAGGGAGTCGATATTACAGACAAGAAGAATGACCTCTTTGCCATGCATGAGAAGATGGGCATGGTTTTCCAACAATTCAATCTCTTTCCTAATATGACTGTGATGGAAAATATCACCTTGTCTCCTATCAAGACCAAAGGTGAAAGTAAGGAAGTTGCTGAGAAGAGAGCTCAGGAACTTTTGGAAAAAGTTGGTTTACCAGATAAGGCAACTGCTTATCCACAGAGTTTGTCAGGTGGACAGCAACAACGGATTGCTATTGCGCGTGGTTTGGCAATGGAACCAGATGTTTTACTCTTTGACGAGCCGACTTCAGCCCTGGACCCTGAAATGGTAGGTGAGGTGCTGGCTGTTATGCAAGACCTAGCCAAGTCAGGAATGACTATGGTTATCGTAACGCATGAAATGGGATTTGCCCGTGAGGTGGCAGATCGTGTTATCTTTATGGCAGACGGTGTGGTTGTTGAAGATGGGACACCTGAGCAGATTTTTGAACAAACCCAAGAACAACGGACTAAGGATTTCTTGAGTAAGGTTTTATAATCTATTTTAAAATTTCAAGACAAGATTAGTGAAAAGCTCAACCAGAGCTTTTTCTTATAGTTTGAAACTATAGGATTGCCTAGGAAAGAAGTGTTAGAGGGTACTAGCAGTTTTTGGTATAATGGAAGATATTTGAAAGAAAAGAGAATTGATATGACACAGATTATTGATGGGAAGGCTCTAGCAGCTAAGTTACAAGGGCAGTTGGCTGAAAAGACTGCAAGATTAAAGGAAGAAACAGCTCTAGTACCTGGTTTGGTGGTGATTTTGGTTGGAGACAATCCTGCCAGCCAAGTCTATGTTCGCAATAAGGAGAGGTCAGCACTTGCGGCAGGATTTCGTAGTGAAGTTGTGCGAGTTCCAGATACCATTACCCAAGCGGAATTGTTAGACTTGGTTGCCAAATATAATCAAGATCCAGCTTGGCATGGGATTTTGGTTCAGTTACCTTTACCCAAACATATCGACGAAGAGGCGGTTTTGTTGGCCATTGACCCAGAAAAGGATGTGGATGGTTTCCATCCCCTAAACATGGGACGTCTTTGGTCTGGTCACCCAGTCATGATTCCTTCTACACCTGCAGGAATTATGGAAATGTTTCATGCATATGGGATTGACTTGGAAGGTAAAAATGCGGTCGTCATCGGTCGTTCCAATATCGTTGGAAAACCTATGGCCCAGCTTCTTTTGGCAAAGAATGCTACAGTGACTTTGACCCACTCACGGACTCATAATCTTGCCAAGGTGGCTGCTAAAGCAGATATTCTTGTAGTAGCAATCGGCCGTGCCAAATTTGTGACTCCTGACTTTGTCAAACCAGGTGCGGTTGTCATTGATGTTGGGATGAATCGCGATGAAAATGGCAAGCTCTGTGGGGATGTGGATTATGAGGCTGTTGCACCACTTGCTAGCCATATCACTCCAGTCCCTGGAGGTGTCGGTCCTATGACCATTACCATGCTGATGGAGCAAACTTATCAGGCAGCCCTTCGGACATTGGATAGAAAATTTTCAAAGTAAGATTACAAAAGGAGGTTTACGCCTCCTTTTTGTTGTATAATAAATGCGAGAGGAAAAAACGATGAAAGTGATTGATCAAGCCTTACTAGAAAAAGTCATTATTGAACGTTCTTGTACAAGTCATAAAGGAGACTACGGTCGTCTGCTGTTGCTGGGTGGAACTTATCCTTATGGTGGTGCTATTATCATGGCTGCTTTAGCAGCTGTAAAAAGCGGTGCAGGATTGGTGACCGTTGGAACGGACAGGGCAAATATTCCAGCTCTGCACAGCCATTTACCTGAGGCTATGGCCTTTGCTCTTCAAGACCAGCAATTGTTAAAAGAGCAGTTGGAGAAGGCAGAGGTTGTTTTGCTGGGGCCTGGTTTACGAGACGATACTTTTGGAGAAAATCTAGTCAAACAGGTTTTTGCTAGCTTAAGACAAAATCAGATTTTGATTGTAGACGGAGGAGCCTTGACCATCCTTGCTAGAACAAGTTTGTCGTTGCCATCTAACCAGCTTATCATAACTCCTCACCAAAAAGAATGGGAAAAGCTGTCTGGTATTGCTATTGAAAAGCAAAACGAAGGTACAACATTTAGTGCCCTAACTTCCTTCCCTCAAGGAACAATTTTGGTAGAGAAGGGTGCAGCTACTCGTATTTGGCAAGTTGGTCAATCTGATTTTTACCAGTTACAGGTTGGCGGTCCCTATCAGGCGACTGGTGGTATGGGAGATACACTGGCTGGAATGATTGCAGGATTTGCAGGCCAATTTCAACAGGCCAGTCTCTACGAACGTGTGGCAGTAGTAACCCATCTTCATTCAGCCATAGCCCAAGAACTAGCTCAAGAACATTATGTGGTCTTGCCGACGGAAATCAGTAGTCATCTTCCCAAAATAATGAAAAAAATATCTCAAAAAGGCACCTGATAGTTCAGGCGCCTTTATATCTTTTAGAAAAATCCTTTAATCTTTCCAACGAGGCCATCTAGACTTTCAGAACCAGAAATCAACTGCTGAGCTTGAGAGAAGTATTCTCCAAGTTG
This sequence comes from Streptococcus mitis, assembly GCF_009496155.1. Taxonomy (GTDB): domain Bacteria; phylum Bacillota; class Bacilli; order Lactobacillales; family Streptococcaceae; genus Streptococcus; species Streptococcus mitis_BQ. Next base: position 53,967 of record NZ_WIJP01000004.1, read on the forward strand.
GTCTTGATTTTCTGCAACAAATGTTTTTGCAGCTTCGAAATCTTTTGTTTCGATTAATTCTTTTACTTGGTTAAACAAATCTAATGGGTTCATCTTATTTCTCCTTTTCTGTACTTAACTATTTAATCATCTTTATGATAAAAAATCAACTGTTGTTGCTTTTGGCTAGGACCTGTTTTTATCTACAAGTTCTCATAACTAAGATTCTAACTACCAAAACAAGGTGGACATAAAAATAAAAATGTTCGGTTTTTTCTAGTGTATCCATGAAATAAAAACGGATACATGTTATAATAGAAATAGCTCTTTAATGGAGGTGTTTGAGTGGAAAATCTGAAGAAAATGGCAGGTATCAAGGCTGCTGAATTTGTCAATGATGGGATGGTTGTCGGACTGGGAACGGGTTCTACTGCCTACTATTTTGTCGAAGAAATTGGTCGTCGTATAAAGGAAGAAGGATTGCAGATTACAGCTGTAACAACTTCTAGTGTGACTAGTAAACAGGCTGAAGGGCTTAATATCCCACTCAAGTCTATTGACCAAGTAGACTTTGTTGATGTGACGGTTGATGGGGCGGATGAAGTGGATAGCCAGTTTAATGGAATCAAAGGCGGCGGTGGTGCCCTTCTCATGGAGAAGGTTGTAGCAACGCCCTCCAAAGAATACATTTGGGTGGTGGATGAAAGCAAGCTGGTAGACAAACTAGGTGCTTTTAAACTGCCAGTAGAAGTAGTTCAGTATGGCGCAGAACAGGTTTTTCGTCGTTTTGAGCGAGCTGGCTACAAACCAAGTTTCCGTGAAAAAGACGGTCAACGTTTTGTGACCGATATGCAGAATTTTATCATTGACCTTGCCTTGGATGTCATTGAAGATCCAATTGCTTTCGGACAAGAATTGGACCATGTCGTTGGTGTTGTAGAACACGGATTATTCAACCAAATGGTAGATAAGGTCATCGTTGCTGGACGAGACGGAGTTCAGATTTTAACTTCAACAAAAGCAAAATAATAAGGAGATACACTATGTCAAAATTTAATCGTATTCACTTGGTGGTACTAGATTCTGTAGGAATCGGTGCTGCACCAGATGCTAATAACTTTGTCAATGCAGGGGTTCCAGATGGAGCCTCTGACACACTGGGACACATTTCAAAAACAGTTGGTTTGAATGTGCCAAACATGGCTAAAATCGGCCTAGGAAATATTCCTCGTGAAACTCCCCTTAAGACTGTTCCAGCTGAAAGCAATCCAACAGGTTATGCAACAAAATTGGAGGAAGTATCTCTTGGTAAGGATACTATGACTGGACACTGGGAAATCATGGGACTTAACATTACGGAGCCTTTCGATACTTTCTGGAACGGATTCCCAGAAGAAATCTTGACAAAAATCGAAGAATTCTCAGGACGAAAGATCATTCGTGAAGCCAACAAACCTTACTCGGGAACAGCTGTTATTGATGACTTTGGACCACGTCAGATGGAAACTGGAGAGTTGATTATCTATACTTCAGCTGACCCTGTTTTGCAAATTGCTGCCCACGAAGATATTATTCCTTTGGACGAATTGTACCGTATCTGTGAATACGCTCGTTCGATTACGCTTGAGCGTCCAGCCCTTCTAGGACGTATCATTGCTCGTCCTTATGTAGGTGAACCAGGTAACTTTACTCGTACTTCAAACCGTCGTGACTTGGCGGTATCTCCATTTGCACCAACTGTTTTGGATAAATTGAACGAGGCTGGTATCGATACTTACGCAGTTGGTAAGATTAATGATATCTTCAACGGTGCTGGTATCAACCATGACATGGGCCACAACAAGTCAAATAGTCATGGAATTGATACACTATTGAAGACTATGGGCCTTGCTGAGTTTGAAAAAGGCTTCTCATTCACAAACTTGGTTGACTTTGATGCCCTTTATGGTCATCGTCGCAACGCTCACGGCTACCGTGATTGCTTGCATGAGTTCGATGAACGCTTACCTGAAATTATCGCATCCATGAGAGAGAATGACCTTCTCTTGATTACTGCGGATCACGGGAACGACCCAACTTACGCAGGAACAGACCACACTCGTGAATATATTCCACTTTTGGCCTACAGCCCTGCCTTTAAAGGCAATGGTGTCATTCCAGTAGGACATTTTGCAGATATTTCAGCGACTGTTGCCGATAACTTTGGTGTGGAAACTGCCATGATTGGGGAAAGTTTCTTAGATAAATTGGTATAAGATGACGCACTATGCTTTGCTGGTGAGAGGCATCAATGTTGGGGGTAAGAATAAGGTCGTTATGGCGGAGCTTCGTCAAGAATTGACAGAGTTGGGACTGGAAAAGGTTGAAAGCTACATCAACAGTGGCAATATTTTCTTTACTTCGACAGATGCCAAAGCCCGATTGGTCGAAATGTTAGAGGCTTTCTTTGAAGTCCATTATCCATTTATTCAGAGCTTTTCTTTACTGAGTCTAGAGGACTTTGAAGCGGAACTTGAAAATCTGCCTGAATGGTGGACCAAAGATTTGGCACGAAAGGATGTACTCTTTTACACGGAGAGCTTGGATGTGGATCAAGTCATCGAGAAAGTGAACAGTTTGGAACTGGAAGATGAAGTCGTTCATTTTGGAAGACTTGCGATTTTCTGGGGGAAATTCTCTGAAGAATCCTACTATGCAACTGCCTATCATAAGTACTTGCTCAAGATGCCCTTTTATCGCAACATCACTATTCGCAATGCTAAAACTTTTGACAAAATCGGTCAAATGCTAAAAAATAATAAAGGAGACACACAATGACATTTTTAGATAAGATCAAGGAAACAGCTGCTTTCCTGAAAGACAAGGGAATCCAAGCGCCTGAGTTCGGTCTAATCCTTGGATCAGGACTTGGAGAACTGGCCGAAGAAATTGAAAAACCAGTTGTAGTAGACTATGCTGAGATTCCAAACTGGGGCCGCTCTACAGTAGTCGGTCACGCTGGTAAATTGGTATATGGTGACCTTGCAGGTCGCAAGGTATTGGCTCTTCAAGGTCGCTTCCATTTCTACGAAGGCAATCCTCTAGAAGTCGTGACTTTCCCAGTACGTGTCATGAAAGTTCTTGGATGTGAAGGTGTCATTGTAACCAATGCAGCTGGTGGTATTGGATTTGGTCCTGGTACCTTGATGGCTATTTCAGACCATATCAATATGACGGGGCAAAATCCATTGATGGGTGAAAACTTGGATGATTTTGGTCCTCGTTTTCCAGATATGTCTAGGGTATACACACCAGAATACCGTGCTACTGCCCATGAAGTGGCCAAGAAACTTGGTATCAAGCTTGATGAAGGTGTCTATATTGGTGTAACAGGTCCGACTTATGAAACCCCAGCAGAGATTCGTGCCTATAAGACACTTGGAGCAGATGCAGTTGGTATGTCCACAGTTCCTGAAGTTATTGTTGCAGCCCACTCTGGCTTAAAAGTTCTTGGAATTTCATGTATTACTAACTTTGCAGCTGGATTCCAAGAAGAACTCAACCACGAAGAAGTTGTAGAAGTGACTGAGCGTGTTAAAGGTGACTTCAAAGGCTTGCTTAAAGCTATTCTTGCTGCACTATGAGAAAGAAAAATAAGTGTGAAAACATCTATATAAATTGGAAGATGAATGAAACAATTAACTTCCATATAGAATTATGATATGAAAAACGAATGAGGTTCCTATACTTTTACAAACCTCATCAAATCCTTGCTAACCAAATATAAAAATGAAACTGTGATGCTAAAGGAGATTAGCTGATTGGAGAATATTGTTGGTAAAGAGGGTGAAAAAAATAAAAGAAAGATATATGAATAAATGAAAAATAATCAACGAATTATGCGTTTTGGTATAAAAAAACTAAGTATCGGAGTTGTGTCTGTTGCAGTTGGTTTTGCTTTTTTAGCACCGACAGGAATTTCTGCCAATGAAGGAAGTCCCGTTGTGAAAAACGAAACTCCTCTAGTAGTAAATGCAACGGATAGTTCCATAAAAGAAAACACTGATAAAAAACAGGAAATATCTATTACAGAGGAGAAAACTACAGCTGCTCAATCAACTCTAGAGACAAAAGAAGTTGTTGAAACTCAGAAAGAAAAAGCAGGAGAAGAATTATATCAAAAAGAATCTGCTGTGCCTCATGAGGAATTGAAGAAAGAGGAAATTCTAAAGGATGAGCCAAAAAATTCTCGACCAGTAACAGAGGCAGACTTTGTCAAAATTTCTAAAGGAGAACTCCATGTAGAGAAGGATCTTGTAGATAGTTCTTTATACGGTGGAAAATTTTTAGATCCTGATGGAGATGATGATCATGATGGAATAAAAAATAAGGATGAATTGTATATTTACAATAAAGATGGGAAAGACTATTTAGGTTACCATAGCCATCCATTACTAGCAGATAGTGATGGAGATGGATTAGAAGATGGGGAAGATGATAACAAGAAACAATGGTATGTCACAGATCGTGATTCCCTCCTTTTTATGGAGTTGGCTTATCGTGATGATGATTACATTGACAAAATTCTAGATCATAAAAATCCTTTTCCAAGTCTTTATCTTGATCGTCAAGAATATAAAATGATGCACAATGAGTTAGCCCCATTTTGGAAGATGAAAAAGGCTTATCATACAGCAAGTGGGATGGATGCTTTTTTGTTTGAAACTAAGAGTGATCTTCCTTATCTCAAAGATGGAACGGTGCATATGTTGGCTATACGTGGAACAAGACTGAATGATGCGAAAGATTTAAGTGCAGATTTTGTTTTGTTAGGAGGAAATAAACCAGCACAAGCGGATGATATCCGTAATGTTGTAAAAGAATTGGCGCAGGATTCCAGCATTACCAATCTGTATATGACAGGTCATTCTCTAGGAGGCTACTTAGCTCAAATAGCAGCAGTTGAAGCTTATCAAAAATATCCTACTTTTTATAATAATGTTTTGAAAAAAGTTACGACATTTAGCGCTCCTAAAGTAATTACTTCTCGAACTATTTGGAATGCTAAAAATGGTTTCTGGGATGTAGGGTTAGAAAGTCGTAAGTTGGCTTTATCTGGAAAAATAAAACATTATGTGGTCGATAATGATAATGTTGTGACATCTTTGATTCGTAATGATAATGATATTGTAACTTTTACAGGTAACTCTAGTTTCAAGCACCGTTCACGTGGTTATTTTGAAAGTAGAATGAACGCTATCCCGAATTTTAATATTGGAAAACGTGATACACTTGATAAACAGGGGTATCGTGATCAAAAATTGGACAAAGTTTATTTCTTTAAGAAAAAGGAAGTTCCCCTCTTGTCTACTCAACCTAGTTCAGAATCATTTGAAAACATAGCTCTAGGAAAACGAGTAACTCAAAGTTCGACAGCTTTTGGGGGAGATGCTAGAAGAGCGGTTGATGGGAAATTAGATGGGAATTACGGACATAACTCTGTCACTCATACAGATTTTCAATCAAAACCTTGGTGGCAAGTCGATTTAGACAAGGAAGAAACAATTCGTCAGATTAATATTTACAATCGAACAGATGCTGCTCAAGATAGACTGACTAATTTTAATGTGATTCTTTTGGATAGTTTTGGAAAAGAAATTGAAAGAAAGCGCATTGCATACTTGCGAGATAGTTTCGCTCAGATTTCAATTGATTATAAGAAAGCTCGTTTTGTACGCATTGAGTTAGATGGATATAATGTTCTCAGTCTTGCAGAAGTTCAGGTTTTTCGTGCTGAAAATATTGCTTGGAAAAAACAAGCACGTCAAAGCTCTACCGAATTTGGAGGAGATGCTAGTCGTGCCTTGGATGGCAACACCAATAGTAGTTATAGCCAGCAATCAATTACCCATACAAAATTTGAAAACCAGCCTTGGTGGGAAGTTGATTTAGGTCGTACAGAACAGGTAGGACTTGTTCGCCTTCATAATCGTGGGGATGGAGAACTTTCTAAACGTCTCTCAGACTTTGATGTAATTTTATATGATGAAAGAGGGCAAGAAGTTACTAGACAATATGTTTCTCGCTTAGAAGGAAGCAGTTTAGATCTCCAGTTGAATGGTAAACTAGGGCGCCGTGTTCGCATTCAATTGCGTCAAAAAAATCAAGCTCTCAGCCTTGCAGAAGTAGAAGTTTTTCGATTTGTAGCTAAAAATAATGTAACTACTCAAGTTTCTAAGCCTGTACAACTGTTAAACTACACTCCTGTAAAAGATAAAACCCTAACTATTCAACATAGTGGCGCTTATATTGCACGTTATTCAATATCGTGGGAAGAAGTTACAGTAGATAAAAATGGTCAATCAGTTGTCCGCAGTCGTTCTTGGGAAGGGAATGGACGCAATCAGATCGCAGGCTCTATCCTCAATCTCCCAATTAAGTCTAATATGCGCAATCTTCGAATTAAGATTGAAAAGAGAACAGGTCTTATCTGGAATAGATGGCAAACAATCTATGATAACAGACCTCTTCTCGCCCAACCACATCGAAAAATCACTCACTGGGGAACAACATTGAATTCTAAGGTGAGTGATGATGATGTCTTGTAATCTGACGATACAATGACAGTTAGTTTGTCTAATTTATAAGAAAGCACTAGCTGATCTTGAACAGAACTCAGCTAGTTCTCTGTGAGAGAACAAAATTAAACAGAAAGGGAGAGTGAGGTGTTCTAATTTGAACACGAGTAGCAATTCGTACCTATAAGATGCTTGGAACAGATGTGGTCGGAATGTCAACTGCTCCTGAAGTTATTGTTGTAGCCTACTCAGGTTTGAAACTTCTAGGAATTTTATTTATTACTAACTATACTACTGGTTTTAAAGAAGAGCTCAACCATGAAGAAGTGGTAGAAGTGACCGAACGTGTCAAAGGTGACTTCAAAGGCTTGCTAAAAGCCATTCTAGCTGAATTATAAAAGGGAAAATTGATGTCAAATTTAATGAATAATCCATTATTTCGTATCATTCGTGGAGTTTTTATAGTTGCTCTCCTAACTATTGTTTGGTTGATTATATTTTCTGCTATAGATACAAGTGGTAGTGAAATAGACTATGAACCGTTTCAAGGAGCATCTATCGTATTTGCAGTTTTAAGCTATATCATAATAGTCTTTCTATTTCAATACCATAAAGTTGTTAACTTAAAAGAGTTAATTAAATCCTCATACAGTGCAATTGAAATTAAAGAACAGTATGTGGAAAAGTTAATCGTACAACTTCGTGAATTGACCGATAAAATTGTTGACCATGAGTTAAAAATGTCTGTTAGGAAAAATGTTTCAGAATTGTTGGAAGAAAAAAAGTCTGTTAACAATTTTACAAACGATGAAAATCAAGCCAATCATTCAGAATCTAAGCGTAAATTTTATGGTGAATCTGGAAATACTTCAAAACACGAATACTCTACTAAAATGGAGGAGACGAAGAATAAAATTATTGAGGAAATTGAAAGAGATACAAGTGTTACCGCGGATCAAAGTATAAAGGATCTGATTGCTGAGATTAAGGAGTCAGAAGTGCTAGTTGCTAATCAAAAATTACACTATAATGAAATGGTATCGCAATACAACAAAGCAATTTACACTTTGCCATTTGCATTTTTAAGAACAACTTTAGGTCATTCAGAAAAAAATTATTTATAATATTTAACAAAATCACTCAGACTAAAATATAGTCAAAAAAAGTAAAACAAGGAAAGGTAGAGCATGTGTTCAGATTTGAACACAAGCGGAAATCTTTTCTAAAAAAATACTCACAGAAAGGATGGGTAAACCGTATTCACTGAACTGAATACGGGCGGAGAACTGTGTAAAAAAGATAAACTTCCTAGCATCATCGATGCGTCGTCAGTTTCCTATTTTTACTTTGTTCTCTGTCGATATCCTAAATATACAAAAAAGAAAGGTAGAGTGAGGTGTTCTAATTTGAACACGAGCGGAAAACTTGGAAAATAGATAATCTGACTGAGAAATCAGGATTTCTCGTCAGATTCCTAATTTTCAGTCGTTTTCTTGTCGCTCTTTGTATCATAAATTATGTCTATCCATATTGCTGCTCAGCAGGGTGAAATTGCTGATAAAATTCTTCTTCCTGGGGATCCTCTTCGTGCGAAATTTATCGCTGAGAACTTCCTTGAAGATGCTGTTTGTTTTAACGAAGTTCGTAATATGTTTGGTTACACTGGTACTTACAAGGGTCATCGTGTATCTGTCATGGGAACTGGGATGGGAATGCCATCTATTTCGATTTATGCGCGTGAGTTGATCGTTGACTACGGAGTAAAGAAATTGATCCGTGTGGGAACGGCGGGTTCTTTGAATGAAGATGTCCACGTTCGTGAATTGGTTTTGGCGCAGGCAGCTGCAACCAACTCCAACATCGTCCGTAATGACTGGCCACAGTACGATTTCCCACAAATCGCTAGCTTTGATTTGCTAGATAAGGCTTATCATATCGCCAAAGAACTTGGTATGACAACCCATGTTGGGAACGTTTTGTCTTCGGATGTCTTTTATTCAAACTACTTTGAAAAGAACATCGAGCTTGGTAAATGGGGAGTCAAGGCTGTGGAAATGGAAGCAGCAGCTCTTTACTATCTTGCTGCTCAACACCATGTTGATGCTTTAGCTATTATGACTATTTCAGATAGTTTGGTTAATCCAGATGAAGATACAACTGCAGAAGAACGTCAAAACACCTTCACTGATATGATGAAGGTTGGTTTGGAAACATTGATTGCAGACTAAAGGTAGGCTATATTCAGAATGATTTCTCTTGTTCTCAAAATGATAACTATCAACAATGAATCAATTCTGAAATAGGTAAGAATAAGGAAATTGAAGAAAGCCTAATTGTGTCAAAGGACCGAGACTAGTCAGTTTAATATCTAAATCATAATCAAATAAAGTTGGAAGCCAAATTGACAAGAAGTCAAGGCTTTCAACTTTTTAATACTCTTCGAAAATCAAATTCAAACCACGTCAGCGTCGCCTTACCGTACTCAAGTACAGCTTGCGGCTAGCTTCCTAGTTTGCTTTTTGATTTTCATTGAGTATAACTTGAAAATTCCTAGGAGTACAAAATGGATAAGATTGAACAATTACAAGGTATTATTGATCAAAGTCAGAGAATTGTCTTTTTCGGTGGTGCAGGGGTTTCTACAGAGTCTAATATTCCAGATTTTCGTAGTTCAGATGGTATATATAGTCTGAAACTAGGTCGCCATTTTACTGCCGAGCAACTGGTTTCACGCACTATGTTTGAGCGCTATCCAGAGGATTTTTTTGATTTCTACAAAAAGTATCTGGTCTATCCTGATGCCAAGCCGAATTTAGCACATGATTATCTAGCGTCGTTGGAAAAAACAGGTAAATTAAAGGCGATTGTGACGCAAAATATCGATAGCCTCCATGAAATGGCAGGATCTCATAAAGTTTTGAAACTGCATGGCAGTGCAGATCGTAATTATTGTTTGGGCTGTCATCGCTTTTATGATTTGACTGCCTTTTTGGAACTTGAAGGTCCAGTTCCCTACTGCTTAGATTGTGGCAAGGTGGTCAAACCTGACGTGACCCTTTATGAGGAAGCGCTAGATATGGATGTATTTAGTTGCGCAGCTCGAGCCATTCAGCAAGCAGATTTGTTGATTATTGGTGGCACTTCCTTAGTTGTTTACCCTGCAGCTAGCCTAATCAATTATTTTTCAGGGTCAAATCTTGTCGTTATCAACAAGTCCAGTACTCCTCAAGACAGCCAAGCTGATTTAGTTATAGAAGGTAAGATTGGAGAAGTTTTTTCTAAATTGAGACAATAACAAACTGAAAGAAGTAGGACTATACTTCCTTCAGTTTTTTTGTATCACGAACTCAGAAACTATGAACAAGATTCTCTTCATTTCTAGGGGAATTTTATTGTTGATTTATAAATTGCTCGAGTTATTTTTAATTGTTGAATAAAAGGAAAAAAGGAAGACTTTCTGGATGAAAAACTTCCTTTTTTAGTCAATCAATACATGCTGATTTTAATGAAATGCTACTATATTGTTTACTTTTTTAAAAATCGCAAAAAACAATCAATCTCTGCTTGAGAATGGAGAATATGCATCTTTTCTGGGTAAGTATTGTTTAAGTATTGGTATCTATCCTTAGCATTTTTTGTTCGACCATCCCAGAGAATCCAACGAATAAATTCCCAGTTGAATTGCTCGGGGCATCCCTTAGCCATACTTTCTCTCACTTTTCCTCTGTATTTTAAATAGCGCTTAAAGGCTCTTAGCAAACAATTCCAAGCAGAGAAATTTAAAAAGATGATCTGGTCAGCTTCCTGCATTCTTTCCTCGTAATAGCACCAAGAATAATTCCCATCAATGACCCAAGCTTCATGCTTGGTGAGAAAGCTTTTCATCTCGGTCAACATCCATTCGCGGTCACTGTCTTGCCAACCAGGTTGAAATTGGAGTGTGTCCATATGAAGTTTTGGGATGGAGTAGTAGAGAGATAACTTTTCAGCTAGCGTTGACTTACCAGCACCAGAATATCCGATAATTGCGATTTTCATTTTCTGCCCTTTCCTATTTGGAGACAAAAAAACAGCCTCTATGGACTGTTTCTTATTTAGCAAGTTTAGCTGAAAGACGAGCTTTATCGCGGCTTGCTTTGTTTTTGTGAATCAAACCTTTAGTTTCTGCTTTATCGATAGCTGAGCTAGCAGCACGGAAAAGTTCTTCAGATGGGTTTGCTTCGAAAGCTTTGATAGCAGTACGCATAGCTGATTTTTGAGCTGAGTTCTTTTCGTTTTGTTTAACGTTCAATTCAGCGCGTTTGATAGCTGATTTAATGTTTGCCAATGTTCTTACCTCCATATTTACTAACTATACCATTATATCTGAAAACTTACGTTTTGACAAGGGAAAATTATTTTTTTAAGTAAATTTCATCGATTTCATGGTTCTTTGTTTTATGAAGAATAACTTCTGCACGATTTCTGGTTGGTTCAATATAATTTTGTAAATTTGTGAGATTGATACTGGTCCAGACCTGATGAGCAAAGGCCTCCACTTCCCCAATCGGCATTTGAGTAAAACGATAGTAGTAGCTATCAGGGTCGTTTTGGGCCAGGCTCAGCATTTTCAAGAAACGATCGAGATACCAACTCTCAATATCATCTACTGAGGCATCAACATAGATTGAAAAGTCAAAGAAGTCAGTGATATAGAGACGCTCGTTTTGTGGATTTTGAAAGACGTTAATCCCCTCAACAATTACAAAGTCAGCTGCTTTGACGTTTTGTTTTTCCTCAAGAACGATGTCGTAGACTTCATGAGAATAGACAGGAATATCCACATCTTGTCCATTCTTGATGCGGTCCAAGAAGTTGAGAAGAGCTTCCATATCATAGCTTTCAGGAAATCCTTTACGATTTAAAATCCCTTGTTCAATCAAGGTCTGGTTAGGATAGAGAAAGCCATCAGTTGTTACTAGCTCAACCCTAGCATTTGTAAGCGTACGGGACAGTAAAATTTGAAGTAGGCGACTGGTTGTGGATTTTCCAACGGCAACACTACCAGAAACCCCAATGATAAAAGGCTGGGCTTTGCTTTCACGTTGAAGGAAAATTCCTTTTGAAAAGGCCAAATCATCCTTGGTACGCTTGTAAATCTGGATGAGATGGGCTAGGGGTAGATAGACATCGATAACATCTTGCAGACTAATCTGGTCATTAAAGCTTTTGATGGATTCTAATTCCTCTTCTGTCAAAGGAGGTGTTGTTTTTCGATGTAAAGATTGCCAAGTCTGGCGGCTGATTTTTTCAAAATGTAAAAATTCGTTTGTCATTTGTTTTCCCCTAGATATTTTGTCTATCATACCATAAAAAGCTAAAAAAATAAAGCGGTTTCTTGATGGTAGTAAGCTAATATAGTATAATAGAGGTAGATAGAGGTTGACCAATTTATAGATGAAGTAGGAGATAGTCGCTACTGATTTATAAGCTAATAAAGGGGAATTTTAGTTCACAACATATAGGAGGTGTACTATGAAAATCTTAAAACATTACATATTGGAACTCTGTTTTATTTTAAGTTTTGCACTACCTTTTATAAAAGGGGCGAATGCGGATAATGGTAGACGTTTTGTGGAAATCTATTACGGTTTTACTTTTTTGATGGAACATGCCATTGTAACAGCTGTCTTTATCTGTTCGCTCTTGATTGCTTTCTTCCTAAAAAAACGGTGGACGAAATGGCTTGCTGCTGGTAGTTATTTCTTCTTAGTTCTATGGATTGCTACAGAGGGTTATTTCTTCCGCATGTCGCTAGAAGATTTGATACGACTTTGGACAAGTTTGGAATTCCTGACAAAAACGTATCAGTTGGGCTTTTATCTAAACATCTTGTTGGGAATCCTGTTGATGATTAAGTATTTGAAGGTTAAGCAATAGTAATAATAAATACGCCCGATTATAGATGATAAACTTTTTGTTTTATCCTGACTATGATATTTCTGGTTCTAAATGCTTTATCATTCATCTATAAGTGTTGAAAGAGATTGAAGAAAAGGTTTTACTTACTAGCTTTCTTCAGTCTTTTTCATTTTGTTATCAATTTGTAAACGATTTACAATTTAAGTCAAATTATGGTAAAATAGTTTCATGAGTAAAATGTATTATGCAGAAAATCCTGATGCTGCTCACGACATTCATGAGTTGAGAGTGGAGTTGTTGGGAGAAAAAATGACCTTTTTGACGGATGCGGGTGTTTTTAGCAAGAAAATGGTTGACTTTGGAAGTCAACTATTGCTCAAGTGTCTTGAGGTCAATCAAGGAGAAACTGTCCTTGATGTAGGCTGTGGTTACGGGCCTTTGGGTTTGTCCTTAGCTAAGGCTTATGGAGTTCAGGCAACCATGGTTGATATCAATAATCGTGCCTTGGATTTGGCACGACAAAATGCTGAAAGAAATAAAGTAGAAGCGACGATTTTCCAGTCCAACATCTATGAACAAGTTGAAGGAAAATTTGACCATGTGATTTCCAATCCTCCTATCCGTGCGGGCAAGCAAGTGGTTCATGAAATCATTGAGAAAAGTAAAGATTTTTTGGAAACTGGTGGGGATTTAACAATCGTTATCCAGAAAAAACAAGGGGCTCCAAGTGCCAAATCCAAGATGGAAGAGGTGTTTGGCAATTGTGAAATCGTCAAAAAAGATAAGGGATACTATATCCTTAGAAGTGTGAAAGAATGAGAGCAGTTGATTTAATCCAAAAGAAACGAGACGGGCAAGAACTGACTTCAAGTGAAATTGAATGGCTAGTTGAAGGCTATGTGTCAGGAACTGTTCCTGATTATCAGATGTCTGCCTTTGCTATGGCTGTTTATTTCAAAGGAATGACGACTCGAGAAATCTCTGATTTGACCATGAAGATGGTCAAGACGGGGCAAGAGTTTGATTTATCAGCTATTGATGGGGTTAAGGTTGACAAGCATTCCACAGGTGGTGTTGGCGATAAGGTGACCTTGATTTTGGCTCCTCTTGTTGCAAGCTTTGGTGTTCCTGTGGCAAAAATGAGTGGTCGTGGTCTCGGCCATACTGGTGGGACAATTGATAAATTGGAGTCCATTAAGGGCTATCAAGTAGAACGTAGTCAAGAGGCTTTCATTAATCAAGTGCAGGATATTGGTGTATCTGTCATTGGGCAATCAGACCAGCTGGTCAAAGCAGATAAGCTTCTTTATGCCCTCCGTGATGTGACCGCAACTGTCGACACGATTCCTTTGATTGCGAGTTCTGTCATGAGCAAGAAAATCGCGGCAGGAGCGGATGCTATCTTGCTAGATGTGACTGTTGGAGAGGGTGCCTTCATGAAGACGGTTGATGAGGCACGTGAGCTGGCTCAAACCATGGTAGATCTTGGTAAGGCAGTTGGTCGAAAGACGGTAGCAGTGATTACGGATATGAGTCAGCCCTTGGGACGAGCGATTGGAAATCGCCTGGAAATCCTTGAAGCATTGGAGATTTTACAAGGTCAAGGCCGTCAGGATATTACCCACTTTATCTGTGAATTGGCTCAAATTATGCTTGGCCTGGCAAATGTAAACAAGACAGTTGAAGAAGTTCGCCAACATCTTGAAAATGGTCAAGCGCTGGCTAAGTTTGAGGATATGGTGCAAGCCCAAGGTGGAGACTTGAAAGACCTCTACCGTCCTGTTAATGTGGATCATGTAGTGGAAATCCCTGCTCAGGAAACGGGTATTATCTCAGCTCTTCCAGCTATGGAATTTGGGCTTTATGCTATGAGACTTGGGGCAGGCCGTGCAGTCAAATCTGATGACTTGGACTATGAAACTGGAATTGTTTTTGAAAAAAAGATTGGAGATTCCGTTCAAAAGGGAGAAATTGTTGCAAAAGTATACACAAATGGAAAAATTTCTCCTCAGCTAGTTACAGATTTTCAAAAATATGTTAAAATAAATGACAGGGTGAAAAGTTTACGAGAAATTATAGAAATTATCTCATAAACTACAGGAGAATCCGTATATGAAACTAAATAAATATATCGATCATACGCTTTTAAAGCAGGATGCGACAGGAAAACAAATTGATTGTTTGTTGTCTGAGGCTAGGAAGTATGATTTTGCCAGTGTTTGCGTTAATCCGACCTGGGTTGAACATGCTAAAAAAGGGCTTGAAGGAACAGATGTCAAGGTCTGTACAGTAGTAGGTTTCCCCTTGGGAGCAGCAACTTCAGCTGTGAAAGCATTTGAAACAAAAGATGCTATCCAAAATGGGGCTGATGAGATTGATATGGTGATCAATGTTGGAGCCCTCAAATCGGGTAATCTTGATTTGGTTGAATCTGATATTCGCGCAGTAGTAGAAGCAAGTGGTGACAAGTTAGTGAAAGTCATTATCGAAGCTTGCCTTCTGACAGACCAAGAAAAAGTTGTGGCTTGCCAATTAGCTCAAAAAGCTGGAGCTGATTTTGTTAAAACATCTACTGGCTTTTCAACTGGTGGTGCGACGGTAGCAGATGTTCAATTAATGCGTGAAACAGTTGGATCTGATATGGGAATCAAGGCTGCTGGTGGAGCTCGTTCTTATGCAGATGCTCTTGCCTTTGTTGAAGCAGGTGCGACCCGTATCGGAACGTCAGCTGGGGTAGCAATTTTAAAAGGAGAATTGGTAGATGGCGACTACTGAGTTGATTGAACTAGCAATTGAAACCAGCAAGAAAGCCTATGTACCCTATTTTCACTTTCCAGTCAGTGCTGTTCTAGTGGCAAAAGATGGTAGTATTTATACAGGTGTCAATATCGAGAATGCTAGTTATTCTTTGACCAACTGTGGAGAACGTACAGCAATTTTTAAAGCAGTTTCCGAAGGACAAAGAGAGTTTTCAGAATTGATTGTCTATGGACGGACTGAAAAACCAATTTCACCATGTGGTGCTTGTCGCCAAGTGATGGCTGAATTTTTTGAACAAAATCTAAAAGTGACCTTAGTCGCAAAAGATAAATCGACGGTCGAGATGACGGTCGGGGAGTTACTTCCATACTCTTTTACAGACTTAAACTAGTCTGAGCCACTTTCTGAGTGGCACGGTCCTTGTGACCAATCAATCCATACTTGCAACATCGTTGCACATCTTATTTAGGAGGTTCAGTAATGAACAAGAAACAATGGCTAGGCCTTGGTCTAGTTGCAGTGGCAGCAGTTGGACTTGCTGCATGTGGTAACCGCTCTTCTCGTAACGCAGCTTCATCTTCTGATGTGAAGACAAAAGCAGCAATTGTCACTGATACTGGTGGTGTTGATGACAAGTCATTCAACCAATCAGCTTGGGAAGGTTTGCAAGACTGGGGTAAAGAACACAATCTTTCAAAAGATAAAGGTTTCACTTACTTCCAATCAACAAGTGAGGCTGACTACGCAAATAACTTGCAACAAGCGGCTGGAAGTTACAACCTAATCTTCGGTGTTGGTTTTGCCCTTCACAATGCAGTTAAAGATGCAGCAGAAGAGCACACTGATTTGAACTATGTTTTGATTGATGATGTGATTAAAGATAAAAAGAATGTTGCTAGCGTAACATTTGCTGATAACGAAGCTGCTTACCTTGCAGGTGTTGCAGCGGCTAAAACAACTAAAACAAAACAAGTTGGTTTTGTAGGTGGTATTGAGTCTGAAGTTATCTCACGTTTTGCAGCTGGATTTAAATCTGGTGTTGCCTCAGTAGACCCATCTATCAAAGTTCAAGTTGACTATGCTGGTTCATTTGGTGATGCTGCTAAAGGTAAAACAATTGCAGCAGCACAATACGCAGCTGGTGCAGACGTTGTTTACCAAGCAGCAGGTGGAACAGGTGCTGGTGTCTTTGCAGAAGCAAAATCACTCAACGAAAGCCGTCCTGAAGGTGAAAAAGTTTGGGTTATCGGTGTTGACCGTGACCAAGAAGCAGAAGGTAAATACACTTCTAAAGATGGCAAAGAATCAAACTTTGTTCTTGTATCTACTTTGAAACAAGTTGGTACAACTGTAAAAGATATTGCTAACAAGGCAGAAAAAGGTGAATTCCCTGGCGGTCAAGTGATCGTTTACTCATTGAAAGATAAAGGGGTTGACTTGGCAGTAACAAACCTTTCAGAAGAAGGTAAAAAAGCTGTTGAAGCTGCAAAAGCTAAAATCCTTGATGGAAGCGTAAAAGTTCCTGAAAAATAATGGATGGAAGTCATTTCTTAGGAAGCGGCCCTCGGCCGCTTTTTTAAGAGTTGAGACAAAGTCATTTTGTCTCAGTAAAGCTTGCTACTAGACAAACTAGCAAGTTTTATTGAAATAAAATAAGACTCTGAAAGGAAGAGCACATGGCACACGAAAATGTCATTGAGATGCGTGATATTACCAAGGTGTTTGGTGAATTTGTTGCCAACGACAAAATCAACCTGCACCTACGAAAAGGTGAAATTCATGCACTTTTAGGAGAAAATGGGGCTGGAAAGTCCACACTCATGAACATGTTAGCAGGGCTTCTTGAACCAACCAGTGGTGAAATTGTGGTCAACGGTCAAGTTGTCAATCTCGATTCACCATCTAAAGCAGCTAGCTTGGGAATCGGAATGGTTCACCAGCACTTTATGTTGGTAGAAGCCTTCACAGTTGCTGAAAACATCATTTTAGGTAGTGAATTAACTAAAAATGGTGTGTTAGATATCGCTGGAGCTAGCAAAGAAATCAAGGCTCTTTCTGAACGTTATGGCTTAGCTGTTGATCCTTCTGCTAAAGTGGCAGACATCTCAGTTGGAGCCCAACAACGTGTAGAAATTTTAAAAACCCTTTATCGGGGGGCTGATATCCTTATCTTTGACGAACCAACGGCTGTCTTGACTCCATCAGAAATTGATGAGTTGATGGCTATTATGAAAAATCTTGTCAAAGAAGGAAAATCAATTATCTTGATCACCCACAAGTTAGACGAGATTCGCGCAGTTTCTGACCGTGTTACAGTTATCCGTCGTGGGAAATCAATTGAAACAGTCGAAATTGCAGGAGCTACCAATGCTGATTTAGCAGAAATGATGGTAGGTCGTTCTGTTTCCTTTAAAACAGAGAAACAAGCCTCTCAACCAAAAGAAGTGGTCTTGTCTATCAAAGATTTGGTGGTCAATGAAAACCGTGGTGTTCCAGCTGTTAAAAATCTGTCCTTGGATGTTCGTGCTGGAGAGATTGTTGGTATTGCAGGGATTGATGGAAATGGTCAGTCTGAACTGATTCAAGCCATTACAGGTCTTCGCAAGGTTGAATCTGGTAGCATTGAGCTAAAAGGAGATTCAATTGTAGGCTTGCACCCACGTCAGATTACAGAGTTGAGTGTTGGGCACGTTCCAGAAGACCGTCACCGTGATGGTTTGATTTTAGAAATGATGATTTCTGAAAATATTGCCCTTCAAACCTACTATAAAGAACCACATAGTAAAAATGGAATTTTGAACTATTCAAATATTACTTCTTATGCTAAAAAGCTAATGGAAGAGTTTGATGTTCGTGCTGCCAGTGAATTTGTTCCTGCAGCGGCACTCTCAGGAGGAAATCAACAAAAAGCAATTATTGCTCGTGAAATTGATCGAGATCCTGATCTCCTTATCGTCAGCCAGCCAACTCGTGGGTTGGATGTCGGTGCCATTGAGTATATCCACAAGCGCTTGATTGAAGAGCGTGATAATGGCAAGGCTGTCCTTGTTGTCAGCTTTGAATTGGATGAGATTTTAAACGTCTCAGACCGTATTGCCGTTATCCACGATGGTAAGATTCAAGGTATTGTATCACCAGAAACAACCAATAAACAAGAACTAGGTGTCTTGATGGCTGGTGGAAACTTGGGAAAGGAGAAGAGTGATGTCTAAAAAATTACAACAAATTTCGGTTCCCTTGATTTCTGTCTTCCTAGGAATTTTGCTCGGAGCCATTGTCATGTGGATCTTCGGTTATGACGCTATTTGGGGCTACGAAGAATTGTTCTATACAGCCTTTGGTAGTCTGCGTGGGATTGGAGAAATCTTCCGCGCCATGGGGCCTTTGGTCTTGATTGGTCTTGGCTTTGCCGTTGCCAGTCGTGCAGGTTTCTTTAACGTTGGGCTTCCTGGTCAGGCTTTGGCAGGTTGGATTCTCAGTGGTTGGTTTGCCTTGTCGCATCCAGATATGCCACGCCCCTTGATGATTCTAGCAACCATCGTGATTGCCTTGATTGCTGGTGGAATTGTCGGAGCTATTCCAGGTATTCTGAGAGCCTATCTAGGGACGTCAGAGGTTATCGTAACCATCATGATGAACTATATCGTCTTGTATGTAGGGAATGCCTTTATCCATGCCTTCCCTAAAGACTTCATGCAAAGTACAGATTCAACCATTCGTGTTGGGGCTAATGCAACTTACCAGACACCTTGGTTGTCTGAGTTGACTGGTAACTCACGGATGAATATTGGTATTTTCTTTGCCATCATTGCCGTTGCAGTTATTTGGTTCATGCTCAAGAAAACAACTCTTGGTTTTGAAATTCGTGCGGTTGGTCTTAATCCCCATGCTTCAGAATATGCTGGTATTTCTGCAAAAAGAACGATTATCCTATCAATGATTATATCAGGTGCCTTGGCTGGTCTTGGTGGTGCTGTTGAAGGACTTGGAACCTTCCAGAACGTCTATGTTCAAGGGGCGTCATTAGCTGTCGGGTTTAACGGGATGGCGGTTAGTCTGCTTGCGGCAAACTCACCAATTGGTATTCTCTTTGCAGCCTTCCTCTTTGGTGTTCTCCAAGTTGGAGCCCCTGGTATGAATGCGGCGCAGGTACCGTCTGAGCTTGTCAGCATTGTAACAGCTTCTATTATCTTCTTTGTCAGTGTTCATTACCTTATCGAACGCTTTGTCAAATCGAAAAAACAAGTTAAAGGAGGTAAGTAAAGATGTCTATTACAACCTTGCTCACCCTCTTGGTGTCTTCTATGCTGATTTACTCAGCCCCCCTCATCTTTACAAGTATCGGTGGCGTTTTCTCTGAACGTGGTGGTGTAGTAAACGTCGGCCTTGAAGGCATTATGGTTATGGGTGCCTTTTCTGGAGTTGTCTTTAACCTTGAATTTGCAGAACAATTTGGAGCAGCAACTCCATGGCTATCTTTGTTAGTTGCAGGATTGGTAGGGGGAATCTTTTCTATCATCCACGCAGCAGCGACGGTTCATTTCCGTGCAGACCATGTTGTCAGTGGTACGGTATTGAACTTGATGGCACCAGCCTTGGCTGTTTTCTTGGTTAAAGTTCTTTATAACAAAGGACAAACCGATAACTTAAGCCAGACTTTTGGACGCTTTGATTTCCCAGTCTTGGCAAATATCCCAGTGATTGGTGATATCTTCTTCAAGTCAACTAGTCTACTTGGTTATCTGGCCATTGCCTTCTCATTCCTTGCTTGGTTTATCCTCTTCAAAACGCGCTTTGGTCTTCGTCTCCGCTCTGTCGGTGAACACCCTCAAGCAGCTGATACCTTGGGAATCAATGTCTACAAGATGAGATATTTAGGGGTTATCATTTCAGGTTTCCTAGGTGGAATTGGTGGAGCGATTTATGCTCAATCCATCTCAGTTAACTTCTCAGTGACAACTATTGTTGGACCTGGATTTATCGCCCTTGCTGCGATGATTTTTGGAAAATGGAATCCAATCGGAGCCATGCTATCTAGTCTCTTCTTTGGGCTTTCACAAAGTTTGGCTGTTATCGGTTCTCAATTGCCGTTCCTACAAGGTGTGCCAACAGTTTACCTTCAAATCGCACCTTATGTTTTGACAATTCTTGTCTTGGCAGCCTTCTTTGGAAAAGCAGTCGCACCAAAAGCAGATGGTATCAACTATATCAAATCAAAATAAGCATACAAAAAAACGTCAGTTCATTCAAAACTGGCGTTTTATTTTTTAGGATGTTGGTGAGTTAAGTTCAATCCCCAAGGAACCAAATTTTCAGTTTTATTTTTGATGCGAGAGATATTATCCTTATGTCGAATGATAATCAAGCTAGCGAGTGCTAGGATAATAGCAATGAAGAGAGGGTCATAGTGACTCAGGATAAAACCAACAAGTGGAAAGAGTAGAACTCCAATGACAGCCGCGATAGATGCTGTGACACTAGAGAGTGAAATCATACTACCAAGATAGAGGGTTCCAAAGAAAACAACTGCAAGGTAGAGACAGAAGACAGGCGCAAATCCGAAAACCACTCCAGCGCTAGTTGCGACAGCCTTACCACCCTTAAATCCTGCAAAGATAGGGAAGGTATGGCCGATTACAGCTAAAAGTCCAAAGATGAGAGGCGAAACGCCTTGTAGATGAAAAATAATTGGAAGAAGTGTTGCTAGGGTTCCTTTGAAAAAGTCAATTACAAAGGTCGCCATACCAGCTTTCTTACCTAAAATACGGAAGGTATTGGTTGTTCCAGTATTTCCAGAACCATGATCGCGGAGATTGATTTGAAAGAATACTTGTCCAATCCAGAGACCAGACGGAATTGAACCCAGCAGATAGGCTAGGATTAATAAAACTATTGTAATCATACTCCTATTATATCATGAAATGGAGAAGAAAGGCAGAGAATCTCTTCTGAAATTGTCACAGCGGAGAAAGAAAAATTTTGCAAAATCCTTGGAAAACCTGTAGAATAGTAAAGATGAACGAATAGGAGGTTCCTTGTGTCAAAAAAGGAAATCAATATTAACAATTATAATGATGATGCCATTCAGGTGCTAGAAGGGTTGGATGCGGTTCGAAAACGTCCAGGGATGTATATCGGATCGACCGATGGTGCTGGTCTCCACCACCTAGTCTGGGAAATCGTCGATAATGCTGTCGATGAAGCCTTGTCTGGATTTGGTGACCGTATTGATGTGACCATCAATAAAGACGGGAGTTTGACTGTGCAAGACCATGGTCGTGGGATGCCGACTGGAATGCACGCTATGGGGATTCCAACAGTTGAGGTAATCTTTACCATTCTTCACGCCGGAGGGAAATTCGGTCAGGGTGGCTACAAGACTTCTGGTGGTCTCCATGGGGTTGGATCTTCCGTTGTAAACGCCCTATCAAGCTGGTTGGAAGTTGAAATTACCCGTGATGGAACGATTTATAAACAACGATTTGAAAATGGGGGCAAACCTGTTACGACTCTTGAAAAGGTCGGTACAGCACCCAAGTCTAAGACAGGTACTAAGGTTACTTTTATGCCTGACGCGACGATCTTTTCTACGACAGATTTCAAGTACAATACCATCTCAGAACGTCTCAATGAGTCAGCCTTTCTCTTAAAAAATGTGACCTTGTCTTTGACGGACAAACGAACAGATGAAGCGATTGAATTCCACTATGAGAATGGGGTACAAGACTTTGTTTCTTATCTGAACGAAGATAAGGAAACCTTAACGCCAGTTCTATACTTTGAAGGCGAAGACAATGGTTTCCAAGTGGAAGTAGCTCTCCAGTACAATGATGGATTTTCAGATAACATCCTATCCTTTGTCAATAACGTTCGCACCAAGGACGGTGGAACGCACGAGACAGGACTTAAGTCTGCCATTACCAAGGTTATGAATGACTATGCGCGTAAGACGGGGCTTCTCAAGGAAAAAGATAAAAACCTTGAAGGGTCAGATTACCGTGAAGGGTTAGCAGCTGTTCTTTCTATCTTGGTTCCTGAAGAACACCTCCAGTTTGAAGGCCAGACCAAGGATAAACTTGGAAGTCCGCTTGCTCGTCCCGTTGTGGATGGAATTGTGGCGGATAAGTTGACCTTCTTCCTCATGGAAAATGGGGAACTGGCTTCTAACCTCATCCGTAAGGCTATCAAGGCTCGTGATGCTCGTGAAGCGGCTCGCAAGGCGCGTGATGAGAGCCGGAATGGTAAGAAAAATAAAAAAGACAAGGGCTTGTTGTCTGGGAAATTAACCCCAGCCCAGTCTAAGAATCCTGCTAAGAATGAACTCTATCTAGTCGAGGGGGACTCTGCCGGTGGTTCTGCCAAACAAGGCCGTGACCGCAAGTTCCAGGCTATTTTGCCTCTTCGTGGTAAGGTTATTAATACAGCCAAGGCAAAGATGGCGGATATCCTCAAAAATGAAGAAATTAATACCATGATTTATACCATTGGTGCGGGTGTTGGGGCAGACTTCTCTATTGAAGATGCTAACTATGACAAGATCATTATTATGACCGATGCGGATACAGACGGTGCCCACATTCAAACACTTCTCTTAACCTTCTTTTACCGCTATATGCGTCCTCTTGTCGAGGCAGGACATGTCTATATCGCCCTTCCGCCTCTTTATAAGATGTCCAAAGGAAAAGGCAAGAAAGAAGAAGTGGCCTATGCTTGGACGGACGGTGAGCTAGAAGAGCTCCGTAAACAGTTCGGTAAAGGCGCTACTCTCCAACGTTACAAAGGTCTTGGTGAGATGAATGCGGACCAGCTCTGGGAAACAACCATGAATCCTGAAACCCGTACCCTTATCCGTGTCACCATCGAAGACCTAGCACGCGCCGAACGTCGCGTCAATGTCCTCATGGGAGATAAGGTCGAACCACGCCGTAAGTGGATTGAGGACAATGTCAAGTTTACGCTGGAAGAAGCGACAGTGTTTTAAGTCACTTTTTAATGAATGGGTATCAACATGAGAGCTGAAACAGAAATGCTAGATCTGATTTTACAAACTGCCAAAACTTTACAAGTAAAAGCTGTCGGCCTGTCTGGTTCACGGACAAACCCAAAGGCCCCAAAAGATGAATTTCAAGACTATGACGTGGTCTATGTCGTGGACGATTTAGATAATCTGACGAGTGACCTTTCTTGGCTAGACCAGTTTGGCAAACGTATTATTGAGCAAGAGGTTGCTCTTGACCATCGTCGTCTATATCTCATGCTCTTTGAAGATGGTAATCGTATTGATTTGACTCTTTGCCCTAAAGAACACATTCAAGAATGGGTGGACAGTGAAGCAGGATTCACTGTTTTAGAAGATGAGAAGGGCTTATTTGAGTCATATTCTCCCAGTCCAAAGCGTTTCTGGATACATTCAGCTACTGAAACAGATTTTAAAAATTCCTGCAATGAATTTTGGTGGGTGTCTGCCTATGTAGTCAAAGGCATTTGTCGCAAACAAGTCATCTATGCGACCGACTATCTCTACAGCATTTGTCAACAAGAACTCCTGAAAGTCTTATCTTGGCAGGTAGCAAGTGACAGGGGAAAGGTCGACATCGGAAAGAATTACAAGTATCTCTTTAACTATTTACCTACTGAGAAAGAGAAAGAATTCTCAAATCTACTTGATTTTTCAAGTATAGAGAAACTTACTCAGTCTTTGTTTGCTACGATGCAACTTTTTCATCAAGAAGCTCAATTCTTTGCTCAAAAGATGGGTTTTGACTATGATACGGAAGTGGCTGAGAAGATGATTGAGTATGCTGAGGAAAGAGTGAAGAAGTTTGGGAATAACTAGAAAAATGAAAAAGCGAGAGGAGAAGACTCATGATTGAAAAAGTGGAACGCCTTATTACAGAGATTAATCGTATTCATCTAGAATATTCTAAAGATTATTTTGAAACGGGTAAGGTGGAAAAAATCAATCTCAAGCATACCTTTTCTAAAGTTCCTACGAAAGCGATTTTGGCCTACCGTCTGAATTTACATGAGTCGATTAATGACTATCTGATGAAAGCGGATGTCCAAGATATTGCCTATGTTTATCGCGTCAAAACTTCTGAGTCTATTTTAGATAAAATTACACGTTTTTCAGAGCGTCAAGAGGGCTATCCTGTGAATTCTATTCTTAATGATATTTTTGGTGCTCGTATGATTTTAAGTTCCAAAGAGATATCTCAAGTTATGGAGAAGCTAGATGATTGGCAAAATCTGTACGGACTAAAAAACTGGTATTTACGTGATAAAGATGGCTATGTCGGTATTCATATCTATTTTAAAAATAAAAGTAATTTTTATTACCCATGGGAACTTCAACTTTGGGATAAGAAAGATGTAGATAGCAATATCGCCAGTCATATCAAGTATAAACGAGGATTTGTGGAGTAGGCATTTCAAGTGGAAATGACGATACAGGAATTGGATGAAACTCACTTACTCTATATTTTTTCTTTTTCCATAATATTTTCTTTCCATTTTTCGAAAGAAGTTGAACACGCCTTAAATGCTGTGTGAAAATTCCTTAATACTAACCGAATCAATAAATTTTAAACACTTTAAACTACAGAAAGGATAGTTTGGTTACTCATCGTAACTGAACACGGGACTAAGACTTAGGAAAAAAGAGAAATCGACTTGGGTTCATAGAACCTTACATCGATTTCCTATTTTTCTACAGAAATTTTCGGCAAGCCGAATTGTCCCTTTGTATCTTATGTCTAACATTCAAAACATGTCCCTGGAGGACATCATGGGAGAGCGCTTTGGTCGCTACTCCAAGTACATTATTCAAGACCGGGCTTTGCCAGATATTCGTGATGGCTTGAAGCCAGTTCAGCGCCGTATTCTTTATTCGATGAATAAGGATGGAAATACTTTTGACAAGAGCTACCGCAAGTCGGCCAAGTCTGTCGGGAATATCATGGGGAATTTCCACCCACACGGTGATAGTTCTATCTATGATGCCATGGTTCGTATGTCACAGGACTGGAAAAACCGTGAGATTTTGGTCGAAATGCACGGAAACAACGGTTCTATGGACGGGGATCCGCCTGCGGCTATGCGTTATACCGAGGCACGTTTGTCTGAGATTGCTGGCTATCTTCTTCAGGATATCGAGAAAAAGACAGTTCCTTTTGCTTGGAACTTTGACGACACGGAGAAAGAGCCGACGGTCTTACCAGCAGCTTTTCCGAATCTATTGGTTAATGGTTCGACTGGGATTTCGGCTGGTTATGCCACAGACATTCCTCCCCATAATTTGTCTGAGGTCATTGATGCGGCGGTTTATATGATTGACCATCCAACTGCAAAAGTTGATAAACTCATGGAATTCTTGCCTGGACCAGACTTCCCGACTGGAGGAATTATCCAAGGGCGTGACGAAATCAAGAAAGCCTACGAAACTGGGAAAGGGCGTGTGGTTGTTCGTTCCAAGACTGAGATTGAAAAGCTAAAAGGTGGTAAGGAACAAATCGTTATCACTGAGATTCCTTATGAAATCAATAAGGCTAATCTGGTCAAGAAAATCGATGATGTTCGTGTCAATAACAAGGTGGCTGGTATTGCTGAGGTTCGTGATGAGTCTGACCGTGATGGTCTTCGTATCGCTATTGAGCTCAAAAAAGACGCCAATACTGAGCTCGTTCTTAACTATCTCTTCAAATACACAGACCTGCAAATCAACTACAACTTTAACATGGTGGCGATTGATAATTTCACACCTCGCCAGGTTGGGATTGTTCCAATCCTGTCTAGCTACATCGCCCACCGTCGCGAAGTGATTTTGGCGCGTTCCCGCTTTGACAAGGAAAAGGCTGAAAAACGTCTCCATATCGTCGAAGGTTTGATTCGCGTGATTTCGATTTTGGACGAAGTCATTGCTCTTATCCGTGCTTCTGAGAATAAGGCTGACGCCAAGGAAAACCTTAAGGTCAGCTATGATTTTACAGAAGAACAGGCTGAGGCTATCGTAACCTTGCAACTGTACCGTTTGACCAATACAGACGTAGTTGTCTTGCAGGAAGAAGAAGCAGAACTTCGTGAAAAGATTGCCATGCTTGCGGCGATCATCGGTGATGAACGGACCATGTACAATCTCATGAAGAAAGAACTTCGTGAGGTCAAGAAGAAATTTGCGACACCACGTTTGAGTAGCTTAGAAGACACAGCAAAAGCAATCGAGATTGATACAGCTAGTTTGATTGCCGAGGAAGATACCTATGTCAGCGTGACCAAGGCAGGTTACATCAAGCGTACCAGTCCACGTTCCTTTGCGGCTTCAACGCTAGAGGAAATTGGCAAACGTGATGACGATCGTTTGATTTTTGTTCAATCTGTCAAGACAACCCAGCACCTCTTGATGTTCACAAGTCTCGGAAATGTCATCTACAGACCAATCCATGAATTGGCAGATATTCGTTGGAAGGACATCGGAGAGCATCTGAGCCAGACCATTACAAACTTTGAAACCAACGAAGAAATCCTTTATGTAGAAGTGGTAGATCAGTTCGATGATGCGACAACCTATTTTACAGCCACTCGTCTCGGTCAAATCAAGCGTGTAGAACGCAAAGAATTCACTCCATGGCGAACCTACAAGTCTAAGTCTGTCAAGTATGCTAAGCTCAAAGATGATACAGACCAGATTGTAGCAGTAGCTCCGATTAAACTGGATGATGTTCTCTTGATTAGCCAAAACGGTTATGCCCTTCGTTTCAATATTGAAGAGGTTCCTGTTGTCGGTGCCAAGGCTGCAGGTGTCAAGGCTATGAATTTGAAAGAAGATGATGTCCTCCAATCTGCCTTTATCTGTAACACCTCATCCTTCTATCTCTTGACTCAGCGTGGAAGTTTGAAACGTGTTTCCGTTGAGGAAATTCCAGCAACTAGCCGTGCTAAACGCGGACTACAAGTTTTGCGTGAGTTGAAAAGTAGACCGCACCGTGTCTTCTTGGCTGGTGCAGTTGCAGATCAAGGATTTGTAGGTGATCTCTTCAGTACAGAAGCGGACAGGAACGACCAAACTCTGCTTGTCCAATCCAATAAAGGAACAGTCTATCAAAACCGATTGCAGGACTTGAACCTGTCAGAACGAACTAGCAACGGAAGCTTCATATCAGATACTATTTCAGATGAGGAAGTTTTTGACGCTTATCTTCAGGAAGTTTATACAGAACTAGGATCTAACAAATAGTAAAGGCAATGAAAAGGTTTTTGTCGAGAAATTTCTTAAGCTATAGATTTAAAAGTTGAATTTGATTATATATACAAAAACGAACAGTGCTGATTCCCAACTGATAGGGACTTGCTCCTGCTCGTTTTCTTGCTTTTAGCTATATAGACTACTCAATTGTTGCATATATAGATATTAACATATTAATAACTATATAAGTTGACCTAATAAAAAATACTAGCCTTTTAAGAAAACAATTGAATCTATAATATTTTTATGTTATACTCTTGTTGTTTAAAGAAAGTGCGCTTAAGGAATAATTAGCTCAAATATATTAAAGGAGTTTTGTATGTCTCAAAATAAACAAGATAAAGGATTTCGTTTTTCTATTTGTAAGCGTAGTGTTGGAGTATGTGGTGTTGCCATTGCAACATTTTTACTAGGTTCTGGACTAATTTTTCAATCAAATGTAGTAAAAGCTACAGAGCCAAGTGTAGCTGCAGTTTCTGGTGAAAACATTGCTGCTCACAAACCTGCAAGTCAAAGTTCAATTGCGTATGGAGGAGAAGCGTCTAGAGCGGTTGATGGCAATCGTGATAACGCATGGAGCCACCGTTCCGTTACCCATACAGATTTTCAAGATCATTCTTGGTGGAAAGTTGATTTAGAGAAAGAAGAATCAGTAGGAACTGTTCGTATCTACAATCGTGGAGATGGGGATGTAGCAAAGCGTTTATCTAATTTTGATGTTATTTTGTTGGATAAAGCTGGAAATGAAGTAACTCGTCAACATATCGATAGCTTAAACAATCGACCAACAATTGATGTTCAATTCTCAGGAGTGAATGCACGATATGTTAAAGTGGAGCTAAATAATTCAAAAACACCACTTAGCTTAGCAGAAGTCGAAGTGTATCGCACTGTAAAAGACAAGAGTGCAACAAGCAGTAAATCAGAAAATAGATCAAAAACAGATTTTACTGCTGAACTCAATCACTATTTGTTTGATTTGAATTATGATAAAACAGATATTTTAACTAGACGGGGTGAGGCGATAGAAAATTACACGAATACAAGCACAAAGCAACAAGGAAATGAGTTTGTGGTTGTAGAGAAAGTGAAGAAGAGTCTTTCCAATGGTTCTTCTGATGTTGCCATTAATAGCAATGGGGATATTTACCTAGGTGCTTTGTTTAAAGCAAATCAAGACCTTCTAGAAAATAAACCACAACAAATTAGTTTAGAGCGTAGCAAAGGTAGGATTAGTGTTGACTTACCAGGAATGGTTGGCGGAGATAGCTATGTAGATGCTAATCCAACTGTAAGTGGTATGCAAGAAGGTGTGAATACCTTGTTAAATCGTTGGCATGAAAAGTATGCTGCTAAAAACGCTACTCCGGCACGTATGCAATACGAATCAACTTCTGCTTATAGTATGAATCAATTGAAAGCAAAATTTGGAAGTGATTTTGAAAAAGTAGGAGCGAACTTAAAATTTGACTTTGAGGCTGTGAACAAGGGTGAGAAACAAATTGAGGTCGTCGATTTTAAACAAATTTACTATACTGCTAACTTTGATGCTCCAAAAAATCCATCAGATGTATTTGCTCCAGGAGTAACGGTTGATCAATTGAAAGCACGTGGAATTGATGAAAAAACACCTCCTGTATACGTGTCAAGTGTTTCATACGGACGTCAAATGTATGTCAAATTTGAAACAACAAGCAAGAGTACAGAATTGAAAGCAGCTATCGATGCTGTAATTAAGGGAGTACCGATTAAAGCCGAATCTGAATGGGCGCGTGTCTTGAAGGATACCAAGGTAACAGTTTCAATCGTAGGTGGAAATGCTGATAGAGCTGGACGTGTTGTGACAGGTACAGTAGAAGATTTGAAGAGTTTGATTCAAGAAGGAGCTACTTTCAGTACACAAAACCCTGCTGTTCCAATTTCTTATAAGACTGCATTCTTGAAAGATAATCAAGTGGCCACAATTCAAAGCAATACAGACTACATTGAAACGAAAGTCACTTCATACAAAAATGGTTTCCTCAATTTACATCATAAGGGAGCCTATATCGCTCGTTACTATGTTTACTGGGATGAAGTAACTTATGACAAGGATGGTATCGAAAGTATCCGCTCACGTCAATGGGAAGATAATGGTAAAAGTAGAACAGCTGGTTTCCAAACTGAAATTCAATTTAGAGGAAATGTGCGCAATATACGTGTGAAGATTCAAGAAAAAACAGGTCTTGTTTGGGAACCATGGCGTACAGTTTATAATCGCACAGACCTTCCTCTTGTTCAAAAACGTATCATTGTTAACTCAGGTACAACGATCAGACCAAAATACGATGAAAAAGTTGAAAACAACTAATTTTTCACTTGTAAAAGGAATCAGTTCTAAGAGCTGGTTCTTTTTATTGAAGAAATTTTCTGAAAATTACAAAATATACTTGCTATTTTAGAAAAATAGTGTAGAATATAAGAAATAGGTTTTTAGAATAAGGAGTGGAATATGACAGTAACGATTGATTGGGAAAACCTTGGTTTTTCCTATATGAAATTACCTTATCGCTATATTGCTCATTTTAAAAATGGACAATGGGATCAAGGAGAGCTTACAGAAGATGCAACTTTGCATATTTCTGAGTCTTCTCCAAGTCTTCACTATGGACAACAAGCATTTGAAGGTTTGAAAGCTTATCGTACTAAGGATGGCAGTGTTCAACTGTTCCGTCCTGATGAAAATGCTAAACGCTTGCAACGTACCTGTGACCGTCTCTTGATGCCACAAGTTCCAACAGAAATGTTTGTAGAAGCTTGTAAAGCAGTTGTCCGTGCCAATGAAGAATACGTACCACCATACGGAACAGGTGGAACCCTATATCTTCGTCCTCTTTTGATTGGTGTCGGAGATATTATTGGGGTAAAACCAGCAGAAGAGTACATTTTCACTATCTTTGCTATGCCAGTTGGAAATTACTTTAAAGGTGGTTTGGTTCCAACTAACTTCTTGATTCAGGATGAATACGACCGTGCAGCGCCAAATGGTACAGGTGCGGCTAAGGTTGGTGGGAACTATGCTGCAAGTCTCTTGCCAGGGAAATTGGCGAAATCACGCCATTTCTCAGATGTTATCTATCTAGATCCTTCAACACATACAAAGATTGAAGAAGTCGGTTCAGCTAACTTCTTTGGAATTACAGCTGATAATGAATTTGTAACACCATTGAGTCCATCTATCTTGCCATCTATTACCAAGTATTCCTTGCTTTATTTGGCAGAACATCGCTTGGGCTTAACTCCTATTGAGGGAGATGTCCCAATTGATAACCTTGACCGTTTTGTAGAGGCAGGTGCCTGTGGTACAGCAGCAGTTATTTCACCAATTGGTGGAATTCAGCACGGTGATGATTTCCATGTATTCTATAGTGAAACAGAAGTTGGTCCTGTGACTCGTAAACTCTATGATGAATTGACAGGTATTCAGTTTGGTGATATTGAAGCGCCAGAAGGTTGGATTGTAAAAGTAGATTAAAATAAACAAAAGGAGATTTTTGATGAAATCGAAAAAGTGGCTCTTAACAGCAGGAGTGGTCCTGAGCACAGCAGCTCTTTTAGTAGCTTGTGGAAAAGCTGATAAAGAAGCAGATGCACCGACAACGTTCTCATATGTCTATGCAGTAGATCCTGCATCTTTGGACTATAGTATAGCGACTCGTACATCGACAACAGATGTCATCGGGAACGTGGTTGATGGCTTGATGGAAAACGACCAATACGGAAATGTTATTCCTTCCTTGGCTGAAGATTGGTCTGTGTCAAAAGATGGTTTGACTTATACCTACAAACTTCGTAAAGGAGTTAAATGGTACACTTCGGAAGGTGAAGAATACGCCGAAGTAACAGCCCATGACTTTGTGACAGGACTAAAACACGTAGCTGACGGCAAGTCAGACGGTGTCTCTCTTATCCAAAATTCAATCAAGGGATTGGATTCCTACATGACTGGTGAGACGAATGATTTCTCTACAGTTGGTGTCAAAGCTTTGGACGATTACACAGTTGAATATACCCTAAACAAACCTGAAAGCTTCTGGAACTCTAAAGTCACAACAGCAACGATGTTGCCTGTAAATGAAGAGTTTTTGAAGGCGTCAGGTAAAGATTATGGAGCAGTTACTCCAGCAGGGATTCTCTACAATGGTCCTTATATTTTGAAAACCTTAACATCTAAATCGTTGATTGAATACGAGAAAAATCCAAATTACTGGGATAAAGAAAAGGTAAAAATCGAGAAGATTAAATTGACTTACTATGATGGTTCTGATCAAGAATCCTTGATCCGTAGTTTCTCTTCTGGTGCCTATACGACAGCTCGTCTCTTCCCAAGTAGTTCAAACTTTGCTTCAACTTTAGAGCAATACGGAGATAAAATCACTTATAGCCCACAGGACTCAAGTAGTTATTACTTCACCTTTAACGTAAATCGTCAGTCGTACAATAAAACTGCGAAAACAAGTGAGGAGCAAAAGACTTCAACTAAAGAAGCTATGCTTAATAAGGACTTCCGTCAGGCTATCAACTTTGCCTTCAACCGCCATTCTTATGCTGCACAGCTAAATGGTGAAGACGGTGCGGACAAGATTATTCGTAACAGCCTCGTTCCTGATAACTTTGTGCAAGCAGGTGGTAAGAACTTTGGTCAAATCGCTCAAGCAGAGTTGGTGAACTATGGTGACCAATGGAAGGGTGTTGAGCTAGTTGACGGTAAGGATTCTATCTACAACCCTGATAAGGCTAAAGCAGCTTTCGAAAAAGCTAAGAAAGACTTGGAATCTAAAGGGGTAACTTTCCCAATTCACTTGGATGTCCCAGTTGAACAAACAGATACCATCGCCGTTCAACAAAGTAACTCTTTCAAACAGTCTATCGAATCAACTCTTGGTGCTGAAAATGTTGTTATCGACGTTCTTCAAATGACAGATAATGAAAAGGAAACAATCACTTCACAAGCGCGTGTTCCTTCTCAAAAAGACTATGATTTGAACAGTACAGGATGGGCTCCAAGTTATCAAGACCCAGCATCTTACTTGAATATCATGGATCCTAAATCAGGTTCTGCTATGAAGCACCTCGGTATTACTAAAGGGAAAGATAAGGATGTTGTAGCGAAACTTGGTTTGGATCAATATAAGAAATTATTGGATGATGCAGATTCAGAAACTACGAATCTTGAAGAACGCTATGAAAAATATGCCAAGGCTCAAGCTTGGTTGACAGATAGTTCATTATTGATGCCAACAGCCTCATCTGGTGGTTCTCCAGTTGTAAGTAATGTCGTGCCATTCTCAAAACCATACTCACAAGTTGGTATTAAAGGTGACCCATATATCTTTAAAGGAATGAAATTGCAAAAAGATATCGTTACGACAAAAGAATATGAAGAAGCACTGAAAAAATGGCAAAAAGAAAAATTGGAATCAAACGGTAAGTACCAAAAAGAACTAGAAAAACACATTAAATAATGCGGAAAACTCTATATCAGACAAGCCTGATGTAGAGTTTTTTCTTGCTAGTTTTAGGATTTTCTTGTAAAATAGAAAAAGTGAAGAGAGGTATGAAATGAGCAAGAAAGATAAAAAAATTGAAATTCAAGTAGCAGATGCCAAAGTTAATGTTGGTAAAGACAGTTTTGAAGGTTATGCATTGACTATCGGTAAAAAAGTTATCGGAGAAATTGCCGAATTAGACGGACAATTTGCCATCATAAAGAATGGGAATGTCGATAGTTTTTATAAAAAATTGGAAAAAGCTGTGGAAATTTTGATTGAAAATTATAATTTAGCAAAATAAGTCTTGTTTTTTTGAAATTTTCATGATATAATAGTCCATGTTGATTGTAGGAGAGATAGCGAAGAGGCTAAACGCGGCGGACTGTAAATCCGCTCCTTCGGGTTCGGGGGTTCGAATCCCTCTCTCTCCATTTCATCAATGGGGTATAGCCAAGCGGTAAGGCAAGGGACTTTGACTCCCTCATGCGTTGGTTCGAATCCAGCTACCCCAGTTCTTAGGTAATGATCAAGATAAAAAGCAAAATATCTTAGGGTATTTTATTTTTATAATTGAAAGACGTGAACGATATAAACATGTCCTTGCGGGTGCTTAGGAAAAAAATTATAAGTATGTCAAGTTTAAGAAAAACTTGATTGTTGGAGGATTTTTTAGATGAACGAATTTGAAGATTTGCTAAATAGCGTTAGCCAAGTTGAGACTGGTGATGTTGTTAGTGCTGAAGTATTGACAGTTGATGCGACTCAAGCTAACGTTGCAATCTCTGGAACTGGTGTTGAAGGTGTCTTGACTCTTCGCGAATTGACAAACGATCGCGATGCAGATATCAATGACTTTGTTAAAGTAGGAGAAGTATTGGATGTTCTTGTACTTCGTCAAGTAGTTGGTAAAGATACTGATACAGTTACATACCTTGTATCTAAAAAACGCCTTGAAGCTCGCAAAGCATGGGACAAACTTGTTGGTCGCGAAGAAGAAGTTGTTACTGTTAAAGGAACTCGTGCCGTTAAAGGTGGACTTTCAGTAGAATTTGAAGGTGTTCGTGGATTTATCCCAGCTTCAATGTTGGATACTCGTTTCGTACGTAACACTGAACGTTTTGTAGGTCAAGAATTTGACGCTAAAATCAAAGAAGTTGACGCTAAAGAAAACCGCTTCATCCTTTCACGTCGTGAAGTTGTTGAAGCAACTACAGCAGCAGCTCGTGCTGAAGTATTCGGTAAATTGGCTGTTGGTGATGTAGTAACTGGTAAAGTTGCACGTATCACAAGCTTCGGTGCTTTCATCGACCTTGGTGGTGTTGACGGATTGGTTCACTTGACTGAATTGTCACATGAACGTAACGTTTCACCAAAATTAGTTGTAACTGTTGGTGAAGAAATTGAAGTGAAAATCCTTGATCTTAACGAAGAAGAAGGACGCGTATCACTTTCACTTAAAGCAACAACACCTGGACCATGGGATGGTGTTGAGCAAAAATTGGCTAAAGGTGATGTAGTAGAAGGAACAGTTAAACGTTTGACTGACTTCGGTGCATTTGTTGAAGTATTGCCAGGTATCGATGGACTTGTTCACGTATCACAAATTTCACACAAACGTATTGAAAATCCAAAAGAAGCTCTTAAAGTTGGTCAAGAAGTTCAAGTTAAAGTTCTTGAAGTTAACGCAGATGCAGAGCGCGTATCACTTTCTATCAAAGCTCTTGAAGAGCGTCCAGCTCAAGAAGAAGGACAAAAAGAAGAAAAACGCGCTGCTCGTCCACGTCGTCCAAAACGTCAAGAAAAACGTGATTTCGAACTTCCAGAAACACAAACAGGATTCTCAATGGCTGACTTGTTCGGTGATATCGAACTTTAATCAAATTGAAAATTCACAAAATCCTTTGTTTCCTAAACAAGGGATTTTTCTTTTGTCTGTAAGCCTTTTTTGATATAATAGTTCTATGTTAGAATCAGAAAAACAATCACGTTATCAAATGTTAAATGAAGAGCTCTCTTTTTTATTGGATGGTGAAACCAATGTTTTGGCTAATCTTTCCAACGCCAGTGCTCTTCTAAAATCACGCTTTCCTAATACCGTATTCTCAGGCTTTTATCTGTTCGATGGAAAGGAATTGGTTTTAGGTCCTTTCCAAGGAGGTGTTTCCTGCATCCGTATTGCACTAGGCAAGGGTGTTTGTGGTGAGGCAGCTCACTTTCAGGAAACTGTTCTTGTTGGAGATGTAACAATTTATCCCAACTATATTTCTTGTGATAGTCGAGCTAAAAGTGAAATTGTTGTGCCGATGATAAAGAATGATCAATTACTTGGAGTTCTGGATTTGGATTCTTCAGAGATGGATGATTATGATGCTATGGATCGAGATTATTTGGAACAATTTGTCGCTATTTTGCTTGAAAAGACAGAATGGGACTTTACAATGTTTGGGGAGAAAGCCTAATGTATCAAGCACTTTATCGAAAATATAGAAGTCAAAACTTCTCCCAGTTGGTTGGTCAAGAAGTTGTATCTAAAACTCTTAAACAGGCAGTGGAGCAAGAGAAAATAAGTCATGCTTATCTTTTTTCTGGTCCTCGTGGAACGGGAAAAACCAGTGTAGCCAAGATTTTTGCCAAAGCTATGAACTGTCCCAATCAAGTGGGTGGTGAACCTTGTAATAACTGCTATATTTGTCAAGCAGTGACAGATGGTAGTTTAGAAGATGTCATTGAAATGGATGCAGCCTCTAATAATGGGGTAGATGAAATTCGTGAAATTCGTGATAAATCTACCTACGCCCCTAGCCTTGCTCGTTATAAGGTTTATATCATAGATGAGGTTCACATGCTGTCTACAGGGGCTTTTAATGCCCTTCTAAAGACGCTGGAAGAGCCAACACAGAATGTGGTCTTTATTTTGGCCACTACTGAATTGCACAAGATTCCTGCTACTATTCTATCCCGTGTGCAACGTTTTGAATTTAAATCGATTAAGACACAGGATATTAAGGAGCATATCCACTATATCTTAGACAAAGAAAATATCAGTTCTGAACCAGAGGCTGTGGAAATCATTGCCAGACGGGCTGAAGGTGGAATGCGAGACGCCTTGTCTATTTTAGATCAGGCCCTGAGTTTGACACAGGGAAATGAATTGACGACTGCTATCTCTGAAGAAATTACAGGGACTATTAGTCTATCAGCCTTGGATGATTATGTGGCTGCCTTGTCTCAACAGGATGTTCCCAAGGCTTTGTCTTGCTTAAATCTTCTCTTTGACAATGGTAAGAGCATGACTCGTTTTGTGACCGACCTTTTGCACTATTTAAGAGACTTGTTAATTGTTCAAACAGGGGGAGAAAACACTCATCATAGTCCAGTCTTTGTAGAAAATTTGGCACTTCCTCAAGAAAATTTGTTTGAAATGATTCGCTTAGCGACAGTCAGTTTAGCAGATATTAAGTCTAGTTTGCAGCCCAAGATTTATGCTGAGATGATGACCATCCGTTTGGCGGAGATTAAGCCTGAATCAGCTCTTTCAGGAGCGGTTGAAAGTGAAATTGCTGCATTGAGACAGGAAGTTGCCAGTCTTAAACAAGAACTCGCAAATGTGGGAACTGTACCCAAGCCAACTAGTCCAGTACCTACCCGCCCAGCAGCAGGCAAAACAGTCTATCGTGTGGATCGCAATAAGGTTCAATCGATCCTACAAGAGGCCGTTGAAAATCCTGATTTAGCACGTCAAAATTTGATTCGTTTACAAAATGCCTGGGGAGAGGTAATTGAAAGTCTTGGTGGGCCAGACAAGGCTCTGCTAGTTGGTTCTCAACCGGTTGCGGCCAATGAACACCATGCTATTCTTGCTTTTGAATCTAACTTCAATGCTGGTCAAACTATGAAACGAGATAATCTCAATACCATGTTTGGCAACATCCTCAGTCAGGCAGCAGGTTTTTCACCTGAGATTTTAGCCATTTCCATGGAGGAATGGAAAGAAGTGCGCGCAGCCTTTTCAGCCAAAGCCAAATCTTCTCAAACTGAAAAAGAAGCAGAAGAAAGCCTGATTCCAGAAGGATTTGAATTTTTGGCTGATAAAGTGAAGGTAGAGGAAGACTAAAGAAAGATTTCATGATACAATAAGTTTATGAATAGACAACAATTTATTATCATCGCGCTGTTTACAGCTGCTGAGACCTATTTTTTCAATGAAGCCTGGATGACTGGTCGCTATATTATGGCAGCCTTTTGGGCCATTTTGCTCTTTAGAAACTTTAGAGTTAGTTACTTGATGGGCAAGATTGTAGATGTTATTGACCAACATTTAAAAGGAAAAGACTAGTCCTCAGCTTCTAGACAAAATCAAAGCCTTTTAGGCTTTTTTTTGTTATACTATAAAAGTATATTTATTGACCTTTTACCGTGTTTTCTAGGGAAATCAAGTATGTTTCTAGTAAGTACTGTAAAGGCCTTGAAAAAGAAAGGAACTATCATGTCAGTATTAGAGATTAAAGATCTTCACGTTGAGATTGAAGGAAAAGAAATTTTAAAAGGGGTTAACCTGACCCTGAAAACAGGAGAAATCGCCGCTATCATGGGACCAAATGGTACTGGTAAATCGACTCTTTCTGCCGCTATCATGGGAAATCCAAACTATGAAGTGACCAAAGGTGAAGTCTTGTTTGACGGCGTAAACATCCTTGAATTGGAAGTGGACGAGCGAGCGCGTATGGGACTTTTCCTTGCTATGCAGTACCCATCAGAAATTCCTGGAATTACCAATGCTGAGTTTCTTCGTGCAGCCATGAATGCTGGTAAAGAAGACGATGAGAAGATTTCAGTTCGTGAGTTTATTACTAAACTAGACGAGAAGATGGAATTGCTCAACATGAAAGAAGAAATGGCAGAGCGTTACCTCAACGAAGGTTTCTCTGGTGGTGAGAAAAAACGTAATGAGATTCTTCAACTTTTGATGTTGGAACCAACTTTTGCCCTTTTGGATGAGATTGACTCTGGTCTTGATATTGATGCCCTTAAAGTTGTTTCTAAAGGTGTGAATGCTATGCGTGGTGAAGGCTTTGGTGCTATGATTATCACTCACTACCAACGTCTTTTGAACTACATCACACCTGATGTGGTACACGTCATGATGGAAGGTCGTGTTGTCCTTTCAGGTGGTCCAGAATTGGCTGCGCGTTTGGAACGTGAAGGATACGCAAAACTAGCTGAAGAACTTGGTTACGACTACAAGGAAGAATTGTAATTCCCTCGTATCTTTTAGGAGAAGTAAATGACTAAAGAAAATATTAAACTTTTTTCAGAAATGCACGCTGAACCAAGCTGGTTGGCTGATCTCCGTCAAAAAGCTTTTGACAAGATTGAGAGTTTAGAATTACCAGTTATTGAGCGTGTCAAATTCCACCGTTGGAATCTGGGTGATGGAACGATTACAGAAAGTGAGCCATCAGCAAATGTTCCAGATTTCACAGCTCTAGATAATCACTTGAAGTTGGTACAAGTAGGAACTCAAACTGTTTTTGAGCAAACTCCAGTTGAGTTAGCTGAACAGGGTGTTGTCTTCACAGATTTCCATTCAGCTTTAGAAGAAATTCCAGAGCTGATCGAAGAATTCTTCATGTCATCTGTTAAGTATGACGATGACAAGTTGGCGGCTTATCACACTGCTTACTTTAACAGTGGTGCTGTTCTCTACATTCCTGATAATGTTGAGATTGCTGAACCAATCGAAGGGATTTTCTACCAAGACAGCGATAGCGATGTGCCGTTTAACAAGCATATTATGATTATCGCTGGTAAAAATTCTAAGATTAGTTATCTGGAGCGTTTAGAGTCACGCGGTGAAGGAAGTGCCAAAGCAACTGCTAATATCACAGTAGAAGTGATTGCACGTTCTGGTGCGCAAGTGAAGTTTGCTGCGATTGACCGTCTAGGTGAAAACGTCACTGCCTACATTAGCCGTCGTGGTAAATTAGGCAACGATGCAAGCATTGACTGGGCAATAGGTGTCATGAACGAAGGGAATGTCGTAGCTGACTTTGATAGTGACTTGATTGGTAACGGTAGCCATGCTGATCTGAAAGTCGTAGCTCTTTCCAGTGGCCGTCAGGTACAAGGGATTGACACCCGAGTAACTAACTATGGTTGCAACTCTATCGGTAATATCCTTCAACATGGGGTTATCCTTGAAAAAGCAACTTTAACTTTCAACGGTATTGGCCACATTATCAAGGGTGCCAAGGGAGCAGATGCGCAACAAGAAAGTCGTGTTCTCATGCTTTCAGACCAAGCGCGTTCAGATGCCAACCCAATTCTTTTGATTGATGAAAATGACGTAACTGCTGGTCACGCTGCTTCTATCGGACAAGTAGATCCAGAAGATATGTACTACCTCATGAGCCGTGGCTTGGATAAGGCAACTGCAGAACGCTTGGTTGTTCGTGGTTTCCTTGGATCTGTCATCGTTGAGATTCCAGTCAAGGAAGTTCGCGATGAAATGATTGCAACGATCGAAGAAAAATTGTCAAAACGCTAAGGGGAAGCCTATGTTAGATGTAGAAGCGATTCGCAAGGATTTTCCAATTTTAGACCAGATTGTCAACGATGAACCTCTGGTTTATCTGGATAATGCCGCGACGACACAAAAACCACTAGCAGTTCTGGAAACGATTAACCGCTATTATGAGCACGACAATGCCAATGTTCATCGTGGGGTTCATACCTTGGCGGAGCGGGCGACAGCTTCCTATGAGGCGGCTCGTGAAACCATTCGTAAGTTTATCAATGCAGGGTCTACAAAGGAAGTTCTCTTTACAAGAGGAACGACAACCAGTCTGAACTGGGTAGCGCGCTTTGCAGAGGAAGTCTTGACTGAGGGAGACCAGGTCTTGATTTCCGTCATGGAACACCATTCCAACATCATTCCTTGGCAGGAAGCCTGCCGTAAGACTGGGGCAGAGCTTGTCTATGTCTATCTCAAGGATGGAGCCTTGGACATGGATGACTTGCGAGCTAAATTGACTGATAGAGTTAAGTTTGTCTCCCTAGCTCACGCCTCAAATGTTCTGGGTGTGGTCAATCCAATCAAAGAAATCACTCAATTGGCTCACCAAGTGGGAGCCATCATTGTGGTGGATGGTGCTCAATCTACGCCTCATATGAAGATCGATGTACAGGACTTAGATGTGGATTTCTTTGCCTTTTCAGGTCACAAGATGTCTGGTCCGACTGGTATCGGTGTTCTTTATGGCAAAGAAAAGTATCTGGAGCAAATGTCACCAGTTGAATTTGGCGGTGAGATGATTGATTTCGTCTATGAGCAATCTGCTAGCTGGAAGGAGTTGCCTTGGAAATTCGAGGCTGGAACTCCAAATATGGCTGGTGCAATCGGACTTGCTACTGCAGTGGATTATCTGGAAAAGATTGGTATGGATGCAATTGAAGCCTATGAACAAGAATTGATTGCATACGTCTTTCCAAAACTGCAGGCAATTGAGGGATTAACTATTTATGGTTCGCAGGACTTGGATCAACGCTCGGGTGTCATTGCCTTTAACCTAGGCAATCTTCATCCTCACGACCTTGCGACTGCTTTGGATTATGAAGGCGTGGCTGTTCGAGCAGGTCACCATTGCGCTCAACCCTTGCTCCAGTATTTGGATGTTCCAGCAACAGCTCGTGCAAGTTTTTATATCTACAATACCCAGGCAGATTGCGACAAGCTAGTCGATGCCTTACAAAAGACAAAGGAGTTTTTCAATGGCACTTTCTAAACTAGATAGCCTTTATATGGCAGTGGTAGCGGACCATTCGAAAAATCCACATCACCAAGGGAAGTTAGAAGATGCTGAGCAAATCAGTCTCAACAATCCGACCTGTGGAGATGTCATCAACCTCTCTGTCAAGTTTGATGTAGATGACCGTTTGGAAGATATCGCTTTTCTAAACTCAGGTTGTACCATCTCAACTGCCTCTGCTAGCATGATGACAGATGCAGTTTTGGGAAAGACCAAGAAAGAAATCTTAGAACTTGCGACTATTTTTTCTGAAATGGTTCAAGGGCAAAAAGATGACAGACAAGATAGTCTTGGAGACGCAGCTTTCTTGTCAGGTGTTGCCAAATTTCCTCAACGAATCAAGTGTGCAACCCTAGCCTGGAACGCCTTGAAGAAAACAATCGAAAATCAAGAAAATCAGTAAGACAAGTTTCTTTTGTCTTATGAATTAGTAGAAATGAAGAATGAAAGAAAGGATATTATGGCTGAAGAAAGAGTAGAACCAAAACCAATTGACCTTGGTGAATATAAATTTGGTTTCCATGATGATGTAGAGCCTGTCCTATCGACAGGAAAAGGATTGAATGAAGATGTCATTCGTGAACTATCAGCTGCAAAGGGAGAACCTGAGTGGATGTTAGAGTTCCGTTTGAAGTCTTATGAAACCTTCAAAAAAATGCCCATGCAAACTTGGGGAGCAGACTTGTCAGAGATTGACTTTGATGACCTGATTTATTACCAAAAACCATCTGATAAGCCAGCCCGTTCTTGGGATGACGTTCCTGAAAAAATCAAAGAAACCTTTGAACGTATCGGAATTCCTGAAGCTGAGCGTGCCTATCTAGCGGGAGCTTCTGCCCAGTACGAGTCAGAAGTGGTTTACCACAACATGAAGGAAGAGTTCCAGAAATTGGGGATTATCTTTACAGATACGGATTCTGCCCTCAAGGAATACCCAGACTTGTTTAAACAATACTTTGCGAAGTTGGTACCGCCAACAGATAACAAGTTGGCTGCCCTCAACTCAGCAGTATGGTCAGGTGGAACCTTTATCTACGTACCAAAAGGGGTCAAGGTAGATATTCCTCTTCAAACTTACTTCCGTATCAACAACGAAAATACTGGTCAGTTTGAACGTACCTTGATTATCGTTGATGAGGGAGCAAGTGTCCACTACGTTGAAGGATGTACAGCGCCAACTTATTCAAGTAACAGCTTGCATGCTGCCATCGTAGAAATCTTTGCCTTGGATGGAGCTTATATGCGCTATACGACCATCCAAAACTGGTCTGATAACGTCTATAACTTGGTAACCAAACGCGCTAAGGCTCAAAAGGATGCCACTGTTGAGTGGATTGATGGAAACTTAGGTGCCAAAACAACTATGAAATACCCATCTGTTTACCTAGATGGAGAAGGGGCGCGTGGTACCATGCTTTCTATTGCCTTTGCCAATGCTGGGCAACACCAAGATACGGGTGCTAAGATGATCCACAACGCACCACATACAAGCTCGTCTATCGTGTCTAAATCCATCGCTAAAAGCGGAGGAAAGGTTGACTACCGTGGACAGGTCACCTTTAACAAGAACTCTAAGAAATCTGTTTCTCACATCGAGTGTGACACCATTATCATGGATGACTTGTCAGCATCAGATACTATTCCATTTAATGAAATTCACAACTCACAAGTCGCTTTGGAACACGAAGCTAAGGTATCTAAGATTTCAGAAGAGCAACTCTATTACCTCATGAGCCGTGGATTGTCAGAATCTGAGGCAACTGAGATGATTGTCATGGGATTTGTAGAACCCTTTACAAAAGAACTTCCAATGGAGTATGCTGTTGAGCTGAACCGCTTGATTAGCTATGAGATGGAAGGATCAGTTGGGTAAAATTTGATTTTATACTCTTCGAAAATCTCTTCAAACCATGTCAGTTTCGCCTTGCCGTATATATGTTACTGACTTCGTCAGTTCTATCCACAACTTCAAAAATGTGTTTTGAGCAACCTGCGGCTAGCATACTAGTTTGCTCTTTGATTTTCATTGAGTATTAGATTTACCCAAAGTCAAGTACTTTGAAGAAGAACTTATAACAAAAAATCGCGGTTTAAAATCGCGATTTTTTTATAATTTTTCGTTGATGAAACGGATAAACTGATTCCACCAAACTTTTAAGAAGAAGGCTTTTTCAACTTTCTTTTCTGCTAGCATTTCGAAACTAGGACGTTCTGTAGTAATGTAACCTTGACCAATCAAGTCCTTGTCTTCATAAGTTAAATGGCCAACCACTGTTCCAGCTTCAAGTGTTGCTGGGATTGCTTTGGAATCAGGTGTGAATTGAACAGATTGGGAAGATTGACCTCCAACACGTTCAATTAGAGAGATATCATCTTTGGCAACAGCAGTGACTGTATCTTCTTTTCCGTCTTGTACAGGGACTTTGCTATCTTGATAGGCATCGCCTTTTTGAACGATTTTGCGAAGTGTGAATGTAGAAGAAATATAATCCATTAGGGAAGATGTAGCTGTGAAACGAGCGTAAGGATTATTGTCTTGATGGTCTGCATTCAAAACAACTGTAATAACCCTCATTCCTTTCTCGACAGTAGTACCAACAAAAGATTCACCAGCTTTGTCTGTCGTTCCTGTCTTCAGTCCGTCAAAGCCTCCTCGATGAGCAGGCATTCCTTCTAACATGTAGTTGGTCGAAGTGATTGTCATTCCAGCAAAAGTAGAAGAAGGTTTTTTGGTGATTTCTAAGACTTGTGGGTACTTTTTGATGAGGTTACGAGCAACGATAGCGACATCATAAGCACTAAGCTTATTTTCTTCATCTTTTTTAGAACCTGGGTAAATGTTATCCCCTAGAGTCTCATTGTTAAGACCTGTCGTATTGACAACAGTGGCATCCTGAATTCCCCATTCCAGGAGTTTAGCGCGCATCATATCGACGAAATCTTTCTCTGAGCCAGCAATTTTCTCAGATAGAGCAATGGCTGCACTGTTAGCACTAGATACTAGTGTTGCTTCCAGTAGCTGCTCGACGGTATAATTACGAGCCTCCATAGGGACGTTGCTTGCTTCGGAATTTGTCGTTAATCTGTAAGGATAATCAGAAATATCTACAGGAGTTGATAGTGTAATACTGCCGTTTTCCAAGGCTTCATAGACAAGATAAACTGTAATCAATTTTGTGATTGAAGCGATTTCGACTGGCTGAGTTGCATCTTTTTCATAAAGTATTTTTCCAGTATTTGCTTCAACAGCAATGGCATGTTTTGCGGCAATATTAAAATCTTGAGCAGCAACAGTAGATGCTGACCCAATCACAGATAAGCTTAGTAGAGATAAAATGATTTTTTTCATAGTAAGTTTATTCTAACATAAAGAAAAAAATATTCCCAGTTTCATGATAGAATAAAGAAGCTTTTTTGAAAGTGTGGTAAAATAGATGAATGGAGGTACCTCATGTTTCGTAAGAATAAATTATTTTTTTGGACCAGTGAGATTTTACTATTAACCATCATCTTTTATTTATGGAGACAGATGGGTGGGATTATAACGCCCTTTGTAAGTGTCGCAAACACCATAATGATTCCCTTTCTTCTAGGTAGTTTTTTATATTATTTAACAAATCCCTTTGTTAGTTTTTTACAAAAGTATTTCAAAATTAATCGTATCATTGGTATTCTACTAACTTTGTGTGCCTTGGTTTGGGGGCTAGTTATTGGGGTAGTCTATCTCTTACCAATTTTGATTAATCAGTTGACCAGTTTGATAGCAACAAGTCAGACAATCTACAGTCGTTTGCAAGATTTGATTGTGGATTTATCTACTTATCCAGCCTTTCAAAATTTAGATATTCAATCGACTATTCAACAGTTAAATCTTTCTTATGTAGATATTTTACAAAATATCCTAAATAGCGTTACGAATAGTGTCGGAAGTATCCTATCAGCTCTTTTTAGTACTATTTTAATTATTATCATGACAC
This sequence comes from Streptococcus mitis, assembly GCF_009496155.1. Taxonomy (GTDB): domain Bacteria; phylum Bacillota; class Bacilli; order Lactobacillales; family Streptococcaceae; genus Streptococcus; species Streptococcus mitis_BQ. Next base: position 98,721 of record NZ_WIJP01000004.1, read on the forward strand.
CTGTGTTTTTGGTTTATTTTTTGTTAGATGGTCACAAGTTTTTACCGATGCTGGAACGTACTGTTTTAAAGAGAGATAAGTTGCATATTGCAGGCCTCTTAAAAAATTTGAATGCGACAATTGCTCGCTATATTAGTGGAGTCGCCATTGATGCGATTATTATCGGTTGTTTGGCTTTTATCGGATATAGCGTGATCGGTTTAAAATACGCTTTGGTCTTCGCCATCTTTTCAGGCTTGGCCAATCTCATTCCTTATGTAGGACCAAGTATTGGTCTGATTCCGATGATTATTGCCAATGTCTTTACGGATCCTCATAGAATGCTAATTGCAGTTGTTTACATGCTAATCATTCAACAAGTGGATGGAAATATCCTCTACCCTCGAATCGTAGGTGGGGTAATGAAGGTTCATCCAATTACGATTTTAGTATTACTTTTGTTATCAAGCAATATCTATGGTGTCATTGGCATGATTGTCGCTGTACCAACCTATTCTATCTTAAAAGAGATTTCTAAGTTCTTATCTCGCTTGTATGAAAATCATAAAATAATGAAAGAACGAGAAAGAGAACTAGCCAAGTAAAAGTCAGGAAATTCCTGATTTTTCTTTTTATTTAGGCAAGTGATAGGAGTGGAAGTGCCGTTTAGATTAGCAGATTAAGAATAATGGTAAATGCTTGATTTCATCGCTTTTGTAGCCGAAAGGCATCGAAAAAAAGAGCGCACAAAATCCCCTCATCTGAAAGCGTTTCAGATTAAGTTCCGCTATGGTGGAAGTTAGTGTGAGACGTTTGAATGGGGGTTTAGGTTAGTTTTTAGATTTTATGTTGGAGTAATGTAGAAGACTGGCAGACATCTTCTGCAGGTATTTTAGAAATACCGAGAAGCTTAGGAATCTCTTCTCCATAAGTAAAGGCAAAAAGTTCATAGGCTGACTTTCCATTCAAAGCAGCCCGTTTGACACTGTTGACATGCGAACAAACGAGATTGATGTCCTCTTGAGTTAAGTTGTCAAAAGAAGTTCCTTTAGGTAGAATGTCGCGAATTAGCGTGTGATTTTTCTCAATTCTCCCTTTCTGGTCAGAGCGATTAGGGTCACAAAAGAAGAGTTTACTCTCTCCTCGAACATCCATTTCGATGTCATCAACCCTGGCAAACTCTCCACCATTATCTGTGAGGATGACAGGAAAGAGTAGGAAGAAGTCTTTGTCAGCTTCATGAAGAGTGTTCTTGATATCATAGAGGTGTTTGGTAACCTCAAGAGCAGTTTTATTATCCAGAAGCCTAGCGAAGATAAAGTTACAGAAAGATAAATTGAAGGTGAGTAGGACTTTACCTCCCATCCTCCCCAGAACTGTGTCCATTTCCAGCCAAGAGTCTAGTTTCTTAAGGACTAAATAGTTTTGGAAATCCTCATAGGAACGGCCTTTTTTAGCTTCTTTAGGGATGGAAGGTAGTTTACTTTTCCGTCTTTCTTTGAATTTAACGGCTCTGGATAGGTCAATAGGAGCGATAGATAGGTATCCTTTTCGGATATGTCGATAGACAGTTGAGGAACTGACATCGAGGTTATGGGTTTTGAGGATATGATAGATGTGTTGTCCCTTTTTAACACCATCAGAAATGACTTTGTCCATGTCCCAGAAGGTCTTGGAATTAAGGGGAGTCCCTTCACGAGATTCAACAAGAGTTTGTTCGTACTGTTTTTGAGCTTGTTTAGCGAGGTATAAAATCTTCTTATAGCCACAATTCTGTCTTCTTTTAGGGCATCCATTACAGACAAAGGGAGCCTTATCGAGTAGAGGGCAAGGAAGGTTATCGCATGTAGACTCTCGGACTTGTCTGTTTCGTTTCACTTCTTTGGATACAGTAGTCGGGTCTTTTAGAATGGATTGTCCAATAGCTTTGAAGGTTTCCCCGCGCTCTAAGCCTAATTGGATATCATTACGGTCTGAAAGGGTAAGGTGTTTATGTTTTGTCATAGTGGACCTCATTTCTAACTCAAACGTCTCACACTTAATTCCACCATAAAAATCCGTTTTAGACTAATTTCCACTTCGATTGGGCAAGTGGAAGTTACTTTGAAAAGTTACCGATTAAGAATAATTCACAAAAACTTTGTAAAACACTTGCAATTTAGCTGAAATTTGATAAAATAGTAAGGAAAGTTAGACTGTATTGCCTACTGTCTATCTATAAAATATATTTTATTGGAGGCTTTTACTCAAATGGCAAAAGAAAAATACGATCGTAGTAAACCACACGTTAACATTGGTACTATCGGACACGTTGACCACGGTAAAACTACCCTAACTGCAGCTATCACAACTGTTTTGGCACGTCGCTTGCCTTCATCAGTTAACCAACCTAAAGACTATGCGTCTATCGATGCTGCTCCAGAAGAACGCGAACGCGGTATCACTATCAACACTGCACACGTTGAGTACGAAACTGAAAAACGTCACTACGCTCACATCGACGCTCCAGGACACGCGGACTACGTTAAAAACATGATCACTGGTGCCGCTCAAATGGACGGAGCTATCCTTGTAGTAGCTTCAACTGACGGACCAATGCCACAAACTCGTGAGCACATCCTTCTTTCACGTCAGGTTGGTGTTAAACACCTTATCGTCTTCATGAACAAAGTTGACTTGGTTGACGACGAAGAATTGCTTGAATTGGTTGAAATGGAAATCCGTGACCTATTGTCAGAATACGACTTCCCAGGTGACGATCTTCCAGTTATCCAAGGTTCAGCTCTTAAAGCCCTTGAAGGTGACTCTAAATACGAAGACATCGTTATGGAATTGATGAACACAGTTGATGAGTACATCCCAGAACCAGAACGTGACACTGACAAACCATTGCTTCTTCCAGTCGAAGACGTATTCTCAATCACTGGACGTGGTACAGTTGCTTCAGGACGTATCGACCGTGGTATCGTTAAAGTCAACGACGAAATTGAAATCGTTGGTATCAAAGAAGAAACTCAAAAAGCAGTTGTTACTGGTGTTGAAATGTTCCGTAAACAACTTGACGAAGGTCTTGCTGGAGATAACGTAGGTGTCCTTCTTCGTGGTGTTCAACGTGATGAAATCGAACGTGGACAAGTTATCGCTAAACCAGGTTCAATCAACCCACACACTAAATTCAAAGGTGAAGTTTACATCCTTACTAAAGAAGAAGGTGGACGTCACACTCCATTCTTCAACAACTACCGTCCACAATTCTACTTCCGTACTACTGACGTTACAGGTTCAATCGAACTTCCAGCAGGTACTGAAATGGTAATGCCTGGTGATAACGTGACAATCGACGTTGAGTTGATCCACCCAATCGCCGTAGAACAAGGTACTACATTCTCTATCCGTGAGGGTGGACGTACTGTTGGTTCAGGTATGGTTACAGAAATCGAAGCTTAATTCGATTTAGTTCCCAGAAGAACAATTATTTAAGTCAGACACTAAAAGAACCTTGCTTTGCAAGGTTCTTTTTTTGAATATTGAACTAAAATTTAAGAATTGTACATAAAAAAGCCCTATACACTAGATGGGCATAGAGCAAAGGTGGACTTTATTTGATATAGAGTTCTTGATTTTTTAGGACAATTTCACGGACACTTTCAAACTTCTTAAGTTTTTTGAGTTCTTCAGGATGGGTTACGAGAGTAATAACATAACCTTCCTTGCCCATACGGCCAGTACGGCCAGCACGGTGAGTGTAGGTCTCGCTATCTCTAGGAACATCAAAGTTTACGACACATTCTAGGCTATCGATATCAATTCCACGTGCCAGAAGGTCTGTTGCAAGAAGCAGGGTTAGTTGCTTATCTTTAAACTTTTCTAAGATGACTTTTCTAAATTTGACATTGACATCACTAGCTAGAGAAACAGCCAAGATATCACGATACTGTAATTTCTCTTCTGCGCTTCCAAGGTCTGATAGGCTGTTAAAGAAGACCAGACCGCGGAAATCTTCAACATGAGCTAGTTTTCGTAGCATATCCACTCTGTGACGTTGGTCTACTTGCATATAGAAATGTTGGATGTTGTCTAACTTTTGGTCAGAGAGATCAATGGTGTGCGTGTTAGGCGCAATTTTTTCTTGGTCAAACTTTGTCGTCGCACTCATGTAGACCAGTTGGTGGTCACGAGGTGCGTAGTGAGTGATTTTCTCGACAAAATGAATTTGAGAATCGTCTAGCAACTGGTCGAATTCATCCAGGATGATGGTTTCCACATTCATCATCTTGATTTTTTTCAATTTAATCAACTCAAAGATACGACCAGGGGTTCCAATCAGAATTTCTGGTCCCTTTTTAAGGCGTTCAATTTGTCGTTTCTGACTTGAACCTGATAAGAAGAGCTGAGTAGTCAAGCCGATAGCTTCTGCCCACGTTTTACACACATCAAAAATCTGTCCAGCAAGCTCAGTATTAGGTGCTAGAATCAAGAGTTGTTGGGCTTTTTTCTTTTGTAGTCTGAGAAGACTTGGTAGGAGATAAGCTAAGGTCTTGCCTGTTCCTGTTGGGCTTACTCCTAAGAGATTTTCTCCAGCAAGAAGGGGCTCAAATAGTTGAGTTTGAATGGGGGTGAATTCCTGGAAACCGAGTTGGTTGCTCAATTCTTGCCATTCAGTAGGTAGTTTAGTTTTCATTTTTCTGCCTCAAATCTAATGCCAGCAGTCTGGCGCATGGTATATAGTAGCTCATGAACTGAACTTGCATCTTCCAGCCAAGTTTGGTAGAGATTCAGATCTGGTTGTTGGATCATGTGTGCAAATGCAGCGATTTCCTCAGTCATCGTATGAGGGTCCTGTTGAATAGGAAGCTGAATTTGATTTCCTTTGTGGTCGGTAAAAATAGCTGAGCGAACATGCTCGGTGGTGTTGAGGGTCAAGGTACCATCTGTCGTATAAATCTCGCAAGGGAGATTGGAAGTGATGTTTTTCCCAGCCTTGATATGAACTTGAAAATCAGGGTAAAAGAGGATTCCGTCTCCATTCAGGTCCATGCTATTGTCAAGCTGTTGAGCCATGTAGGTCGCGTCCTCAGCATTCCCAAAAAGACGAACAGCAGCGTAGAGAGGATAAATACCCAAATCCATGAGAGCACCGCCAGCAAAACGATCTGAGAAGACATTTGGTATCTCCCCAGCCAACAAGTTAGGCATTTTGGAAGAATACTTGGCATAGTTGAAATCTGCCCCTAAAATTTGCTTGTCTGCTAAAAAGTTTTTGATAGTAGTAAAAGCTTCCTCGTGGTAATTACGAGCTGCTTCGAAGATAAAACAGTGATTTTACTTAGCTGTTTGAATCAAATCCAGCCATTCTTGTGGCTGAGTGACAGCTGGCTTTTCAAGAATGACGTGTTTACCTGCAGACAAGGCATCTTTTGCCTGAGCAAAATGCAAGGAGTTTGGACTGGCAATATAGACAACATCAAAGGAGCTCTTGAAGAAGTCCTCTAATTGTTCAAAGAGTTGGATATCCTGATAGCTAGAAGCAAAGGTTGCTGCGGTTTCTAACTTTCTAGAATAGACTGCGATCAGCTGGTATTCTCCGATGGTATGGGCTGCTTCTATAAAGTGGTGGCTGATAGCTCCTGTTCCGATGACACCTAATTTAAGCATAGATACTCCTTTTCCGATTTCAAATCCTTCTTTCATTATAACATAGATAGACGGGACTATCCAACAGCGGGTAAAAAATTTCAAATAAGCTACTAGGTCTTTTCCAAAGAAAGTGATACAATAGTGAGATAAGTAAATAAAATGGGAGGGAAAATGAGGTTATTACCGATAAGAAAAATATCACGTCAGTCTAAGAGGCTAGCGCTTTTTTTGACGTTTTGTGCAGGTTATGTAGATGCCTATACTTTTATTGTGCGAGGGAATACTCTTGTAGCTGGACAAACTGGGAATGTTGTCTTTCTTTCAGTAGAATTAATTCAAAATAATGTTTCAGATGTTAGGGACAAGGTTCTCACCTTGCTAGCTTTTATGATGGGAGTCTTTTTATTAACTGTTTATAAGGAAAAATTGAGAATTGTGAAAAAACCGATTCTGTCGCTGATTCCTTTGGCAATATTATCAATAGTTATTGGTTTTGTGCCGCAGACTGTAGATAATATTTATCTAGTACCGCCCTTGGCCTTCTGTATGGGGCTGGTGACAACTGCTTTTGGAGAAGTGTCGGGTATTGCTTATAATAATGCCTTTATGACAGGAAATATCAAACGGACCATGCTGGCTTTCGGAGATTATTTCCGGACCAAGCACACTCCTTTTTTGCGTGAAGGGTTCATATTTGTTAGCCTGCTTGGTAGTTTTGTCCTTGGCGTTGTCTTTTCAGCCTATTTGACGATTTTCTATCGTGAAAAGACCATTCTTGGTGTTCCTATTATGATGAGTATTTTTTATTCTAGCATGCTTTTTGCCAAGCTGCAGAAAAAAGTAAAAGAAAAAGCTTCATTTTAGGTGTTATTACTTGTAAGAAAATAGGAGATATGCTATACTTGAAGAGTTGACTATGCACGTTCCTGTGCAACCGCACGAACATCGTTGCTTGATTATTCAAGTTTAAGTGGTTCGTCCCACGATGCTAGGCGAGTCTTCACAAAAATTCGGGGAAACCCATAAAAATCATAGGAGGTGCATAATGAGCACATACGCAATTATCAAAACTGGCGGAAAACAAGTTAAAGTTGAAGTTGGTCAAGCAGTTTACGTTGAAAAATTGAACGTTGAAGCTGGTCAAGAAGTTACTTTTAACGAAGTTGTTCTTGTTGGTGGTGAAAACACTGTTGTCGGAACTCCACTTGTTGCTGGAGCTACTGTAGTTGGAACTGTTGAAAAACAAGGAAAACAAAAGAAAGTTGTTACTTACAAGTACAAACCTAAAAAAGGTAGCCACCGTAAACAAGGTCACCGTCAACCATATACAAAAGTTGTCATCAACGCAATCAACGCTTAATTTTAAGGAGAACACATGATACAAGCAGTCTTTGAGAGAGCCGAAGATGGCGAGCTGAGGAGTGCGGAAATTACTGGACACGCCGAGAGTGGCGAATACGGCTTTGATGTCGTGTGTGCATCGGTTTCTACGCTTGCCATTAACTTTATCAATTCTATTGAGAAATTTGCAGGCTATGAACCAATCCTAGAATTAAACGAAGATGAAGGTGGCTATCTGATGGTTGAAATTCCAAAAGATCTTCCTTCACACCAGAGAGAAATGACCCAGTTATTCTTTGAATCATTTTTCTTAGGTATGGCAAACTTATCGGAGAACTCTTCTGAGTTCGTCCAAACCAGAGTTATCACAGAAAACTAACACGGAGGAAAACATTATGTTAAAAATGACTCTTAACAACTTGCAACTTTTCGCCCACAAAAAAGGTGGAGGTTCTACATCAAACGGACGTGATTCACAAGCAAAACGTCTTGGAGCTAAAGCAGCTGACGGACAAACTGTAACAGGTGGATCAATCCTTTACCGTCAACGTGGTACACACATTTATCCAGGTGTAAACGTTGGACGTGGTGGAGACGATACTTTGTTCGCTAAAGTTGAAGGTGTAGTACGCTTTGAACGTAAAGGACGCGATAAAAAACAAGTTTCTGTTTACCCAATCGCTAAATAAAAAGATTCAGTGAATCTTTTTATCCCGAGCCTTGAAATGTAAAGGCGAGGATGCTGAAATAGCATAAATAAGGCTTTCCGAGTTTTCGGAGAGCCTATTTTTTTATTTTGATACCCATGCTGATACCCATATTTTAAAAACCTATGTAAGAAGCGAATTTGTCGGTTACTTTATTTTACAATGAAAAAATAGTTGAATGTAGAGCTTTTACAGTCATGAATTTTATAAGGGAATAAGATATTGTAAAAATTGCTAAGGTTTGATATTATGAATGTATCTAAGTAAGGAAGCAGGAATATGGAAAGGATGTGAACCTGTATGAAAAAGCTTTTTGCCATAATAGTCTGTTCAATCTCTTTTCTTGTTCTATCTGCTTGTGTCAGTAAGAAAAACTGATTCTTCCTGAACCTGAGACAATCTCTGTAATTTCTATTCAGAAAAAACTCTCTGAAAATGTTAAAACAATGACCAAGAGGGAAGAAATTTCAAAATTGATTAAGGAGATGCAGAAACAGTCCAAATCTACAACTTTTGAGAGTTTCAATGTTCAACCGACAAATGATAAAGATTACATCATTATCAAATTCATTCATCAGAATGAAGAAAAGGATAGTGTAGCCTATCTATATACTATAAAAGAAAAACAGTATATTGAACAACCTTATGTTGGGATTTGGGAGGTAAGTCCAGATATAGCTAATAGGATTGAAGAGGCTTTTTCATAAATTTATGGTAAATCGAATTTGTGTCAAGTTTGAAACGGTAAATCAACAAGATTTGCTGTTTTTATTTGTTTGAAATAAAATGAGGACTGAAAAAAGATATCATTCTAATTCTTGTATTGGAGTATTAGAGTATTCATTGAGCATTGAAAATTTCCTGACTTTTTTCCTTTTTGGAAAACTTCTAAAATATGGTATAATGAAAAAATAAAGAAGTTGGGGGTAGAAGATGAACATTCAACAATTACGCTATGTTGTTGCCATTGCCAATAGTGGTACTTTCCGTGAAGCTGCTGAAAAGATGTATGTTAGTCAGCCGAGTCTGTCCATTTCTGTTCGTGATTTGGAAAAAGAATTGGGATTTAAGATTTTCCGTCGGACTAGCTCAGGGACTTTCTTGACTCGTCGTGGTATGGAATTCTATGAAAAAGCGCAAGAATTGGTTAAAGGATTTGATATTTTTCAAAATCAGTATGCCAATCCTGAGGAAGAAAAGGATGAATTTTCCATTGCTAGTCAGCACTATGATTTCTTGCCACCAACTATTACAGCCTTTTCAGAGCGCTATCCTGACTATAAGAACTTCCGTATTTTTGAATCGACTACTGTTCAAATCTTAGACGAAGTAGCTCAAGGGCATAGTGAGATTGGGATTATCTACCTCAATAATCAAAATAAAAAAGGGATTATGCAACGGGTTGAAAAGCTAGGCCTAGAGGTCATTGAATTAATTCCCTTTCATACCCATATTTATCTTCGTGAAGGGCATCCTTTGGCTCAGAAAGAGGAACTGGTCATGGAGGATTTAGCGGATCTACCAACGGTTCGTTTCACTCAAGAGAAAGACGAGTACCTTTATTATTCGGAGAACTTTGTTGATACAAGTGCAAGCTCACAGATGTTCAATGTGACAGACCGTGCTACTTTGAATGGTATTTTGGAGCGGACGGACGCTTATGCTACAGGTTCTGGATTTTTGGATAGTGATAGTGTTAATGGGATTACAGTTATTCGTCTCAAGGATAACCTAGATAATCGCATGGTCTATGTTAAACGTGAAGAAGTGGAGCTGAGTCAAGCTGGGACTCTATTTGTAGAAGTCATGCAAGAATATTTTAATCAGAAGAGGAAATCATGAAAAAAAGAGGAATAGTGGCAGTCATTGTACTGCTTTTGATTGGGCTGGATCAGTTGGTAAAATCCTATATCGTCCAGCAGATTCCACTGGGTGAAGTGCGCTCTTGGATTCCCAATTTTGTTAGCTTGACCTACCTACAAAATCGAGGTGCAGCCTTTTCTATCTTACAAGATCAGCAGTTGTTATTCGCTGTGATTACTCTGGTTGTTGTGGTAGGTGCCATTTGGTATTTACATAAACACATGGAGAACTCACTCTGGCTGGTCTTGGGTTTGACTTTGATTATTGCAGGTGGTTTTGGAAATTTTATTGACAGGATCAGTCAGGGCTTTGTTGTGGATATGTTCCACCTTGACTTTATTAATTTTGCAATTTTCAATGTTGCAGATAGCTATTTGACTGTTGGGGTGATTATTTTATTAATTGCAATGCTAAAAGAGGAAATAAATGGAAATTAAAATTGAAACTGGTGGCCTGCGTTTGGATAAGGCTCTGTCGGATTTGACAGAATTATCACGCAGTCTCGCGAATGAACAAATCAAATCAGGTCAGGTCTTGGTCAATGGCCAAGTCAAGAAAGCTAAATACACAGTTCAAGAGGGCGATGTCGTCACTTACCATGTGCCAGAACCAGAGGTTTTAGAGTATGTAGCTGAGAATCTTCCGCTAGAAATCATCTACCAAGATGATGATGTGGCTGTCGTTAACAAGCCTCAGGGGATGGTTGTGCATCCGAGTGCTGGTCATACTAGTGGGACCCTAGTAAATGCCCTTATGTACCATATTAAGGACTTGTCGGGTATCAATGGGGTTCTACGCCCAGGCATTGTTCACCGTATTGATAAGGATACGTCAGGTCTTCTCATGATTGCTAAAAACGATGAGGCGCATCTAGCACTTGCTCAAGAACTTAAGGATAAAAAGTCTCTTCGAAAATATTGGGCGATTGTTCATGGAAATTTGCCTAATGATCGCGGTGTGATTGAAGCGCCGATTGGTCGTAGTGAAAAAGATCGTAAGAAACAGGCTGTGACTGCCAAAGGTAAGCCTGCGGTAACTCGTTTCCACATTTTAGAACGCTTTGGTGATTATAGCTTGGTAGAGTTACAACTGGAGACAGGGCGTACCCATCAAATCCGTGTTCACATGGCTTATATCGGCCATCCAGTCGCTGGTGATGAAGTCTATGGTCCTCGCAAGACACTTAAGGGGTATGGACAATTTCTCCATGCCAAGACGCTAGGTTTTACTCATCCGAGAACAGGTGAGACCTTGGAATTTACAGCAGATATCCCAGAGATTTTTAAGGAAACTTTGGAGAGATTGAGAAAGAATTAGATGTGATAAAAGGTTGAGATAGCTTGTCTCGACCTTTTTCCTATCAACTCTTTTCTATTTCCTGCTATTCATGTTATAATGGATAAATATGAAGAATCGGAGTGAGACTATGAAATACAAACGGATTGTCTTTAAGGTGGGGACTTCTTCTCTGACGAATGAGGATGGAAGTTTATCACGTAGTAAGGTAAAGGCTATTACCCAGCAGTTGGCTATGTTGCACGAGGCTGGTCATGAATTGATTTTGGTATCGTCAGGTGCCATTGCGGCTGGTTTTGGGGCCTTAGGATTTAAAAAGCGTCCGACCAAGATTGCTGATAAACAGGCTTCAGCAGCGGTAGGGCAAGGGCTCTTGTTGGAAGAATACACGACTAATCTTCTCTTGCGCCAAATCGTTTCTGCACAAATCTTGCTGACCCAGGATGACTTTGTGGATAAGCGCCGTTATAAAAATGCCCATCAGGCTTTGTCAGTTCTACTTAGCCGTGGAGCGATTCCTATCATCAACGAGAATGACAGTGTCGTCATTGATGAACTCAAAGTTGGGGACAATGACACTCTTAGTGCACAGGTTGCAGCCATGGTCCAAGCAGACCTTTTGGTCCTCTTGACAGACGTAGACGGTCTTTATACTGGAAATCCTAATTCAGATCCAAGAGCCAAACGCCTGGAGCGAATTGAGACCATCAATCGTGAGATTATTGATATGGCCGGTGGAGCAGGTTCGTCTAATGGTACAGGTGGCATGTTAACCAAAATCAAAGCAGCTACGATTGCGACGGAATCAGGAGTTCCTGTTTATATCTGCTCATCCTTGAAGTCAGATGCCATGATTGAGGCAGCTGAGGAGACCAAGGATGGTTCCTACTTTGTTGCTCAAGAGAAGGGACTTCGTACCCAGAAACAATGGCTGGCCTTTTATGCTCAGAGTCAAGGTTCTATTTGGGTTGATAAAGGGGCTGCAGAAGCTCTCTCTCAACATGGCAAGAGTCTCCTTTTATCTGGTGTTGTTGAAGCGGAAGGCGCCTTTTCTTACGGTGATATCGTGACAGTATTTGACAAGGAAAGTGGAAAATCACTTGGAAAAGGGCGCGTGCAATTTGGGGCATCTGCTTTGGAGGATATGTTGCGTTCTCAAAAAGCCAAGGGTGTCCTGATTCACCGTGATGACTGGATTTCCATTACTCCTGAAATCCAACTACTCTTTACAGAATTTTAGAGGTAAACTATGGTAAGTACACAAGAACAATTTGAACAGATACAGGCTGTTAAAAAATCGATCAACACAGCTAGTGAAGTCGTGAAAAACCAAGCCCTGCTAGCCATGGCTGATTACTTAGTGGCTGCTACTGAGGAGATTTTAGCGGCCAATGCTCTCGATATGGCAGCGGCCAAGGGTAAAATCTCAGATGTGATGCTGGATCGTCTTTATTTGGATGCAGGTCGTATAGAAGCGATGGCAACTGGTATTCGTGAAGTGGTTGCTTTACCAGATCCAATCGGTGAAGTTTTAGAAACCAGTCAGCTTGAAAATGGCTTAGTTATCACCAAAAAACGTGTGGCTATGGGCGTTATCGGTATTATCTATGAAAGCCGTCCAAATGTGACGTCTGATGCGGTTGCTCTGGCTCTCAAGAGTGGGAATGCGGTTGTTCTTCGTAGCGGTAAGGATGCCTATCAAACAGCCCATGCCATTGTCACAGCTTTGAAGAAGGGCTTGGAGACGACTACTATTCACCCAGATGTGATTCAACTGGTGGAAGATACCAGTCGAGAAAGTAGCTATGCCATGATGAAGGCAAAGGGTTATCTAGACCTTCTCATCCCTCGTGGAGGAGCTGGCTTGATTAATGCCGTGGTTGAGAATGCGATCGTACCTGTTATTGAGACAGGGACTGGGATTGTCCATGTTTATGTGGATAAGGATGCAGATGAAGACAAGGCTCTGTCTATCATCAATAATGCTAAAACCAGTCGTCCTTCTGTTTGTAATGCCATGGAGGTTCTGCTTGTTCATGAAGACAAGGCAGCAAGCTTCCTTCCTCGTTTGGAGCAAGTGCTAGTTGTCGATCGAAAAGAAGCTGGGTTGGAACCAATTCAATTCCGCTTGGATAGCAAAGCAAGTCAGTTTGTTTCAGGCCAAACTGCTGAAGCACAAGACTTTGACACTGAGTTTTTAGACTATGTCCTAGCTGTTAAGGTTGTGAGCAGTTTAGAAGAAGCGGTTGCCCATATTGAAGCCCACAGTACCCATCATTCGGATGCCATTGTGACGGAAAATGCTGAAGCTGCGGTTTACTTTACAGATCAAGTGGACTCTGCAGCTGTCTATGTCAATGCCTCAACTCGTTTCACAGATGGAGGTCAATTTGGTCTTGGATGTGAAATGGGAATTTCTACTCAGAAACTGCACGCGCGTGGTCCCATGGGCTTGAAAGAGTTGGCTAGCTACAAGTATGTGGTTACTGGTGACGGGCAGATAAGGGAGTAAGAGATGAAGATTGGATTTATCGGTTTGGGAAATATGGGTGCTAGCTTGGCCAAGGCTGTTTTACATGCTAAGACGGGTGATGACCTTCTTCTTGCCAATCGTAGTCAAGCCAAGGTGGATGCTTTCATTGCAGACTTTGGTGGTCAGGCTTCCAGCAACGAAGAAATTTTTGCAGAAGCAGATGTGATTTTTCTAGGAGTAAAGCCTGCACAGTTCTCAGACTTGCTTTCTCAATACCAGACTATCCTTGAAAAACGAGAAAGTCTTCTTTTGATTTCTATGGCAGCTGGATTGACCTTGGAAAAACTCGCTAGTCTCTTACCAAGCCAACACAGAATTATTCGAATGATGCCAAATACCCCTGCTTCTATTGGTCAAGGAGTGATTAGTTATGCCTTGTCCCCTAATTGCAGGGCTGAGGACAGTGAACTCTTTTGTCAGCTGTTAGCCAAGGCTGGTCTCTTGGTTGAACTTGGGGAAGGCTTAATCGATGCAGCGACAGGTCTTGCAGGCTGTGGCCCAGCTTTTGTCTATCTCTTTATTGAGGCCTTGGCAGATGCGGGTGTTCAGACAGGATTGCCACGAGAAATAGCACTGAAAATGGCAGCCCAAACTGTGGTAGGAGCTGGGCAATTGGTTCTTGAAAGTCAGCAACATCCTGGAGTATTGAAAGACCAAGTTTGTAGCCCAGGCGGTTCGACTATCGCTGGTGTAGCAAGCCTAGAAGCACATGCTTTTCGAGGAACGGTCATGGATGCAGTTCATCAAGCCTACAAACGAACACAAGAACTAGGTAAATAAGAGGTGGCTTTGTCTGCCTCTTTTATGGTGGTTGAAATGAGAAGACAAAAAGATTGTCACAAACCCCTATTTTTTTGATAGAATAGAAGTAGTAAAAAAGAAATGAGTTAGATATGTCAAAAGGATTTTTAGTCTCTCTTGAGGGACCAGAGGGAGCAGGCAAGACCAGTGTTTTAGAGGCTTTGCTACCAATTTTAGAGGAAAAGGGGGTAGAGGTGCTGACGACCCGTGAACCTGGCGGAGTCTTGATTGGGGAGAAGATTCGGGAAGTAATTTTGGATCCAAGTCATACTCAGATGGATGCGAAGACAGAGTTGCTTCTTTATATTGCTAGTCGCAGACAGCACTTGGTGGAAAAAGTTCTTCCTGCCCTTGAAGCTGGCAAGTTGGTCATTATGGACCGCTTCATCGATAGTTCTCTTGCATATCAGGGATTTGGTCGTGGCTTGGATATTGACGCCATTGATTGGCTCAATCAGTTTGCGACAGATGGCCTTAAACCCAATTTGACACTCTATTTTGATATTGAGGTGGAAGAAGGACTGGCTCGTATTGTTGCTAATAGCAATCGCGAGGTCAATCGTTTGGACTTGGAAGGGTTGGACTTGCATAAAAAAGTTCGTCAAGGCTACCTTTCTCTTCTGGAAAAAGAGGGAAATCGCATTGTAAAGATTGATGCTAGTCTCCCTTTGGAGCAGGTTGTGGAAACTACCAAGGCTGTCTTGTTTGACAGAATGGGCTTGGCTAAATGAAACAAGAAGAATTAAAGGCTTGGCAGCCAGAACAGTTTGACCGCTTTGTCCGTATCCTAGAACAAGACCAGCTCAATCACGCCTACCTCTTTTCAGGTTTCTTTGGAAGCTTGGAAATGGCTCAATTTTTAGCTAAGAGCCTTTTTTGTACAGATAAAGTAGGTGTGTTGCCATGTGAGAAATGCCGAAATTGTAAACTGATTGAACAGGGAGAATTTCCCGATGTCACTTTGATTAAGCCAGTCAATCAGGTCATTAAGACAGAACGGATTCGAGAATTGGTGGGGCAGTTTTCTCAAGCAGGGATTGAAAGCCAACAACAGGTCTTTATTATCGAGCAAGCTGAGAAAATGCATCCTAACGCAGCTAATTCTCTGCTCAAGGTTATTGAAGAACCTCAGAGTGAGGTCTACATTTTCTTCTTGACAAGCGATGAAGAAAAGATTTTACCGACCATCCGAAGTCGGACGCAAATTTTTCACTTTAAAAAACAAGAAGAACAACTCATCTTGCTCTTAGAACAAATGGGACTGGTTAAGAAAAAAGCAACTTTTTTAGCCCAGTTTAGTCAATCGCGAGCTGAAGCAGAAAAGTTAGCCAATCAGTCAAGTTTTTGGACCTTGGTTGATGAAAGTGAACGCCTGCTGACTTGGTTAGTAGCTAAGAAAAAAGAAAGTTATTTGCAAGTTGCTAAATTAGCTAGCATGGCAGATGATAAGGAAAAACAAGATCAGGTTTTACGGATTCTTGAAGTCCTCTGTGGACAAGATCTCCTACAAGCAAGAGTGCGGGCGATTCTACAAGATTTGCTAGAAGCTAGAAAAATGTGGCAGGCTAATGTCAGCTTTCAAAATGCCATGGAATATCTGGTCTTGAAAGAAATGTAAACTCAAAAATGAATGATAAAGAAAGGAAAGGGCTGGTTTATGGACAAAAAAGAATTATTTGACGCGCTGGATGATTTTTCCCAACAGTTATTGGTGACCTTGGCTGATGTGGAAGCCATCAAGAAAAATCTCAAGAGCCTGGTAGAGGAAAATACAGCTCTTCGCTTGGAAAATAGTAAGTTGCGCGAACGCTTGGGTGAGGTGGAAGCAGATGCTCCTGTCAAGGCTAAGCATGTTCGTGAAAGTGTTCGTCGCATTTACCGTGATGGATTTCATGTATGTAATGATTTTTATGGACAACGTCGAGAGCAGGACGAGGAATGTATGTTCTGTGACGAGTTGTTATACAGGGAGTAGGCATGCGGATTCAAAAAAGTTTTAAGGGGCAGTCTCCCTACGGCAAGCTGTACCTAGTAGCAACGCCGATTGGCAATCTAGATGATATGACCTTTCGTGCTATCCAGACCTTGAAAGAAGTGGACTGGATTGCTGCTGAGGATACGCGCAATACAGGGCTTTTGCTCAAGCATTTTGATATTTCCATCAAGCAGATTAGTTTTCATGAGCACAATGCCAAGGAAAAGATTCCTGATTTGATTGGTTTCCTGAAAGCAGGGCAAAGTATTGCTCAGGTTTCTGACGCGGGTCTGCCCAGCATCTCGGACCCTGGTCATGATTTGGTTAAGGCAGCTATTGAGGAAGAGATTGCTGTTGTCACTGTTCCAGGTGCCTCTGCAGGAATTTCTGCCTTGATTGCCAGTGGTTTAGCGCCACAGCCACACATATTTTATGGCTTTTTACCCAGAAAATCAGGCCAGCAAAAGCAATTTTTCGACTTGAAAAAAGACTATCCAGAAACTCAAATTTTCTATGAATCACCTCATCGTGTGGCAGATACGCTAGAAAATATGCTAGAAGTCTATGGTGACCGCTCGGTAGTCTTGGTCAGGGAATTGACTAAAATCTATGAAGAATACCAAAGAGGTACAATTTCTGAATTGCTGGAAAGTATCGCTGAAACGCCTCTCAAGGGTGAATGCCTTCTCATCGTTGAAGGTGCCAGTCAGGATGTGGAGGAAAAAGACGAGGAGGACTTGTTCTTAGAAATCCAAGCCCGTATCCAGCAAGGCATGAAGAAAAATCAAGCTATCAAGGAAGTTGCTAAGATTTACCAGTGGAATAAGAGTCAACTCTATGCTGCCTACCATGACTGGGAAGAAAATCAAGAAAATGACTAAACAGGGAAGTTTGCCTTCTTCCCTTTTTTTGTTATACTAGTAGAAGAAAAAATTAGAAAGATTTGTGGGTGCCAAACAATCCAGTGGCTTGTTTGGAGATGGACTGAGGTTCTACCCAAAGAGGTATTAGTGTCGTGTCTCAATCTTATATCAATGTTATCGGTGCTGGTTTGGCAGGTTCTGAAGCAGCCTACCAAATCGCAGAGCGTGGTATTCCAGTTAAACTTTATGAAATGCGTGGTGTCAAGTCGACTCCTCAGCACAAAACAGACAATTTTGCTGAGTTAGTTTGTTCCAATTCCCTACGTGGGGATGCTCTGACAAATGCCGTCGGCCTCCTAAAGGAAGAAATGCGTCTCTTGGGTTCTGTTATCTTAGAATCTGCTGAGGCAACCCGTGTTCCTGCAGGTGGAGCCCTTGCGGTGGACCGTGATGGTTTCTCTCAAATGGTGACCGAAAAAGTGGCCAACCACCCCTTGATTGAAGTGGTTCGTGATGAAATTACAGAATTGCCGACAGATATTATCACAGTTGTGGCGACTGGTCCTTTGACCAGCGATGCTTTGGCTGAAAAGATTCATGCCCTTAATGACGGTGATGGTTTTTATTTCTACGATGCGGCAGCGCCTATTATCGACGTCAACACTATCGATATGAGCAAGGTTTATCTAAAATCTCGTTATGATAAGGGAGAAGCGGCCTACCTCAATGCCCCTATGACTAAGCAAGAATTTATGGATTTCCATGAAGCTTTGGTCAATGCGGAAGAAGCACCGCTCAATTCTTTTGAAAAAGAAAAGTACTTTGAAGGTTGTATGCCAATCGAAGTCATGGCCAAACGTGGTATTAAAACCATGCTTTATGGCCCTATGAAGCCAGTCGGTCTGGAGTATCCAGACGACTACACAGGCCCTCGTGATGGAGAATTTAAAACACCGTATGCGGTTGTTCAGCTACGTCAGGACAATGCGGCTGGTAGTCTCTACAATATCGTTGGTTTCCAGACCCACCTCAAATGGGGAGAGCAAAAGCGAGTCTTCCAAATGATTCCAGGTCTTGAAAATGCTGAGTTTGTTCGTTATGGTGTTATGCACCGCAATTCTTACATGGATTCACCAAATCTTCTTGAGCAGACCTACCGTTCTAAGAAACAGCCCAACCTCTTCTTTGCTGGTCAGATGACGGGTGTGGAAGGCTATGTAGAGTCAGCAGCGTCAGGATTAGTTGCGGGAATTAACGCGGCTCGTCTTTTCAAGGGAGAAAGTGAAGCTATCTTCCCAGAGACAACAGCGATTGGTAGTCTGGCTCATTATATCACCCATGCGGACAGCAAGCATTTCCAACCAATGAATGTCAATTTTGGGATTATCAAGGAGTTGGAAGGCGAACGTATCCGTGATAAGAAGGCTCGTTATGAAAAAATTGCAGAGCGTGCCCTTAGCGACTTAGAGGAATTTTTGACTGTCTAATTTTTTTGAAAGAATTGCTCATGATACTATAAAAATCTTAGAAATTGTGATAAAATAGGTAGGATAAAAAAAGGAGAGTGAAAATGGCGAACCCCAAGTATAAACGTATTTTAATCAAGTTATCAGGTGAAGCCCTTGCCGGTGAACGTGGCGTAGGGATTGATATCCAAACAGTTCAAACAATCGCAAAAGAGATTCAAGAAGTTCATAGCTTAGGTATCGAAATTGCCCTTGTTATTGGTGGAGGAAATCTCTGGCGTGGAGAACCTGCTGCTGAAGCAGGAATGGACCGCGTTCAGGCAGATTACACTGGAATGCTTGGGACTGTTATGAATGCTCTTGTGATGGCAGATTCATTGCAACAAGTTGGTGTCGATACGCGCGTACAAACAGCTATTGCCATGCAACAAGTGGCAGAGCCTTATGTCCGTGGACGTGCCCTTCGTCACCTTGAAAAAGGTCGTATCGTTATCTTTGGTGCCGGAATTGGTTCACCTTACTTCTCAACTGATACAACAGCAGCCCTTCGTGCAGCTGAAATCGAAGCGGATGCCATCCTCATGGCTAAAAATGGTGTCGATGGTGTTTACAATGCCGATCCTAAGAAGGATAAGACAGCTGTTAAATTTGAAGAATTGACTCACCGTGATGTTATTAACAAAGGTCTTCGTATCATGGACTCAACAGCTTCAACCCTCTCAATGGATAACGACATTGACTTGGTTGTCTTCAACATGAACCAACCAGGCAACATCAAACGTGTCGTATTTGGTGAAAATATCGGAACAACAGTTTCAAATAATATCGAAGAAAAGGAATAAGAAAGATTATGGCTAACGCAATTATTGAAAAAGCTAAAGAGAGAATGACCCAGTCTCACCAATCACTTGCTCGTGAATTTGGTGGTATCCGTGCTGGTCGTGCCAATGCAAGCTTGCTTGACCGTGTACATGTAGAATACTATGGAGTAGAAACTCCTCTTAACCAAATCGCTTCAATTACGATTCCAGAAGCGCGTGTTTTGTTGGTCACACCATTTGACAAGTCTTCATTGAAAGACATCGAACGTGCCTTGAACGCTTCTGATCTTGGTATCACACCAGCTAACGACGGTTCTGTGATTCGCTTGGTTATCCCTGCTCTTACAGAAGAAACTCGTCGTGACCTTGCTAAAGAAGTGAAGAAGGTCGGTGAAAATGCTAAAGTGGCTGTTCGCAATATCCGTCGTGATGCTATGGACGAAGCCAAGAAACAAGAAAAAGAAAAAGAAATCACTGAAGACGAATTGAAGACTCTTGAAAAAGATATTCAAAAAGTAACAGACGATGCTGTTAAACACATCGACGACATGACTGCCAACAAAGAAAAAGAACTTTTGGAAGTCTAAAAATAAACAGAAAAACTCAGTTGGCATTGCTGGCTGAGTTTTATTCGAAAGAAGGAAATATGAATACAAATCTTGCAAGTTTTATCGTTGGACTCATCATCGATGAAAATGACCGTTTTTACTTTGTACAAAAGGATGGTCAGACCTATGCGCTTTCCAAGGAAGAAGGTCAGCATACAGTAGGCGATACGGTTAAAGGTTTTGCCTACGCAGATATGAAGCAAAAACTCCGCTTGACAACCCTAGAAGTGACTGCCACTCAAGACAAATTTGGTTGGGGAACTGTAACAGAAGTTCGTAAAGATTTGGGTGTTTTTGTAGATACGGGACTTCCTGACAAGGAAATCGTTGTGTCACTCGATATTCTCCCTGAACTCAAGGAACTCTGGCCTAAGAGGGGTGACCAACTCTACATCCGTCTTGAAGTGGACAAGAAAGATCGTATCTGGGGTCTCTTGGCTTATCAAGAAGACTTCCAACGTCTGGCTCGTCCTGCCTACAACAACATGCAGAACCAAAACTGGCCAGCCATTGTATACCGTCTCAAGCTGTCAGGAACTTTTGTTTACCTGCCAGAAAATAACATGCTTGGCTTTATCCATCCTAGTGAGCGCTATGCAGAGCCACGTTTGGGGCAAGTTTTAGATGCGCGTGTTATTGGCTTCCGTGAAGTTGACCGCACATTGAACCTCTCCCTCAAACCGCGTTCTTTTGAGATGTTGGAAAATGATGCCCAGATGATTTTGACCTACTTGGAAAGCAATGGTGGTTTCATGACCTTAAATGATAAGTCATCTCCAGACGACATCAAGGCAACCTTTGGCATCTCTAAAGGTCAGTTCAAGAAAGCTTTAGGTGGTCTTATGAAGGCTGGTAAAATCAAGCAAGACCAGTTTGGGACAGAGTTGATTTAGGGAGACATATGAGAAAATCATTTTACACTTGGCTCATGACGGAGCGCAATCCTAAAAGTAACAGTCCAAAGGCTATCCTAGCAGACCTCGCTTTTGAAGAATCAGCCTTCCCAAAACACACAGATGATTTTGATGAGGTCAGTCGCTTTTTGGAAGAACATGCCAGTTTCTCTTTTAACCTAGGAGACTTTGACGCTATCTGGCAAGAATACTTAGAACACTAGCATGATTCACTGGGTTTGGGCTAGTAATTTCTCCATCCCTCTGCTATAATAAAAAGAAATAAAAGGATTAGAGAGGTTCTTTATTTGAAGGAACATTCAATTGACATTCAACTGAGTCATCCAGATGACCTGTTTCATCTTTTTGGTTCCAATGAACGCCATCTTCGTTTGATGGAAGAAGAGCTTGATGTGGTGATTCATGCTCGTACAGAAATTGTCCAGGTTTTGGGAGAAGAGACTGCTTGTGAGGAAGCCCGTCAAGTTATTCAAGCTCTCATGGTCTTGGTGAACCGTGGGATGACCGTTGGTACGCCAGATGTGGTGACTGCAATTAGCATGGTCAAAAACGATGAAATTGATAAGTTTGTCGCTCTTTATGAAGAAGAAATTATCAAGGACAATACTGGAAAGCCTATCCGTGTCAAAACATTGGGTCAAAAGCTTTATGTGGATAGTGTCAAACAGCATGATGTGACCTTTGGAATCGGACCTGCAGGGACAGGGAAGACCTTCCTTGCAGTGACCTTGGCAGTGACTGCTCTTAAACGTGGGCAGGTCAAGCGAATTATCCTGACACGTCCAGCAGTGGAAGCAGGAGAGAGTCTAGGTTTTCTTCCAGGTGATCTCAAGGAGAAGGTAGATCCTTACCTTAGACCTGTTTATGATGCCTTGTATCAGATTCTGGGAAAAGACCAAACGACTCGTCTCATGGAGCGTGAAATCATTGAGATTGCACCTCTTGCCTATATGCGTGGACGGACCTTGGATGATGCCTTTGTCATTCTCGATGAGGCGCAAAATACGACTATCATGCAGATGAAGATGTTCTTGACTCGTTTAGGCTTTAATTCTAAGATGATTGTCAATGGAGATATCAGCCAGATTGACCTGCCGCGTAACGTCAAGTCAGGTTTGATTGATGCCCAAGAAAAACTCAAGAACATTCACCAAATTGACTTTGTTCACTTTTCAGCCAAGGATGTGGTTCGTCATCCAGTTGTCGCTCAGATTATCCGAGCTTATGAACCAGTACCGGTTAAAAAAGAAGAGAGTGAAGAATTAGATCCTCAACCTCTATCTGAAGGATAGTTCTTTTGAACTTAAAGTTATCTCAATGCTAAATCTATAGTTGATTGAAGTTAGAATAGTACGTCGTGACTGCTAAAACATTTCTAGAAATTAATTTGACTTTCCTGATTGATTTGTTCATATTTTATTTCAATCTACTATAAATTTGCGTTTTAAATGTTTTATTCAATATCCTTATATTAGATTAGAAACGTTTCAAGTGGAAGAAATTTATGGAATCAATCTTTTTAAAACTAGCTCAGTATCCCATAGTCGAGACTGAACGTTTATTGCTTAGACCTGTAACTTTGGATGATGCGGAAGCAATGTTTGCCTATGCCTCGGACAAGGATAATACACGTTACACTTTTCTAACCAATCAAAATTTAGAAGAAACCAAAAATAATATTGCTCAGTTCTACTTGGCCAATCCATTAGGCCGTTGGGGAATTGAATTAAAAAGTACTGGAGAGTTTATCGGAACCATTGACCTGCACAAGATTGCTCCTGTTCTTAAGAAGGCAGCTATTGGCTACATTATCAATAAAAAGTATTGGAATCAAGGATTAACGACAGAAGCCAATCGTGCTGTGATTGAGCTAGCTTTTGAGAAGATAGGGATGAATAAGTTGACTGCCCTTCACGATAAGGACAATCCTGCATCTGGAAAGGTCATGGAGAAATCAGGCATGCGTTTTTCCCACGAAGAAGCTTATGCTTGTATGGACCAGCATGAAGAAGGTCGAATCGTGACAAGAGTTCACTATGTATTGACCAAGGAAGACTATTTTGCAAATAAATAAGCAGTTGAGAAGACATTTTCAACTGTTTTTTCTTTCTCTTACGAATAATTTAAGAGAGGAGAAAATATGGAAGCAATTATCGAGAAAATTAAAGAGTATAAAATCATTGTCATCTGTACTGGTCTGGGCTTGCTTGTAGGAGGATTTTTCCTGCTAAAGCCAGCTCCACACACACCTGTCAAGGAAACGAATTTGCAGGCAGAGGTCGCAGCTGTTTCCAAGGATTCGGTATCCGAAAAGGAAGTGAAGAAGGAAGAAAAGGAAGAACCCCTTGAACAAGATTTGATCACAGTAGATGTGAAGGGAGCTGTTAAATCGCCAGGAATTTATGATTTGCCAGTAGGGAGTCGGGTCAATGACGCCGTTCAGAAAGCAGGTGGCTTGACAGAGCAAGCAGACAGCAAGTCGCTTAATCTAGCTCAGAAAATTAGTGACGAGGCTCTGGTTTACGTTCCAACTAAGGGAGAAGAAGCAGCTAGTCAGCAGGCAGGTTCTGGGACGGCTTCTTCAACAAGCAAGGATAAGAAGGTCAATCTCAACAAGGCCAGTCTGGAAGAACTCAAGCAAGTCAAGGGTCTGGGAGGAAAACGAGCTCAGGATATTATTGACCATCGTGAAACAAATGGGAAATTTAAGTCGGTAGACGAGCTCAAAAAGGTCTCTGGCATTGGTGCCAAAACTATAGAAAAGTTAAAAGACTATGTTACAGTGGACTAAGAATTTCCCCATTCCCCTAATTTACCTGAGTTTTCTGTTACTTTGGCTTTATTACACTATTTTCTCAGAATCCTATCTTGCTTTATTGGGCTTTGTTTTTCTGCTAGTCTGTCTCTTTATCCAATTTCCTTGGAAATCTGCTGGAAAAGTTCTAGTGATTTGTGGAATCTTTGGCTTCTGGTTTCTATTTCAAAATTGGCAACAGAGTCAAGCTAGTCAAAATCTGGTGGATTCTGTTGAAAGGGTACGGATTTTGCCTGACACTATTAAGGTCAATGGTGACAGTCTATCCTTTCGTGGCAAGTCTGATGGGCGCATTTTTCAAGTCTATTATAAAATCCAATCAGAGGAGGAGAAAGAATCCTTTCAAGTTTTAACCGACCTTTATGAGATAGGACTAGAAGGGAAGCTTTCGGAGCCAGAAGGGCAGAGAAATTTTGGTGGCTTTAATTACCAAGCCTATCTGATGACTCAGGGAATTTACCAGACTCTCAATATCAAAAGAATCCAGTCGCTTAAACAGGTTAGCAGTTGGGATATAGGAGAAAATCTATCCAGTTTACGCCGAAAGGCTGTAGTTTGGATTAAGACGCATTTTCCAGACCCTATGCGCAATTACATGACGGGGCTTCTATTAGGGCATCTGGACACCGACTTTGAGGAGATGAATGAGCTTTATTCTAGTCTAGGAATTATCCACCTCTTTGCCTTGTCTGGTATGCAGGTAGGTTTTTTCATGGATGGATTTAAGAAACTTCTCTTGCGATCAGGCTTGACCCAAGAAAAGTTGAAATGGCTGACCTATCCTTTTTCCCTTCTCTATGCAGGTCTGACAGGATTTTCAGCTTCGGTCATTCGCAGTCTTTTGCAAAAGTTACTGGCTCAACATGGTGTTAAGGCCTTGGATAATTTTGCCTTGACGGTACTTGTCCTCTTTATCATCATGCCCAACTTTTTCCTGACTGCAGGAGGAGTTTTGTCCTGTGCCTACGCTTTTATCTTGACCATGACCAGCAAAGAAGGAGAAGGCCTCAAGGCTGTTGCTAGAGAAAGTTTGGTTATTTCTTTGGGAATCTTGCCCATTCTATCCTTCTATTTTGCAGAATTTCAGCCTTGGTCCATCCTTTTGACTTTTGTCTTTTCCTTTCTATTTGACTTGGTTTTCTTACCGCTCTTGTCTGTCCTATTTGCCCTTTCCTTTCTCTATCCATTCATTCATCTGAATTTTATCTTTGAATGGTTGGAGGGAATGATTCGCTTTGTCTCGCAGGTGGCAAGTAAACCGCTTGTCTTTGGACAACCCAATGCATGGCTTTTAATCCTATTGTTAATTTCCTTGGCTTTAGCCTATGATTTGAGGAAAAACATTAAAAAGCTAACGGTATTGAGCTTATTGATTACAGGTCTCTTTTTCTTGACCAAGTATCCACTGGAAAATGAAATTACCATGCTGGATGTGGGGCAAGGAGAAAGTATTTTCCTACGGGATGTAACTGGTAAAACTATTCTCATAGATGTAGGTGGCAAGGCAGAATCTGATAAGAAAATCGAAAAATGGCAAGAAAAGGCGATGACCAGTAATGCCCAGCGAACCTTGATTCCCTATCTCAAAAGTCGAGGAGTAGCCAAGATTGACCAGCTAATTTTGACCAACACGGACAAGGAGCGTGTTGGTGATTTGTTGGAGGTGACCAAGGCTTTCCATGTAGGGGAGATCTTAGTATCAAAAGGCAGTCTGAAACAGAAGCAATTTGTAGCGGAACTACAAGCGACTCAAATCAAAGTACGCAGTGTGACAATGGGAGAGAACTTGCCAATTTTTGGAAGTCAGTTAGAAGTCCTATCTCCAAGGAAAATTGGAGATGGAGGACACGATGATTCCCTGGTTCTTTATGGGAAACTCTTGGATAAGCACTTTCTCTTCACAGGAAATTTGGAGGAGAAGGGAGAGAAGGACTTGCTGAAGCAATATCCTGACCTAGAAGTGGATGTCTTGAAAGCTGGTCAACATGGCAATAAAAAATCATCAAGTTCAGCCTTTCTGGAAAAACTCAAACCAGAGATGACTCTCATTTCAGTTGGAAAGAACAATCGAACGAAACTTCCCCATCAGGAAACCTTGACACGACTGGAAGGTATCAATAGCAAAGTATATCGAACTGACCAGCAAGGGGCTATACGCTTTAAGGGTTGGAATAGTTGGAAAATCGAAAGCGTTCGATAGGAAGAGCAAGTTTTAAAAAGGTGTTAGATTTCTATTCCCACTTAATTATCACTTCATGTAATCAAAAATAAGAAAGAAAATCTTTTAATAATAAAACGCATAATATCAAGTTTTTTAGACAACTGATACTATGCGTTTTTGCTGATTTTAAAGATTGTTTGTATAGCCTTGAAAAGATTTTTTAATGTGAATTTGATGGTTTTCATTATAGATGATACTTTTTTGTAACAAAATAGACTCCATAGAAATCAGGGGATAAAATATAAAAATGAACAAGTTGAATATTATAATTTTTTGAAATTCGAAAATGTTATAAAAACGTAATTTTTCAGACAATAGTTATTTATTTGCATCAAATATAATAATTATAAAATAAAAGGACTATCTATTCGTATATATATATACGAATAGATTTGGTTTTCTGGTAAAAAATTTTGAAAATAATCTATTGATTTATTTAATAAGAAGAGTATTATAGAATATAATAAGATATTTAACATGGAGGAAATCAGATGTTTTATAAAGATAATCACAATCGTGAAAAACAATTACGTTTTTCTATTCGTAAAGTAAGTTTTGGTGCAGCTTCAGTAGCTGTAGCAGCTCTTTTGATGTTTCTAGGCAATGGTGCTGTAGAGGCATCCGAGCAACAGCATTCTACAAATGAAGCTATTTTGGAAGTTACAAGAGCAAATAGAGATGAAAGTATATCGACTGTATCTAAAACAAATGAAGGAAGTACAGAGGCTGATAAAAAAAATCCCGTAGAAGAAAACAATCACCCTCTTGCTAAATCTGAAAAAGAAAATAGGGAATCAGTAATTTCTACTGATACTCCAACAACATTGAATACTGAGGAAAATCAAGAGAAACCTGCGGTTTTGAAACGAGTTCGTAGATCAAATCCAGATAGTGGGATGGATAGTTCTACCACTAATGATGATCCTTCGGCAAATAAAGTATTTGAAGCGCCAGCAGAGGGAGCTAGTCTGGATGAATTGAAAGCAAAACTAAATGAATTGGAAGATTCAGTTGAAAATAATGACAAAATTAGAGATATGAACACTGTTGGTAACTCTAAACAAGTAAAAAAAGGAGCAGTTAATGAAATTAATGAATTTGGGGGGTGGAAAGCTGTAACAGAAAATGGAGAAACAGGAAAATTTGCAATTGCAAGAAAAACAGAAGGTGGAGTTTTTCCATTAGAAACAGTAAATACTGTTCGTACAATCAAAGGAAATTACGAATACTATTATGACACCTATGTTAGAGAACAAGCATTTGATCGAACTGGTGATTATATGCTATTTCTATCAAAAGTTAGAACTTTAGCGGACCAAGAGGAAAAAACATTTGATGGTCAACCGTATAAAGAAAACGGTGAAGGGAATGGTATTGCAAAAGGTGTTAAGGGATTTAATGGTATCGAAAAGACATTTAAAGCCTATTCATCTGAAACTGGTTCTACAGTAAAAATTTCCTTTAAGACAGGGTATTCTGGTGATATCAATGGAGGAAAAGCAAAATATAAAGTAGAAGTTATGATTGATGAAAATGGGGTGAAGAAAACAATTTATACTAAAACTTTTTCCCCAACAGATAATAAGAAGGATGACGATGCAATTATAACACCAGCGAAAGACGGAGATAAGAATAAGAGAGAGTATCTAAGAAATGAATATAATAAAAAGACACTAGATAAAGAGCAAGTTGAAGCAAAAATGGCAGAGGAGCAGAACAAGCCAAATGGAACACCAGGGACATTCACAAGTAAAAATATTGTTCTACCAAAAGGAGTAACAGATTATACTGTTCGTATTAGTTCCGCTGATAATCAACGTTTAGGAATGGGATATCAATCGCCTCATAACCATTATGCGCTTCCTATTTCTGGATTAGAATTTAGTATTAGTCAGGATACGAGTAACCTAGCTAAGAATCTCTTGCAGAGAATATATAATAAATTAAAAGAAACAGAGTCTACAGATAAAAGTCAAAAGACAGGTGATAGTGCTAGTAATTATGAAAATAAATTAAATGAGATCGATGCTTTATTGAAATCCAGTGATTTAAAAACAACAGCAGAATATAAAAGATTATCTTTGGATTTATTAAATGCTAAGGAACAGTTAAAGGAAGTGACGCCAGATGCCCCAGCTGTAGCAGTTGATTCAGATAAGGCTCAAGTAACAGTTACTCCAAGTGCTAATGCGGATCGTCTTGAAGTCAGTGTCGGTAATGACAAGCTAGTCGCAACGAAGACAGGTTCAACATGGAGTCTAGCAACTTCTAAGGACGGCGTAAGCATCGATGCCAACACAGGTGTCGTGACAGTCGCTCATAACGCTGCAGATGCCAACACAGTGATTAGTGCCACAGCGAAACATGGTAATAGTGATCTAAGTAGTCCAGCTAGCGGCAACCTTCCAGCTAAGGAAGTGACGCCAGATGCCCCAGCTGTAGCAGTTGATTCAGATAAGGCTCAACAAGGAGGTTCAAAGAATCAATCATTTACCACTCAGGTTGATAGAAATAAATTACCAAATACAGGTTCTACAGATACAACTGCAATGATGATTGTAGGAACAGCAAGTGCTTTGCTTGGAATTGGCCTTACAGGGCGTCGCCGTAAAGAAGACTAAGTGTAAAAGTTTAATAATTGTAAAAATTTGGGAAGTTTCCCAATGTCAGTAAGTCAGTGGACTAACTATTTGAATAGAAGATGTGTTTAAGATTATTTATCCCATCTTCTATTTTTTTGAATAAAAAATAAAGGTTCTTTACCTTGTTTTTTGAGATTTATATTACTCTATAGATCAAATCAACTACCGATTGAATTTTTAGCTTTCTTGGATATTTGCGATTCGATTGAATGGTAGCTAACTGTTTTTTGGGGTAGTTTTTCAACTGTAGGGAAGAAAAAGGGAATTTTCAAAAAAATAACTTTTTATCTTGACAAGGGCTAGAAAACTTGGTATCATATAAAAGTTGAGAAAAGCAGAAGTGAGAGCTTCTCGCCTTGTGACATCAAGTTGCCTGGCCCTACGGATGAAAAGTTTCTAAGAAACGCTATCATAACGTGCGGGCTTGTATTATTACGAGTCCGCTATTGTTTTTCTCTAATAAAACAAAAGAGGTGAAAACCATAGCAAAGCAAGACTTATTCATCAATGATGAGATTCGTGTACGTGAAGTTCGCTTGATTGGTCTTGAGGGAGAACAGTTAGGTATCAAGCCACTCAGTGAAGCGCAAGCTTTGGCTGATAACGCTAATGTTGACCTAGTGTTGATTCAACCCCAAGCCAAACCGCCTGTTGCAAAAATTATGGACTACGGTAAGTTCAAATTTGAGTACCAGAAGAAGCAAAAGGAACAACGTAAAAAACAAAGTGTTGTTACTGTGAAAGAAGTTCGTCTAAGTCCAACTATTGACAAGGGTGACTTTGATACAAAACTTCGCAATGCACGCAAATTCCTTGAAAAAGGAAATAAAGTTAAGGTATCTATTCGCTTTAAGGGTCGTATGATTACCCATAAAGA
Organism: Streptococcus mitis; assembly: GCF_009496155.1. Taxonomy (GTDB): domain Bacteria; phylum Bacillota; class Bacilli; order Lactobacillales; family Streptococcaceae; genus Streptococcus; species Streptococcus mitis_BQ. Next base: position 128,080 of record NZ_WIJP01000004.1, read on the forward strand.
GATTGGTGCAAAAGTTTTAGCCGAGTTTGCTGAAGCAACTCAAGATATTGCCATCATCGAACAACGTGCTAAAATGGATGGACGTCAAATGTTCATGCAATTGGCGCCAGCGACTGACAAAAAATAATTGTCAGAAAGTTAAATAAAGGAGAAAAAATCATGCCAAAACAAAAAACACACCGCGCATCAGCTAAACGTTTCAAACGTACAGGTTCTGGTGGACTTAAACGTTTCCGTGCTTACACTTCTCACCGTTTCCACGGAAAAACTAAGAAACAACGTCGTCATCTTCGTAAAGCATCTATGGTGCATTCAGGAGATTACAAACGTATCAAAGCAATGCTTACTCGCTTGAAATAATAGCTTGACTGTAAGTAAAGAATTCTAGGAAATATTTGGAGGAAATAAAACATGGCACGTGTTAAAGGTGGCGTTGTATCACGCAAACGTCGTAAACGTATTCTTAAATTAGCAAAAGGTTACTATGGAGCTAAACACATCTTGTTCCGTACTGCAAAAGAACAAGTAATGAACTCTTACTACTATGCATACCGTGACCGTCGTCAGAAAAAACGTGACTTCCGCAAATTGTGGATCACTCGTATCAATGCAGCAGCTCGTATGAACGGACTTTCATACTCACAATTGATGCATGGTTTGAAATTGGCTGAGATCGAAGTTAACCGTAAAATGCTTGCTGACTTGGCTGTTAACGATGCAGCAGCTTTCACAGCTCTTGCAGATGCAGCTAAAGCAAAACTTGGTAAATAATAACAGATAAGACTGGAACAGGATTGTCCCAGTCTTTTTAAAAATAAAGGAGAAAAATATGGCTTCAAAAATGCTACATACTTGCTTGCGAGTAGAAAATCTTGAAAAATCAATCGCATTTTATCAAGATGCTTTTGGTTTTCAAGAATTGCGTCGCAGAGATTTTCCAGACCATGCTTTCACGATTGTCTATCTGGGTCTTGAGGGCGACGACTATGAGTTGGAGTTGACTTATAACTATGACCACGGTCCTTATGTGGTTGGAGATGGCTTTGCCCATATCGCCCTCAGTACACCTGATCTTGAGGCACTTCATCAAGAGCACAGTGCCAAAGGCTATGAAGTGACTGAGCCAAATGGTCTGCCAGGAACTGCACCTAACTATTATTTTGTCAAAGACCCTGATGGCTACAAGGTCGAAGTCATTCGTGAAAAATAATCTCGTGAGGCCAAGTAGAATGTTCGTTTTCTACTTGACTTTTTTTAGCTGAAAGAGTATACTAGTAAAAATTTAACCTTTAAGGGGAGTCCAGAGAGACTCACAAGGTGTCAGATAAAAGAATAGTACAATTTTCTAGAGGGGACTTTTTGAGTGTGCTCTCTTCTGTTGCACGATTTTAACTGAGGCCTTGCACTAGCAAGGTCTTTTCTTTGTCTGGTTCCCTTAAAATTTAAGGAGGAAAAGTCATGAATCCAACATGTAAGAAGCGTTTGGGTGCTATTCGCTTGGAAACCATGAAGGTGGTTGCACAGGAGGAAATCGCGCCAGCAATTTTTGAATTAGTACTAGAGGGGGAAATGGTTGAGGCTATGCGAGCAGGCCAATTTCTTCATCTGCGTGTGCCTGATGATGCCCATCTTTTGCGTCGTCCTATTTCAATTTCGTCTATTGATAAGGCAAATAAGCAGTGTCATCTTATTTATCGGATTGAGGGAACTGGGACAGCTATTTTTTCAACCTTAAGTCAGGGAGATACTCTTGATGTGATGGGTCCTCAGGGAAATGGTTTTGACTTGTCTGACCTAGATGAGCAGAGCCAGGTTCTCTTAGTTGGAGGTGGGATTGGTGTACCTCCCTTGCTTGAGGTGGCCAAGGAATTGCATGCCCGTGGTGTGAAAGTGTTGACTGTCTTAGGTTTTGCTAACAAGGATGCAGTCATTTTGGAAAAGGAATTGATCCAATATGGTCAGGTCTTTGTAACGACAGATGATGGTTCTTATGGCATTAAAGGAAATGTGTCTGTTATCATCAATGATTTAGACAGTCATTTTGATGCTGTTTACTCATGTGGGGCTCCAGGTATGATGAAGTATATCAATCAAACCTTCTATAACCATCCAAGAGCCTATCTATCTTTGGAATCTCGTATGGCTTGTGGGATGGGGGCTTGCTATGCCTGTGTCCTAAAAGTGCCAGAAAGCGAGACGGTCAGCCAACGTGTCTGTGAAGATGGCCCTGTTTTCCGCACAGGAACAGTTGTATTATAAGGAGAAAATCATGACTAGAAATCGTTTACAAGTTTCTCTACCAGGATTGGATTTGAAAAATCCGATTATTCCAGCATCAGGCTGTTTTGGTTTTGGTCAAGAGTATGCCAAGTACTATGATTTAGACCTTTTAGGTTCTATTATGATCAAGGCGACAACCCTTGAACCCCGTTTTGGCAATCCAACTCCAAGAGTGGCAGAAACACCCGCTGGTATGCTTAATGCAATTGGCTTGCAAAATCCTGGTTTGGAAGTTGTTTTGGCTGAAAAGCTACCTTGGCTGGAAAGAGAATATCCAAATCTTCCTATTATTGCTAATGTGGCTGGTTTTTCAAAACAAGAGTATGCAGCTGTTTCTCATGGTATTTCTAAGGCAACTAATGTAAAGGCCATCGAGCTCAATATTTCTTGCCCCAATGTTGACCACTGTAATCACGGACTTTTGATTGGTCAAGATCCTGATCTGGCTTATGATGTAGTAAAGGCAGCTGTAGAGGCGTCAGATGTACCAGTTTATGTCAAACTAACCCCTAGTGTGACAGATATCGTTACTGTCGCAAGGGCAGCAGAGGATGCAGGAGCAAGTGGCTTGACTATGATTAATACTCTGGTTGGAATGCGTTTTGACCTCAAAACCAGAAAACCAATCTTGGCCAATGGGACAGGTGGAATGTCTGGTCCAGCAGTCTTTCCAGTAGCCCTCAAACTCATCCGCCAAGTTGCCCAAACAACAGACCTGCCTATTATTGGAATGGGAGGAGTGGATTCGGCAGAAGCTGCCCTAGAAATGTATCTGGCTGGAGCCTCTGCTATCGGAGTTGGAACAGCCAACTTTACCAATCCATATGCCTGTCCTGATATCATCGAAAATCTACCAAAGGTTATGGACAAATACGGCATTAGCAGTTTGGAAAATCTACGTCAGGAAGTAAAAGCTAGCTTTAGATAAGCTAGAACATCTTTATCGTCAATAAGACACAGAATTTTCATCATTTTGTAATATTTTCATCTTTATAACTATGTTAGAATAAAATTAATCATGAATGATGTAGATGAATTTCTACTTAGGGGAGTAAAATGAAGAGAACACTACTTGTAAGCACAGCAGTGCTTGCATTGGCAATTGTGTCAACAACATCAGTATTTGCTGAAGATAGTAAAACAACAGACCAAAGTCAAACGACAAATAAGAATCAATCTGTGGATAAAAATCAGACTCCAACATCAGAAGAGAAAAAAGTTGTTGAATATACAAAGAATGAGACTGCAAAGACGGAAAAAAAGAAAGAACCAGTTGTTGTAGAAGAAGATAATTCTAAAAAAGAGGCTATTTCAAACAAAGAAAAAGTTGAAGAAGTTCCTAAGAATGGTTGGCAGAAAGAGAACGGGGAATGGCTTTTTTATGAGAATAATCAACCAATCAAAAACTGGAAAAAAATTGCGGGTGTCTGGTATTTCTTTGATCAAAATGGAATCATGGCTAGCAATAGGATTGTTAATGACTATGCTTTTCATACTAGTGGAGCAATGGTAGAAAATTCCTGGGTAAAAATTGCTGATAAATGGTATTATGCTACAGATTCAGGAAAGATTGTTCGTAATAGATGGGAAAGAGTTGGCAATGTTTGGTATTACTTCAACCAAGATGGAGTTATGGCTAGCAATACTCTAGTTAACGATTATCTTCTTAATAGCAGTGGGGCAATGGCTCAAAATGATTGGGAAAAAATTGCTGATAAATGGTATTATGCTACAGATTCAGGAAAGATTGTCCGTAATAAATGGGAAAAAATTAATGGAATATGGTACTATTTTAACAGTGACGGTGTGATGGCTAGTAATCAGTGGAAAGATGCTTACTATCTAAAAAATAGTGGAGCGATGGCTGAAAAAGAATGGATTTTTGATAAATATTATAATAGCTGGTTTTACCTAAAATCAGGTGGTGCTTATGCTTCACGTGAATGGATTGATGCTTATTACCTTAAAGCTGGTGGTTATATGGCTGAGAATGAATGGATTTTTGACCCTAACTACAATGCATGGTACTACCTGAAAGAAGATGGAAGCTATGTTACTGGTGCTTTTAACATCAAAAATAAAGAGTACTTCTTTCAGAGTGATGGAAAGTGGATTCAAAGCCCAAAATATTTTAAGGTTAAACCAATCACAGCCTATATTTATAGCGAATCAGGAGATATTTTGAGTTATGTCAATCAGGGAAGTATTGTGACCTATGATAGCTCTAAAAGTAAGGGCAGTCGCCTTGCTGTTTCAATATCAGGCTTGTCTGGTTATATGAATCAAAACGATTTGACTTTAGTTGATGAAGAAAGTGAGTTTATTCCTCACTATACTACTGACGGAAGATTCCTATATCATGAACTTTCTCCATACACTAGTATTCGGGTAGCTCCACATACTTCAGCCATGAAAATTGGCAAGAAGTATTATTCAAATGATGGAGAACATTTTGATGGGTTTACTATCAAGAATCGTTTCCTTTTTAAGAATTTGACTGAACCAACCAACTATAGTGCGGATGAATTAAATAGAGTTTATTCGATGATGAATATCCGAAACAGCCGTCTTGCTGGTAAAGGAGCAATTTTTAAAGAAGCTGAAAAACGTTACGGTGTCAATGCTCTTTATTTAATGGCTCACAGTGCGCTAGAAAGTGCTTGGGGACGTAGCCAAATTGCTAATGATAAAAATAACTTCTTCGGAATAGCTGCTTACGATACCAGTCCCTATGATTCAGCTAAGAAATTTGATGATGTAGATAAAGGAATTCTTGGTGCGGCCAAGTGGATTCGTGAGAACTATATTGACCGTGGAAGAGATCACCTTGGAAATAAAGCGACAGGAATGAATGTACGCTATGCATCAGATCCGTACTGGGGTGAAAAAATAGCTAGTATCATGATGAATATCAATAGTCGACTTGGTGGAAAAGATTAGTCCTATAATTGGACATGATTTGAGTACCGCTAAAAATCCTGATTTCAAGTAAATCAGGATTTTTTCATGGATGCAATTTTTTCTGGATCTGGTGTGACACGGAGGGTCTTTTGTCCTGTGTAAGTAACAAAGCCTGGTTTTCCACCAGTTGGTTTATTGAGTTTTTTGACTTCAATCATATCCACCTGCACCAGATTTGATAGGCGACCTTGAGAGAAGTAGGCGGCCAGCTCTGCTGCGTCTGTCTTGATTTCATCAGATGGGTCAAGATTTCCTGAGATGACAACATGGCTTCCAGGAATATCCTTGGCATGGAACCAAAGTTCCTCCTTGCGGGCCATTTTAAAGGTTAGTTCCTCATTTTGTAGATTGTTTCTACCGACATAGATGATGGTTTTGCCATCGCTTGCTAGATATTGTTCTGGTTTTTTGCGCTTCTGAATTTTCTCTCGCTGTCTTCTGCGGATGAAGCCTGTTTGGATTAATTCCTCACGGATTTCAGCGATTTCTTCTAGCCCAGCTTGGTTGAGGACAGTTTCGACACTTTCCAGATAGAGAATAGTTGCCTTGGTTTCTTCAATCAGATCAGTTAAGTATTTGACAGCTTCTTTGAGTTTCTGGTAACGTTTGAAATAGCGTTGGGCATTCTGGTTGGGAGTCAGAGCCTTATCAAGCGCAATCGTGATTGGTTGATTAGTATAGTAGTTGTCTAGGATAACCTGGTCTTGGTCATTGGGAACTTGGTGGAGGAAGGTTGTCAGCAATTCTCCTTTTTGGCGAAATTCTTCAGCATTGTCTGTCGCTAGTAACTCTTTTTCCTGTTTTTTGAGTTTGTGGCGGTTTTTCTGAAGTTCATTTTCAACACGGCGAATGAGTTCACTGGCTTGTTGTTTGACGCGGTCGCGTTCAGCCTTGTCCTTATAGTAGGTGTCTAAGAGATCCGAAAGACTGGTAAAAGGCTCTCCCACCTGATTTGCAAAAGGAACTGGACTGAAGGAAATCTCTGTCAAGCATGGCTTGGTTACTTGATTGAAAAAGTTTCGGAAAGTAGACAGTTTATCACTAACCAGAATGTTTTCCAATTCATTTGCCGTATCGCGTCCCAGACCTTGAAAGAGGCTTTGAAGATTTTTAGCTGTCGTTTCCTGTGTTTGTAGGATTTCAAAGAGCTTTTCATCCTTGACCGTGAACGGATTGAGAGATTCCGTACTTGGCGGAGCGATATAGGTAGATCCAGGAAGTAAGGTACGGTAGCTATTTTGTGAAAAGCCGACGTGTTTAATGACTTCGAGGATTTTATGACTGCTCTTATCGACCAGTAGAATATTACTGTGTTTACCCATGATTTCTATAATCAAGGTAGCCTGAATATGGTCTCCAATCTCGTTTTTATTAGAAACCGTAATTTCCACAATACGGTCATTTTCCACTTGCTCAATCGATTCAATCAGGGCACCCTGCAAATACTTTCTCAAAACCATGATAAAGGTTGATGGTTGGGCTGGATTTTCAAAAGTCGTTTGGGTCAGCTGAATGCGTCCAAAAACTGGATGGGCAGAAAGGAGCAGGCGATGGCTTTGGCGATTGCTACGGATTTGCAAGACCAACTCTTGTTCAAAAGGTTGATTGATTTTCTGGATGCGACCGTTCACTAACTCTCTTCGCAATTCCTCAACCATGTGGTGTAAAAAAAATCCGTCAAATGACATCGTTCTCTCCTTGTGATTGTATTCCATAGTATTATATCAAAAAGGTAGAATAAAATCATGGAAATGTGGTATAATAAAGCCAAGTAAAGAGAAACGAGAAGCACATGTATATTGAAATGGTAGATGAAACTGGTCAAGTTTCAAAAGAAATGTTGCAACAAACCCAAGAAATTTTGGAATTTGCAGCCCAAAAATTAGGCAAAGAAGACAAGGAGATGGCAGTTACCTTTGTGACCAATGAACGTAGTCATGAACTCAATCTAGAGTACCGTGACACAGACCGTCCGACAGATGTTATCAGCCTTGAATATAAGCCAGAGTTGGAAATTGCCTTTGACGAAGAGGATTTACTTGAAAATCCAGAATTGGCAGAGATGATGTCTGAGTTTGATGCCTATATTGGGGAATTGTTCATCTCTATTGATAAGGCACATGAGCAGGCCGAGGAATATGGCCATAGCTTTGAGCGTGAAATGGGCTTCTTGGCAGTACACGGCTTTTTACATATCAACGGCTATGATCACTACACTCCGGAAGAAGAGGCGGAGATGTTCGGTTTACAAGAAGAAATTTTGACAGCCTATGGACTCACAAGACAATAAACGAAAATGGAAAAATCGTGACCTGATATCCAGTTTAGAATTTGCTCTCACAGGAATTTTTACTGCCATCAAGGAAGAACGCAATATGCGAAAACATGCAGTGACGGCTCTTGTAGTCATTCTTGCAGGTTTTGTTTTTCAGGTGTCACGAATCGAATGGCTCTTTCTCCTATTGAGCATTTTCTTGGTAGTAGCCTTTGAAATTATCAATTCTGCTATCGAAAATGTGGTGGATTTGGCCAGTCACTATCACTTTTCCATGCTGGCTAAAAATGCCAAGGATATGGCGGCTGGCGCGGTATTAGTGGTCTCTCTTTTCGCAGCCTTAACAGGCGCATTGATTTTTCTCCCACGAATCTGGGATTTATTATTTTAAACAGTAAGAGGAAATTATGACTTTTAAATCAGGCTTTGTAGCCATTTTAGGACGTCCCAATGTTGGGAAGTCAACCTTTTTAAATCACGTCATGGGGCAAAAGATTGCCATCATGAGTGACAAGGCGCAGACAACGCGCAACAAAATCATGGGAATTTACACGACCGATAAGGAGCAGATTGTCTTTATCGACACGCCAGGGATTCACAAGCCTAAAACAGCCCTCGGAGATTTCATGGTTGAGTCTGCCTACAGTACCCTTCGTGAAGTGGATACTGTTCTTTTTATGGTGCCTGCTGATGAAGCGCGTGGTAAGGGGGACGATATGATTATCGAACGCCTCAAGGCTGCCAAGGTTCCTGTGATTTTGGTGGTGAATAAAATCGATAAGGTTCACCCAGACCAGCTTTTGTCTCAGATTGATGATTTCCGTAACCAAATGGACTTCAAGGAAATTGTCCCAATCTCAGCTCTTCAGGGGAATAATGTGTCTCGTCTAGTGGATATTTTGAGTGAAAATCTGGACGAAGGTTTCCAATATTTCCCGTCTGATCAAATCACAGACCATCCAGAACGTTTCTTAGTTTCAGAAATGGTTCGCGAGAAAGTTTTGCACCTAACTCGTGAAGAGATTCCGCATTCTGTCGCAGTAGTTGTGGATTCTATGAAGCGAGATGAAGAGACAGACAAGGTTCACATCCGTGCAACCATCATGGTCGAGCGAGATAGCCAAAAAGGGATTATCATCGGCAAAGGTGGTGCTATGCTCAAGAAAATCGGTAGCATGGCACGTCGTGATATCGAACTCATGCTAGGAGACAAGGTCTTCCTAGAAACCTGGGTCAAGGTCAAGAAAAACTGGCGCGATAAAAAGCTAGATTTGGCTGACTTTGGCTATAATGAAAAAGAATACTAAGTGGAGGTGGGCTCATGCCTGCTTCTTGTTTTTACAGAAGGAGGACTTATGCCTGAATTACCTGAGGTTGAAACTGTTCGTCGTGGCTTAGAAAAATTGATTTTGGGAAAGAAGATTTCCAGTATAGAAATTCGTTATCACAAGATGATTAAAACGGATTTAGACGAGTTTCAAAAGGAAGTGCCTGGTCAAGTTGTTGAGTTAATGGGACGTCGTGGGAAATATTTGCTTTTTTACCTGACAGACAAGGTCTTGATTTCCCATCTGCGGATGGAGGGCAAGTATTTTTACTATCCAGACCAAGCACCTGAACGCAAACACGCCCATGTTTTGATTCATTTTGAAGATGGTGGGACGCTTGTTTATGAGGATGTACGCAAGTTTGGTACTATGGAACTCTTGTCTCCTGACCTTTTGGATGCCTATTTTATTTCTAAAAAACTAGGTCCTGAGCCAAACGAACAAGACTTTGATGTGCAGGTCTTTCAAGCTGCTCTAACTAAATCTAAAAAGCCTATCAAATCCCATCTCCTAGACCAGACCTTGGTAGCTGGATTAGGAAATATTTATGTGGATGAGGTTCTCTGGCGTGCTCAGGTTCATCCAGCTAGACCTTCCCAGACGTTAACAGTAGCAGAAGCGATAGCCATTCATGACCAGACCATTGCTGTTTTGAGCCAGGCTGTTGACAAAGGTGGTTCCACCATTCGGACCTATACCAATGCCTTTGGTGAAGATGGGACCATGCAGGATTTTCATCAGGTCTATGACAAGGCTGGTCAAGAATGTTCACGTTGTGGCACTGTGATTGAGAAAATCCAACTAGGCGGACGAGGTACCCATTTTTGTCCTCAGTGTCAAAGGAGGAATTAATGGGAAAAATCATCGGAATCACAGGAGGAATTGCCTCTGGTAAGTCAACTGTGACAAATTTTCTAATACAGCAAGGCTTTCAAGTAGTGGATGCCGACGCAGTCGTCCACCAACTACAGAAACCTGGCGGTCGTCTGTTTCAGGCTCTAGTCCAGCACTTTGGGCAAGAAATCATCCTTGAAAACGGAGAACTCAATCGACCTCTCCTAGCTAGTCTCATCTTTTCAAATCCTGAAGAACGAGAATGGTCTAAGCAAATCCAAGGAGAGATTATCCGTGAGGAACTAGCTACATTAAGAGACCAATTGGCTCAGACAGAAGAGATTTTCTTCATGGATATTCCCCTACTTTTTGAGCAGGACTACAGCGCTTGGTTTTATGAGACATGGTTGGTCTATGTGGACCGAGATGTCCAAGTAGAACGCCTAATGAAAAGGGATCAGCTATCCAAGGATGAAGCTAAGTCGCGTCTGGCAGCCCAGTGGCCTTTAGAGAATAAGAAAGATTTAGCCAGCCATATTCTTGATAATAATGGGAATCAAGATCAGCTTCTAACTCAGGTGCTTACCCTTCTTGAGGGAGGTAAGTAAGATGACAGAGATTAATTGGAAGGATAATCTGCGCATTGCCTGGTTTGGTAATTTTCTGACAGGAGCCAGTATTTCTTTGGTTGTGCCTTTTATGCCCATCTTTGTGGAAAATCTGGGTGTAAGAAGTAATCAAGCTGCTTTTTATGCAGGTTTAGCTATTTCTGTCTCTGCTATTTCCGCGGCGCTCTTTTCTCCTATCTGGGGCATCCTTGCTGACAAATATGGTCGAAAACCCATGATGATTCGGGCCGGCCTGGCCATGACTATCACTATGGGAGGCTTGGCCTTTGTCCCAAATATCTATTGGCTAATCTTTCTTCGTTTACTGAATGGTGTATTTGCGGGTTTTGTTCCTAATGCAACAGCCTTGATAGCCAGTCAGGTTCCCAAGGAGAAATCAGGCTCTGCCTTAGGTACTTTGTCTACAGGCGTAGTTGCAGGTACTCTAACTGGTCCTTTTATCGGGGGCTTTATCGCAGAATTATTTGGCATTCGTACGGTTTTCTTACTGGTTGGTAGTTTTCTGTTCTTAGCCGCTATTTTAACTATTTGCTTTATCAAGGAAGATTTTCAACCAGTAGCCAAGGAAAAGGCCATTCCAACAAAGGAATTGTTTACATCAGTTAAATATCCCTATCTATTGATTAATCTCTTTCTAACTAGTTTTGTCATCCAATTTTCAGCCCAATCGATTGGCCCTATTCTGGCTCTTTATGTGCGTGACTTAGGGCAGACAGAGAATCTTCTTTTTGTCTCTGGTTTGATTGTGTCCAGTATGGGCTTTTCCAGCATGATGAGTGCAGGAGTTATGGGCAAGCTAGGTGACAAGGTGGGCAATCATCGTCTCTTGGTTGTCGCCCAGTTTTATTCAGTTATCATCTATCTTCTCTGTGCCAATGCCTCTAGTCCCCTTCAACTAGGACTCTATCGTTTCCTCTTTGGCTTGGGAACCGGTGCGCTGATACCTGGTGTCAATGCCCTTCTCAGCAAAATGACTCCCAAAGCCGGCATTTCGAGAGTCTTTGCCTTTAATCAGGTATTCTTTTATCTGGGAGGTGTCGTTGGTCCCATGGCAGGTTCTGCAGTAGCAGGACAATTTGGCTACCATGCAGTCTTTTATGCGACAAGCCTTTGTGTTGCCTTTAGTTGTCTCTTTAACCTGCTTCAATTTCGAACATTATTAAAAGTAAAGGAAATCTAGTGCGAGTAAAAATTAATCTCAAATGCTCCTCTTGTGGCAGTATCAATTACCTAACCAGTAAAAATTCAAAAACCCATCCAGACAAGATTGATGTTTTAAAGTATTGTCCCAAGGAAAGAAAAGTAACCCTACATCTTGAATCTAAGTAGATTTTATGGTAAAATAATAGGGATTTTAAGGAGTTTGATATGTATAACCTATTATTAACCATTTTATTAGTATTATCTGTTGTGATTGTGATTGCGATTTTCATGCAACCAACCAAAAACCAATCCAGCAATGTATTTGATGCCAGCTCAGGTGATTTGTTTGAACGTAGTAAAGCTCGCGGTTTTGAAGCTGTAATGCAGCGTTTGACAGGGATTTTAGTCTTTTTCTGGCTAGCCATTGCCTTAGCATTGACGGTATTATCAAGTAGATAAGAAAATAATGGGCAGGACTAGGTCTTTGCCCCTTTTTATTTTTAAATGATGTTTGAGAAGGTTTTACAGTAAAAGAAAATAAAAAATCTAGAAAGAAAATATGAAAGATAGAATAAAAGAATATTTGCAAGATAAGGGAGAGGTAACGGTCAATGACTTGGCTCAGGCTTTGGGAAAAGATGGGTCCAAGGATTTTCGTGAGTTGATTAAAACCTTGTCCCTAATGGAAAGAAAGCATCAGATTCGCTTTGAGGAAGATGGTAGTCTGACCTTGGAAGTTAAGAAAAAACATGAGATTACTCTCAAGGGGATTTTTCATGCCCATAAAAATGGCTTTGGTTTTGTCAGTCTGGAAGAGGAAGAGGACGACCTTTTTGTAGGAAAGAACGATGTTAACTACGCTATTGATGGTGATACTGTTGAAGTTGTTATCAAGAAAGTCGCTGACCGCAATAAGGGAACAGCAGCAGAAGCCAAAATTATTGATATTCTAGAGCACAGTTTGACAACCGTTGTTGGACAAATCGTTCTAGATCAGGAAAAGCCTAAGTATGCCGGCTACATCCGTTCTAAAAACCAGAAAATTAGCCAGCCGATTTATGTTAAGAAACCAGCTCTTAAACTAGAAGGGACGGAAGTTCTCAAGGTCTTTATCGACAAATACCCAAGCAAGAAACATGATTTCTTTGTTGCTAGTGTCCTTGATGTGGTGGGGCACTCGACGGATGTTGGGATTGATGTTCTTGAGGTCTTGGAATCAATGGACATTGTATCCGAGTTTCCAGAGGATGTTGTCAAGGAAGCGGAAAGTGTGCCGGATGCTCCGTCTCAAAAGGATATGGAAGGTCGTCTGGATCTAAGAGATGAGATTACCTTTACCATTGACGGTGCTGATGCCAAGGACTTGGACGATGCGGTGCATATCAAGGCCTTGAAAAATGGGAATCTGGAGCTTGGAGTTCACATCGCAGATGTTTCCTACTATGTTACCGAGGGTTCTGCCCTCGACAAGGAAGCCCTTAACCGCGCGACTTCTGTCTATGTGACAGACCGTGTGGTGCCAATGCTTCCAGAAAGACTGTCGAATGGCATCTGCTCCCTCAATCCTCAAGTTGACCGTCTGACCCAGTCTGCCATTATGGAGATTGATAAACATGGTCGTGTGGTCAATTACACCATTACACAAACAGTTATCAAGACCAGTTTTCGTATGACCTATAGTGATGTCAATGATATCCTAGCAGGTGACGAGGAGAAGAGGCAAGAATATAAGAAAATTGTTCCAAGTATCGAACTCATGGCCAAGCTCCATGAAATTTTAGAAAACATGCGTGTGAAACGTGGTGCTCTCAATTTCGATACCAATGAAGCTAAGATTTTAGTGGATAAACAAGGCAAGCCTGTTGATATCGTTCTTCGTCAGCGTGGTGTTGCTGAGCGCATGATTGAGTCCTTTATGCTGATGGCCAATGAAACAGTTGCCGAGCATTTTAGCAAGTTGGATTTGCCTTTCATCTATCGAATTCACGAGGAGCCTAAGGCTGAAAAGGTTCAGAAGTTTATTGATTATGCTTCGAGCTTTGGCTTGCGCATTTATGGGACTGCCAGTGAGATCAGCCAGGAGGCCCTTCAAGACATCATGCGTACTGTTGAGGGAGAACCTTATGCAGATGTATTGTCTATGATGCTTCTCCGTTCTATGCAGCAGGCTCGCTATTCGGAGCATAATCACGGTCACTATGGTCTAGCGGCTGATTATTACACTCACTTTACCAGTCCGATTCGTCGTTATCCAGACCTTCTAGTCCATCGGATGATTCGCGACTATGGGCGTTCCAAGGAAATAGCAGAGCATTTTGAACAAGTGATTCCAGAGATTGCGACCCAGTCTTCTAACCGTGAACGTCGTGCCATTGAGGCTGAGCGTGAAGTCGAAGCCATGAAAAAGGCTGAGTACATGGAAGAATATGTGGGTGAAGAGTATGATGCAGTTGTATCCAGCATCGTTAAATTCGGTCTCTTTGTTGAATTGCCAAACACGGTTGAGGGTTTGATTCACATCACTAATTTACCTGAATTTTATCATTTCAATGAGCGTGATTTGACCCTTCGTGGGGAGAAATCAGGAACAACCTTCCGTGTAGGGCAACAGATTCGTATTCGAGTTGAAAGAGCCGATAAGATGACGGGTGAAATTGATTTCTCTTATATCCCAAGTGAGTTTGATGTGATTGAAAAAGGCTTGAAACAGTCTAGTCGTAGTGACAGAGGGCGTGGTTCAAGTCGTCGTTCAGATAAGAAGGAAGACAAGAGAAAGTCAGGTCGCTCAAATGATAAGCGCAAGCATTCACAAAAAGATAAAAAGAAAAAAGGAAAGAAACCTTTTTACAAAGAAGTAGCTAAGAAAGGAGCCAAGCATGGCAAAGGGCGAGGGAAAGGTCGTCGCACAAAATAAAAAGGCACGCCACGACTATACAATCGTAGATACGCTAGAGGCAGGAATGGTCCTGACAGGAACTGAGATCAAGAGCGTTCGAGCAGCTCGAATCAATCTTAAGGACGGCTTTGCCCAAGTAAAAAATGGGGAAGTCTGGCTGAGTAATGTTCATATCGCACCTTACGAAGAGGGCAATATTTGGAACCAAGAACCAGAACGTCGCCGTAAACTCTTGCTCCATAAGAAACAAATCCAAAAATTAGAACAAGAGACTAAAGGAACAGGAATGACACTGGTTCCCCTTAAGGTCTATATCAAAGATGGCTATGCCAAGCTCCTTTTAGGCCTAGCTAAAGGGAAGCATGACTATGATAAACGGGAGTCTATCAAACGACGTGAGCAGAATCGCGATATTGCGCGCGTGATGAAAGCTGTCAACCAGCGATAAAAAGAGGAATGAAAATGGAAAAACTAGTTGCCTACAAACGCATGCCACTGTGGACTAAAGAGACCATGCCAGAGGCGGTTCAGCAAAAGCACAATACCAAGGTCGGAACTTGGGGCAAGATTACTGTTGTAAAAGGAGTTCTCAAATTTATTGAGTTGACAGAGGATGGCGAGGTTCTAGCTGAGCATCTCTTTGAAGCGGGGGCTGACAATCCAATGGCACAACCACAAGCTTGGCACCGAGTGGAGGCTGTAACAGACGATGTAGAATGGTATTTGGAATTTTATTGTAAACCTGAGGATTATTTCCCGAAGAAATACAATACCAATCCTGTTCATTCAGAGGTTCTAGAGGCCATGCAAACAATAAAACCAGGGAAAGCCTTGGATTTGGGCTGTGGTCAGGGGCGTAATTCCCTCTTTCTAGCCCAGCAAGGTTTTGATGTGACAGCTGTGGATCAAAATGAACTGGCCCTTGAAATCTTGCAAAGCATTGTGGAACAGGAAGATTTGGACATGCCTGTCGGTCTTTATGATATCAATTCAGCCAGTATTGGGCAAGCCTATGATTTCATCGTATCGACAGTTGTTCTCATGTTTCTGCAAGCAGACCGCATTCCTGCAATTATCAAAAACATACAGGAGCAAACCACTGTTGGTGGCTACAATCTTATCGTCTGTGCCATGGACACGGAGGATTATCCTTGCTCAGTGAACTTCCCATTTACCTTTAAAGAAGGGGAATTGGCAGACTATTACAAGGATTGGGACTTGGTTAAGTACAATGAAAATCCAGGCCATTTGCACCGTCGCGATGAAAATGGCAATCGTATTCAACTACGCTTTGCGACCATGCTAGCCAAGAAAATCAAGTAAGCACACATGAAGATTAGGAATTTTCCTGATCTTTTTTTAAATGCTAAATGTTACAAAAATTTAATATTTCTGACTATATGATTTTTATTTCAAAAAAATATATAATTATATCAAAAAAGATCCTTAATATATATATATATATATATACGCATAAAATTATAATAGATTAAAAAATATGGAAAATGTTCTATTGAATTTTTATAGTAAAAGAGTATCATATAATATGATAAAAAATTTTTTTGGAGGAAATTAAATGTTTCATAAAGGTAAACACGATCGTGAAAAGCAATTACGTTTTTCTATTCGTAAGGTCAGCTTTGGTGCAGCTAGTGTCGCAGTAGCTGCATTGTTCATGTTTTTAGGAAATGGAGCAGTATCTGCTGCAGAGCAAGGAGTGCCTTCAACTAATGGGGAGACTCTAGCACCGCAACCTAAAGATCAGAATGTCCAGAATGGGACCTACGAAGGGAACACAGTAGCAATTAGTCCTGCTGCAACAGTAGAGACAAATACTCAACCTTCAACAGTTGAAAATAATCCTTCTCCAGAATCATCACCTCAGAAGGTGGAGACTCTAGATAAGAAAGAATTAACAGATTTAATCAAAGAAATTGATGGAAAGTTTGCTAAAGGAACCTATGCTACTAAAACAGAAGAAAGCGTTAACAATCTTAGAACTGTTTTAGAAGAAGCAAGAACAGTTTTAAATAATGCGAAAACACAAGCTGAATTATCACAAGCACAAGCTAAATTAGTTACAGCAACAACAAAATTACAAACAAAACCAGAAGAGAAAAAAGAAGCACCAGCAGTTGATACTACAAATGGAAAAGATACTGTAGGTGTTAAAGCAACAAATACTGAAAAAGCAGCAGATACGAATTCAATCGCAAACTCAGGTTCTAGAGATGAACGTAATGGAAAAGCATTGGATAAAAATAATCCATTCCGTACAGGTACAACCCCTAGCACGACAGATGATACATCAGCAACTCAAGTATTTGATAATCCAGCAGAAGGTGCCGATGTAAAAACCCTTTCAAATAAGTTGGAATCATTGCCTGAGACGATTCAGAACAATGAAAAAATTCAGGATATGAATGAACTTGGAAATGCTAAAAGGGTAGCTAAAGGACAAGTTCTTGAAATTGATGAATTTGGTGGTTGGAAAGCGATTAATCAACCAGATGGTACTGCGGGGAAATTTGCTATCGCAAGAAAAACAGAAAGCGGTGTTTTTCCAATTGAAACTGTAAATACAGTATATAATGATAGAGCAAAATCGTACGATACTTATGTAAAGGAACAAGCTTTTGATAGATCAAAAGACTATATGTTATTCCTAGGGAAAGTTAGAACTAGAGCTAGTCAATCAGAACAAACATTTAATGGTAGAGATTATCAAAGTACTGGTTTAGGCGCTAGTGATTCTTTTGCAATTAAGAAGTTTAGTGGGATTGAAAAAACTTTTAAAGCATATTCTCCAGAAACAGGTTCTAAGGTGAAAGTTGCCTTTAAAACAGGATATACTGGAGATTTAAATGGTACAAAAGCAAAATACTTAGTTGAAGTAGTTTATCATCAGAAGGGTAGTGAAGTAAATGCTTATAAATATACTTTTGAGCCACAACCAAAAGGAGGAACTCTAAAAAATGATCACGGTATAGTAACATCAGCTAAGGATGGTACAGGAACAGAATATTTAAGAAGTAAGTTTAATAACCATAATTTAAATAAAGATGAAGTAGAGGCGAAAATGGCTGAAGAAGCTAATAAGCCAAATGGTCAAGCCGGAATGTTTACAAGTTCAGATATAGATTTACCAGTAGGAGTTACTGAGTATACAGTTCGAATTAAAGTGACAGAAACAGAAAGAATGGGTATGGGATACCAGTCTCCATTGAGACATTATGCGTTACCTGTTACAGGAACAGACTTTTCAATTGAACAAGATACAAAAAATATTGCGAAGGATTTACTACAGAGAATCTATAATAGATTAGTAGAACAAAAATCAGAAGATACTAAGTGGTCTACTCCTGAAACTAAGGCTGCTTATGAAACAAAATTGACTGAGATTAATAATTTACTTAGTTCAGAAACAAGTACCACAAGTAAGTATAAAGAATCTGCCGAGTTATTGATTGAAAAGTATAAGTCTCTGAACAATAGAGATGAAATTGTTGCAGCAGCGAAAGCCGACTTGGCTCAAGCGGTAGAGGCAGAGAAGAATGAAATCAATGCCGATAACAGTTTGACAAGTGCAGCGAAAGCTGAAAAAGTTAAGGCTGTAGAAGCTAAGAAAACAGAAGAAGAAGCTAAGAT
>NZ_WIJP01000005.1 GCF_009496155.1 Streptococcus mitis
AAACGCTTTCAGATGAGGGGATTTTGTGCGCTCTTTTTTTCGATGCCTTTCGGCTACAAAAGCGATGAAATCAAGCATTAGTAAAACCAGTGGAACTTACCCTGAAACGGATTTCCACTGGTTTTTATGATTTTTATCAGACTAACTTCCACTTCTACTAGCGGTGGAACTTAGTTTGGAAATTTACCTTTTCAACCTTCATTTCAGTTCTTTTATCCATCCCCTTAACCAAAATTTATATCTATTCTTCTAAACCTTGAGTGTAGTTAAAACGAGATTCCATACTCTTATAACATTGAGAAGCTCCTTATCGAATAGTAGACATAAAAAGTTCTAGCTTTCGGATTGACAATCTGCAAAAGATTTGTTAAGATATGAATGAACAAAACAAAATATTCATTCAGAGGGAGATTAAATCAAATTGGACAAAAAACAGGCTTTGAAATCCGCAGCTTATGAAGTTTTTTCAAAAAAAGGATACAAGGCGACAGGAATTTCAGAAATTGCTAGACAAGCTCATATGGCAGTCGGATCTTTTTATAACTATTACGAAAGTAAAGAGGCTATTTTTTTAGATATCTACATTGATGAAAACAACCGTGTTCGCCAAACTATGATCGAAGAACTGGATTGGGAAATTGATATGATTGATCTTATTAGTCAACTCTTTGCTCAATCCAGAGCACTCGTTTCTTCCAATAAAATCCTTGCAGAATGGTACAATCCTGCCATAGCAGATGAGTTACATAGCTACTATTCCTCAGAAGAAGGGAAGGTCGCGAATCCATTTCATAAATTTCTCGTGAAAACTTTTACTAATCGTTTGCGGTCTGAAGGCTATTCACCAGAAAAAATTCAAGATATTTTACAAGTTTACAACCTATTTTACTACATGGATATGCATATCACAGAAAATGATTTTCCAGATATTAGCAAAACTGTAGAAATACTAGCAACCAACTTCATTAAAGGAATACTGAAATAAAGAAATCTTTTCTTTATTTTTTGGAAATTATTGAATGAAAAAAAATATTATTCATTCATAGAAAATTACTACACTATAGGAGTTAAAAATGAAACGAGGGAAAAAAATGTTCATGATTATTCTAACTACACTTGGAGTGCTCGGCTTTATATCTTGGGGAATCATTACCTATCTTGGACGAAGTCAAACTTTATCGATAAAATCCATTGAAAATCCCAGCGGAGATTTGTATTTAGTTCACATCACAAAACCAAAAAATCAAATATGGAAAGCTGGCTCCTATGCTCAGTTTAAGCTTCCTGACAGCTCGTTTGGTCCAGACAAAAGTCCAGTAAAGGAGGATCAGGCTAGCCGATGGTTAACCCTTGCTTCCACTCCTGATGAGGATGAAATTCTTATTGTAACCCATAATAGTGGTAGCGTGTTTAAGGAAACCTTAACACATTTACCAGCTAGTAGTAAAATTGAGATGAGTTGGCTGGAGTCATCTTTATCTGTTAAAGACAATGACCAAGCACTGGTTTGTTTTGCCTCTGATGTCGGTATTTCTACTCTACGTCCAGTTGTGAAAGAGTGGGCTGGTAAGCGCTCCATCATTCTTAATCATTTAGACAAAGGAGTAAACATTTTTGATAATGAGTTAAGAGAGCTTAGTCAGAACAATCCGAATCTAACTTATAAAACTAGCGAAACCTTTTCTCAAAGCCAAGCATTTCTAAAAAATGCTGTTGAGAAATACAGCAACCAAGCTATTTATCTCTTGACCGGCCAACCTGATGATATAAATGAGATGAAAAATTTCTTAAAAGAGAATGGGATTGACGACAAACAGATGCAAACAAGTATGTTTAGAGGTTTGAAATAAAAGCAAACTGCCTTCTATGTATCTGAATCATATCATTATAGATTGGTATGTAGAGACCATACAAACTAACTAGTAAATTCTATGGAATTGTGATAAGATAAATACAAAGAAAGGAGCTCTTATGGCCAATATTTTTGACTATCTAAAAGATGTCGCACACGATTCCTTTTACGACCTTCCTTTGAATGAATTAGATATTCTAGCCTTAACAGAAATCACCTATCTCTCCTTTGATAATCTGGTCACCACAACTCCTAAACGTCTCTTAGACCTAGCACCTCAGGTTCCAAGAGAACCTAACATGTTGACCAGCAAAAATCGACTCCAGTTATTGGATGAATTAGCTCAACACAAACGCTTCAAGAATTGCAAACTCTCCCATTTTATCAACGAAATCGACTCTGAACTGCAAAAGCAATTTGCGGCTATGACCTACCGCCTCACTCTCGATACCTATCTGATTGTCTTTCGTGGGACAGATGACAGTATCATTGGCTGGAAGGAAGATTTCCACCTGACCTATATGAAGGAAATTCCTGCTCAAAAGCACGCCCTCGCCTATTTAAAAAACTTTTTTGCCCATCATCCTAAGCAGAAGGTCATTCTGGCTGGGCATTCCAAGGGAGGAAATCTAGCTATCTATGCTGCTAGTCAAATTGAGCAAAACTTGCAAAATCAGATTACAGCAGTTTATACATTTGATGCACCTGGTCTCCACAAAGAACTGACACAAACCGAGGGCTATCAAAGGATAATGGATAGAACCAAGGTCTTCATCCCACAAGGTTCTATTATCGGTATGATGCTAGAAATCCCTGCCCACCAAATCATCGTGCACAGTACTGCCTTGGGTGGTATCGCCCAGCACGATACCTTTAGTTGGCAAATTGAGGACAATCACTTCGTCCAACTGGATAAGACCAATAGCGATAGCCAACAAGTCGACACGACCTTCAAAGAATGGGTGGCCACAGTCCCTGACGAGGAACTTCAGCTCTACTTCGACCTCTTCTTTGGCACTATTCTTGATGCTGGCATTAGTTCCATCAATGACTTGTCTTCCTTCAAGGCTATTGAACACATCCATCATCTCTTTGTCCAAGCGCAATCCCTCACTCCAAAAGAAAGAGAAACCATGGGACGCCTTACCCAGTTATTGATTGATACCCGTTACCAAGCATGGAAAAATAGATAAAAAGCTTATGAAAAGGTAATACTCTTCGAAAATCTCTTCAAACCACGTCAGCTTTATCTGCAACCTCAAAGCTGTGCTTTGAGCAACCTGCGGCTAGCTTCCTAGTTTGCTTTTTGATTTTCATTGAGTATAAAAACCTTCTCATAAGCTTTTCTTGTTTTAAAGAAGAAATCACTCCTTCATCTGACTCTCTGCATCAGCCACGACTTCTTCTAGACTGGTCTGACCAAGCTCAGCCTCCATAGCCAGCTGAATTCTCTCCAATTTTTGATCCAAAACATCATGAATATGAGCTCCGACTGGGCAATTTGGATTTGGATTGTCATGGAAACTAAAGAGTTGACCTGTCTTACCAAGACACTCAACTGCCTGATAAACATCTAATAGACTGATGTCCTTGAGATCCTTAACAATCTCTGTTCCCCCTGTTCCACGCGCTACTGAAATCAGCTCTGCCTTCTTCAACTGGGACAAGGTTTTTCTGATAATGACTGGATTGACCCCGACACTAGCAGCCAGAAAATCACTGGTCACCTTGCTTTCCTTCCCCTTGAGAGCGATAATAATCAGCATATGAGTCGCAATGGTAAATCTACTTGGAATTTGCATCCTCTTCTCCTTTTTACGAGGCTACCCTGCCCCTACTCTTCTTTTCCTTTTATTATACCCTTTTTAGTTGTAATGTCAATCATTACCACTTTCCAACCAGGCATCTAACTCCCTATCGTAGCCCTCTTTCTGGGCCAATTCTCTCAGAAATTCCTGATGATGAGTATGGTGAATACCATTGACCAGACTTTCATAGTAAACCTCAAAATAAGGAAGTTTGAGGTCTTTAGCCAGTTGCAATTCAGCTGCCACATCGTAGTCCACCCGTCGGAAATCCATGTCTACCAAGCCCTTGTCATCAAACTCCAAAATCATATACTGGGCCCGCAAGTCCTTCCGTAACTGGGCATCTAGAAAGAAAGGTTGCCCAATCGAACCCGGATTGACAATTAATTGTCCACCAGTCCCGTAACGAAGCAACTGCTGGTGAATATGACCATAAACAGCAATATCACAAGCGGGATTGGTCACCAAGCGGTCAAAATCCTCTTGCGCTCCAGTATGAATCAACTCTCGTCCCCAGTTCTTATCAGGCAGATGATGGCTAATTCCCACCGTCAAATCACCAAACTGACGATGAATCTGGAGGGGTTGATTGTGGAGCAGTTCAATTTCTTCTAGGGAAATTTCCTCTAAAACATACTGGCACTGGCGCAAGAGATAACGTTGACTAGGACGAGTACTATCTAGTTCCTTGCGGACACCATGCCACAGACTATCTTCCCAGTTTCCCAAAACTCTAGCTGTAATCGGTAGTTGAGCCAACAAGTCCAAAATCCTTCTACGCCCTGTCCCTGGCATGAGAATATCTCCCAGAAGCCAGTATTCATCCACTCCTAGCTGCCGAGTATCTGCCAAAACAGCCTCCAAGGCTGTAGTATTTCCATGAATATCTGAAAGAAGAGCTATTTTTGTCATATTCATCTCCTCGTTTTTTCTCTTGCAATAAGTATAACATAAAAAGTCACAGCTAGAGAAATCTAGCTTTTTTTGATATACTAGATAAAGATATTAGACAAGAGGAAACGAATGACCCCGAATAAAGAAGATTATCTAAAGTGTATTTATGAAATTGGCACAGACCTGCATAAGATTACCAACAAGGAAATTGCGGCTCGTATGCAAGTCTCTCCCCCTGCCGTAACTGAAATGATTAAACGGATGAAGAGCGAAAATCTCATCCTCAAGGACAAGGAATGCGGTTATCTACTGACTGACCTTGGACTCAAGCTTGTTTCTGAGCTCTATCGTAAGCATCGCTTGATTGAAGTTTTTCTAGTTCATCATTTAGACTATACAAGTGACCAGATTCACGAGGAAGCTGAGGTATTGGAACATACTGTCTCTGACCTATTCGTGGAGAGACTAGAAAAATTGCTTGGATTTCCCAAGACCTGCCCTCACGGAGGAACTATTCCTGCCAAGGGAGAACTCCTAGTTGAAATCAATAACCTACCACTAGCTGACATCAAGGAAGCTGGCTCCTACCTCCTGACTCGGGTGCATGATAGTTTTGACATTCTCAATTATTTGGATAAGCACTCACTTCACATAGGTGACCATCTCCAAGTCCAGCAGTTTGATGGCTTCAGCAATACCTTCACTATCCTCAGTAAAAACGAGGATTTACAAGTAAGTATGGACATTGCCAAACAACTCTACGTCGAGAAAATCGACTAATTTCTCAAGTACCCAACCAACCCTGAAAGTTTTATTTTCAGGGTTTTATTTCTATCATTTGATTTTACTCTCATTTAGTTGTAGAATATTTGTAAAAAAGAAAGATATTTTAATATATGAAAAAATCACTCAAAATTTTTGCGACATCCAAATGGTTTGACCTCTTCGGGGTTGCTTTGGTCGTTGGGATTGCGATTGCATCTGGTTACCTCAACTCCCGTCTCGACAAATTTGTAGACTGGGGACCATGGACAGCTCTTGTACCCTTTGGATTGATTTCCGTAACCAACGTTGGGATTTCCATGTTGTCCACTCGTTTCACGGGGAAATTAAGCAAATGGGGAAATTACTTTGGCATTGTCAATACGATTTTGTCTGGTACCATTGATTATATCCTTGGAAATAAGGCAGCCATCATTACCTATCCCGTCACCTTCCTCATTTATACCTTTGCCATAAAGAAATGGGAAGCTTCGCAAGAAGGCAGACCCAACCAAATGAGCCAAAAACAGGTAAAATTGGCGGCCATCATCATTTCAATCATCGCCTTCCTCTTTGCCTTTGTGACCAACTATATCGGCTATGGAGGGAAGATGAATCTCCTTGCCTACGTAACAACGATTGCCTTTGCACTGTCCCTCATTGCCAATGCTTTAAACGCATTGAAACTGACAACTCAGTGGGGATTCTGGTTGATTTACAATTTTGTGCAGCTTACAAAGGCTGGCATTCAAGGAAATTTTGCTAATATCGGCAAATACATCTTTTATATCCTCAATGCAATCGGAGCCTTATTTGTCTGGAATGATGAAGAAGTAGAGCAATAGAAGGAAACTCAAATAAAGAAAGCCGACTTTAGAGAATCTTCCTTCTACTATTTTTTATCATTTTACTTGTAACTCCCATTCTTTTGGAGTAGAATGAAGTTAGATAAAAGAGGGAGGTCATCTTATGAAAAAACTCTTTAGAATCCATTTTACAGCAATTGCAGTCATCGATTTGCTACTATTTGCATTTTTTACTACTAGACCCGAGACAGCTTTCGACTGGCTCTTGCTCAGTGGTTTTATTTTCCTCCTTGCTCAGGGACTCCTGCTGTTTCGCTTGGTTGTCCAACTCAAACATCAATTCGCTGAGATTTATCCTCAACTCAATAAAAAGATTCGCTTCTACTATTTAGGGGTTCTCTCCATTGATTTTCTATTTTTTGTCCTTTTAACCTTCGTTAATTCTCATCGTTTTTTATCTCTTATGCCAATCATCACTGCTTGCTATTCTACTTTATATTATAGAACGGCGGACTACCTAAGAGAAAACTATCTAGATTTTTACAACAAACATATCTCTTTGTGGGAATGTCTCTAAGGAAAAGGAGGTTTTATCATGAAGAAAATCATCTTCATCAAAACCACTCAAGTCCTTGTCATTGATGGAATCATGCTGGCTTTTTTGACATTTAAAGAGAGACTTACTTGGGATTGGATTTTGATTTATAGCGGTTGGCTCATCTTCTTTCATCCTGTGCTATTGACCTATCTTTCCAACCAACTTTGTGACCACTTTAGTCAACTCTATTCCCAGATTAGACCGAAGTTCTGGCGTTTTGCCTTACAAATCCTCCTATGGGATAGTCTGATGATTCTCTCCTTGATATGTTTAAGTAATATTCCACTTTTTCTTCAGGGAACTCTCCTAATTCTAGGGCACCTCATCCCTTCCTATCGCATAAGCCAAAGCCTGAAACAAGATTTCCCAAAGGCCTATCAGGAACAGATTTCATTCTGGAGTATTTTATGATAGATGAGAAAGACCAAGCTTACCGGGCTTGGTCTTTCTCATCTATTTTTAGTATCTAGGATAATGGTGACTGGTCCGTCATTGACCAGCTCAACCTGCATATCCGCTCCAAAGATGCCTGTCTGAACAGGCACTTCTTGCGCTAATTTTTGATTGAAAGCGTCATAGAAGTCCGATGCCATATCAGGCTTGGCTGCCCCTGTAAAGGCTGGACGATTGCCTTTCTTGGTGTCCGCAAAGAGGGTAAACTGAGAAATAGAGAGGATTTCTCCTCCAATATCCTT
The DNA here is from genome assembly GCF_009496155.1 of Streptococcus mitis. Taxonomy (GTDB): domain Bacteria; phylum Bacillota; class Bacilli; order Lactobacillales; family Streptococcaceae; genus Streptococcus; species Streptococcus mitis_BQ. The sequence goes on from NZ_WIJP01000005.1 coordinate 7,416, forward strand.
GACAGACAGGTTCATCTTGCCTTCTGCGTCTGAAAAAATTCGCATATTGACAAGCTTTCTCACAGCATAGTCCAAATCTTCCTCTTGGTCCTCTGGTCCAACACCAACCAGCAATAAGAGCCCCTGATTGATTTTGCCCTGAACCTGGCCTTCTATACTCACTTGGGCTTTTGTAACCCGTTGGATAATGATTTTCATAATAGCCTTTCTAGTAAGAGCTAGGACAATTAGCCATTGGTACGTTTAACAGAGTAAACTTCTGGCACACTCTTAATCTTGTCCACGACCGTAGTCAGCGTCGAGAGGTTGGCAATGCCGAAGGATACATGGATATTAGCAAACTTCATATCCTTGGTTGGTTGGGCATTTACTGTTGAGATATTCTTGGTTGTGTTTGAGAGGACTTGCAGTACATCGTTCAACAGTCCTGTACGGTTGAGGCCGTAAATATCGATATGGGCCATATACTCCTTATTTGAGCTAGAGTACTGGTCTTCCCACTCTACATCAAGGAGACGTTGCTCGTAGTTTTCTTGGGCACGCAGGTTCATACAGTCCACACGGTGAATAGCCACACCACGTCCCTTGGTGATATAGCCGACAATATCGTCACCAGGAACAGGATTACAACACTTGGCAATCCGCACGAGTAGACCAGAAGCACCTTCAATGACCACACCACCTTCATGCTTGACCTTGAGAGTTTCTTTATTTTCAACCTTAACCTCGCCACCTTTGACAAGTTCTTCTGCTTCAGCCTTGGCCTTGGCACGTTCTTCCTCACGGCGTTCCTTTTCAGTCAGACGGTTAAAGACGGTAATAGCACCGATTTCTCCAAAACCAATGGCCGCAAAGAGGGATTCTTCTGTCTTGTAGCTGGTCTTTTGCAGAACTTGGTCCATATGACGCTTGTCCATGAATTTATTGGCCACATAGCCATTTTCTTGGAACTGGGCCATCAACATTTCACGACCCTTATTGACTGACAATTCCTTATCTTGATTTTTAAAGAACTGACGAATCTTGTTACGTGCCTTGCTGGTCTTGACCATATTGAGCCAATCACGGCTCGGTCCAAAGGAGTTAGGGTTGGTGACAATTTCAACCTGATCTCCTGTCTTGAGCTTGGTTGTCAGTGGAACCATGCGACCATTGACCTTGGCACCAGTCGCTTTTTCCCCGACTTTTGTATGGATTTCGTAGGCAAAGTCAATCGGGCCTGAATCTTTTGGAAGGGAACGAACCGCACCATCTGGGGTAAAGACGTAAATCTCCTCAGCCAGATAGTTTTCCTTGACAGAGTCCACAAATTCCTTAGCATCATCAGCCTGGTCTTGAAGCTCCATCATCTCCTTGATCCAGTTCATCCCAATAGCTGATTCCTTGCTGTTGACTTGCCCCTTAATGCCTTTCTTATAAGCCCAGTGAGCCGCAACCCCGTACTCAGCCACCTCATGCATGGCTTTAGTTCGAATTTGGAATTCGATCGGTCCTTTTGGCCCATAAACAGTCGTATGTATAGACTGATAACCATTTGCCTTACGATTAGCGATATAATCTTTAAAGCGACCTGGCATCGGTTTCCAAAGCTCATGCACATAACCAAGCATGGCATAAACATCACTTTGGGTATCCAAAATACAACGAATGGCAATCAGGTCATAGATTTCCTCAAAACGTTTTCTCTTGTCCTGCATTTTGCGGAAAATCGAGTAAATATGTTTGGGACGACCGTAAATCTTCCCTTTTAAGTGACGATCCGTCGTATAGTCTTCTAATTTTGTGACTACCTCATCCACCAAGGCTTCACGCTCTCTGCGTTTTTCCTTCATCATATGGGTAATCTTGTAAAACTCCGTTGGATTGAGATAACGGAAAGATAAGTCTTCCAATTCCCATTTGACACTGGAAATCCCCAAACGATGGGCAAGCGGGGCATAGATTTCCATAGTTTCTTTGGAAATGCGCTCCTGCTTGTCTTTTCGAAGGTGTTTCAGGGTCCGCATATTGTGCAAACGGTCAGACAGTTTGACCAAGATAACACGGATGTCCTCAGACATGGCCATGAGCATCTTGCGGTGGTTTTCAGCCAACTGCTCTTCGTGAGACTTGTACTTGACCTTACCGAGCTTGGTAACTCCATCGACAATCACGCGCACATCAGGACCAAACTCTCTTTCCAAATCATCCAAGGTCGCGTCTGTATCTTCCACCACATCATGCAAGAAACCACAAGCTACTGTTACAGCATCCAGCTTGAGTTTGGCTAAAATACCTGCCACTTGGATAGGATGAATGATATAAGGCTCGCCTGATTTGCGGTATTGACCACTATGGCATTCCACCGCATAGACCAATGCCTTATGGACAAAAGCAACATCTTCTTTTGATAAATATTTTTGTGTTAGAGCGACAACCTCATCGCCCGTCAAATTCACTTCTTTTGGCATCTCTACTCTCCAATTCTTCCTACCATTTTATCACTTTTTTAAGAATATGAAAACTAGATTGGAACAGAATAAGAAAAAAATAATTCAGAATTGATTGACAATTCTGAATTATTGATCTATAATATATTACGAAGTTAGATTTTAAACTTAGGTGATAGAAGGAGAGATAGAAGAACGGAAACCATATTGTAACCGAAAGACTTTCTGACTTCCCCAATTCCATTGAAGATACGAAAGATAAACGGTGGAACTCGTGTCACATACACTGGTACCTTGACTGGATTTTGGAATTAATACTCAATGAAAATCAAAGAGCAAACTAGGAAACTAGCCGCAGGCTGTACTTGAGTACGGCAAGGCGACGTTGACGCGGTTTGAAGAGATTTTCGAAGAGTATAAAAATCCTCAAGATACTTTCTTTTATCCTCTAGTTTATAAGGAGAACACCTATGAAAAAAACTGCTATTTCTATCTTTGCTCTCCTAGTGTTAGGAGTTTGCTGCCTGTTTCTATTCAGCCAGCAAAGCTATAAAAAAACAGTCGTTCAATACTATGCTAACGACCAGAACCTGCCCAATAGGATAACTTATAGTGAATATAGCGATAAACGAGAAGCCAACTACGGTGGCACTCTAAATATCACATCTATCAAACCAGCTAATGACGGAGTTTATGCAACATATGAAGGGCAATTGACACCTCTCAAATATTGATAAATTGATAACCAGCCTGTCTTCATCTAATCATGCTGGTTTTTAAGTTCATTCTAAATCCTTACCTATTCTCCCCAACTGTGCTATACTTAATGTATACTCAATGAAAATCAAAGAGCAAACTAGGAAACTAGCCGCAGGCTGTACTTGAGTACGGCAAGGCGACGTTGACGCGGTTTGAATTTTATTTTCGAAGAGTATTAGTGCATTCTTTGAGATTGGAGCCAATATGAAAATCCATAAAACTGTGAATCCCGTTGCCTATGAAAACACCTATTATCTGGAAGGTGAAAAGCACCTCATCGTTGTTGATCCTGGTAGCCATTGGGAAGCCATTCGTCAGACCATCGAGAAGATCAATAAACCGATCTGCGCTATCCTCTTGACCCATGCCCATTATGACCATATCATGAGTCTGGAATTGGTTCGCGAAACTTTTGGCAATCCTCCTGTCTATATCGCAGAGAGTGAAGCCAGCTGGCTCTACACTCCTGTCGATAACCTCTCTGGTGTCCCTCGTCATGATGATATGGCAGATGTGATCGCAGAACCTGCTGAACACACCTTTGTCTTTCATAAGGAATACCAACTGGAGGAATTTCGTTTCACTGTCTTGCCAACACCAGGTCACTCTATCGGCGGCGTTTCTATCGTCTTTCCTGATGCTCACCTAGTCTTGACAGGTGATGCTCTGTTCCGTGAAACCATCGGACGAACAGATCTTCCGACTGGTAGCATGGAGCAACTTCTTCACAGTATCCAGACCCAACTCTTCACCCTACCAAACTACGATGTCTATCCAGGACATGGTCCAGCTACAACCATCGCTCACGAAAAAACTTTCAATCCTTTTTTCTAGAAAGATGATGACAATAGATATCGTAATTTAAGTAAACTATAGCAGTTTGAAATTGGAATAGTACAACATGACTTCTAATTCATTTTTATAAATTACTTTCAATTTTCCAATTGATTTGTTCAGATTTTATTTCATCTCACTATATTTATACTATTTTAGAATTATAAAAACGCATAATATCAGATGTAGAAAATTTGATATTATGCGTTTTATCATGAAAAGATTTTCTAAATTATCTCCTCAAATTGAGTTTTTCACAGTCTAAAATAATTGAACTATAAACTATGAATTGGAGTTATTCTGACTCCTTACGAAAGCTAAATAATCCAGCAGTTAGAGTTAACATTCCAAATAGGGTAGCGAGAATTGAGTGATTTTCTCCAGTATTTGGCAAAGTCTTAGCTACTTGTTTCGAAATAGTTTCAGTCTTAGTTGCTAACGGTTCAGCTTGAGTTTTTGTACTACTTGAGTCATTTCCTTTTTGTTCTGTAGTTGTTGGAGTATTACTACTATTTACAACTGGAACAGGAGTTGGACTACCTCCGTTATTGCGGCTTGCAGCAACTTTGAAAGTCATAGCATAGATACTAAAGTGATTGGTTTCAAAAGTCACCTTATCTGTATCTTGTTTGAACTTCAATGCCTGTAAGGTACCATCTGGAGCAACATAATAGACATTTTCAACTGGCTTATCGGTAGAAAGACTTACTAGAACCATGCCGTTTGGCTGGATAGCCTTACCATTCGCGTCATACAGATGAATGTCAAAGGCCTTGTAATCTTTTGATTCAAGTGAAGTCGGCTTGGTTTCTTCTACCTTGATATAGCTGACATTTTTGAGTGTTGCTTCTGAACCATGTACTCGAACGCTTCCAGATTTGTTCGAAAGAACACGAATATTGTTTGGAATGGCTGGATTAAGAGTAGGAGTTACGGGAATTGTCGGTGTTATTGGAGCAACTGGTGTAACTGGATTTACAGGATTCTCACTTGGCTTCTCTGCTGGTTCCACTGGTTTAGTAGGTTGTGGTTGCTCAACTGGAACAGTAGGAACACTTGGTTGCTTGTCTGGCTTAGGCTGTTCGCTTGGCTTAACTTCTGGCTTTACTTGCTCGGCTGGTTTTTCAGCAGGGTTCTTAAACAAGAAAACGTAAGTATCGTAGGTCTCACCAAATAGATTGTATGAATGAGTTTTAGTTTTCTCATCATAGCGATTTGTTTCTTCACTTGGGTATCCTGGATAATAAAGTTCTTCTAGTTTTTTATCCTTAGTCAGTGTATAAACCTGAATATCTTCTTTCTTCTCTTTTGATTTGATATTCAAAAAGATACCACCACCTTGGAGAGTTCGATTTGTTCCGTAAGTTGGTTTTCCATTTTTATTAGGAACTTCATAGAAGATTGTATAAGCTTCGTAGTTCATTCCTTCCAACTCTGGAACTTTTACTCGAACAAGAGCAGGTCTAAACCTACTATCCATATCTTTATAGTTATCTTTAAATTTTATTTCTTTGCCGTTTTCGAACATCGGTCTATTGAAATTCGAACTGAAAGTGCTTGTTTTTATATGGGATCCTGCATGAAGAAAATCTGGCTCAGCTGTCCACCAACCGTAAGATGTTTTTTCTACATTTTCAGTAGGAAGCGGAATAGCGAGGTCTTCTGTTGTTAGAGTAGGACGACCTGCTCCGTTAAACCAGCGTTTTGGCTGGTCTTTTCGATAAGGAATCTTTGGCAATCCAACATTTTCAGCTGGCTTCACAGGTTTAGCAGGTTGTGGTTGCTCTGCAGGTTTAACTTCTGGTTTAGGCGCGGGTGTTGGTTGAGTAGTATTAGGTTGAGCGGCAACGTTTGGCTGCGGCGCAACGTTTTCCTCAGCATGCACCAAAGTCGGCACGGCAGCACTAAGAGTGACAGCAGAGAAGGTAACAATACCTAGTTTAGTGAGTTTATTCATAATTTTTCCTCCTCAGGAATATAAAATTGCCTTTTTAGGCTTATAAAATGACAAAATCAACTTCCTTTCAAGACCACAAAAGCAAAATTTTGAGCCAACTCATTATCTAAACATTTAATGTTCTTGATAGAAGCCTTAAATGAACCTTCATCCATTAACTGAACAATACAGCTATTACATATCTTAATAATTTTTAAATTTTTTGTTACCAAAAGCTCGCTACCTCCTTTAGAGATAGGGAACTAAGTGTATCGCGTAACGACCGTTAAACGATACACAAAAAAATACCAGTCTAATACAGGTTAAAAACACTGTTAAACTCGCATTTTTTAAAATATTCATATTGTTGTTTTGACTGTTTTATCAAACGGTCGTTAATCGAAACAAATTTACGGCTTCATTCTACCATTTTTCCCTGTTTTTAGCAATGATTTTCCGTTTTTTTTGACGATTGTTCGCCACTTTATTACGTTCTAACACTTTATATAGGGTTGATGTAGAAATTTGTTCAGCTTTTGCAATATTACGTATGCTTATATCTGAATGTAGATATTTGTTAAGTATGCGCTCCTCCTTTTCTTTTGAAATCCGTTTTGCTCCTAATCTAACACCATTTTCCTTAGCTTTTCGAAGTCCCTCTTTTGTGCGAAACCTCAGATTTTCCAGCTCATTTTCTGCCACAAAGCCTAAAATGATGCAAAGTAATCTGCCAATAAGAGAACCTGTTTCTAGTTTTTCATGCAAACTGACTAGGTGAATATTAGATTCATTAAATAGTTCAATAAGTTCTAGTAGCTTAAACATAGATCGAGTCAGTCTATCTAACTTATAGATAGTGAAAGTAACCTGCTTGCCATCTTTCGAAAAGTCAGAGGCCAGTTTTAAGGCTTTTGTGAGTTCAGGACGAGTGTTATTTGCACCAGATTCCTTTTCTATAAAAAGTTTATCGCAATGTTTGAGAGCTTCGATTTGCACTTTCAATCCTAAATCTTGCTTATGAGTAGATACACGGGCGTAGCCTATGTTGATAGTCTTTTGAGACATAAAAATCCTCCTGTTATCTTGATACAGAGGGATATTTTACTATGAATTTTAAAATAAGAAAAGACCTGCAATCCTTTCTTCTAGTACGCAAAAAACCAAGGAATTTTTTATCCTTGGTTTTTGTGTACTGCTATTTTATGACGTCAGAATCTAGCCTATTTATCAAGTACTAGTTGACCCGCTCGAGTTCTTTCCAATCAAATTTAGCTAAATCAACTTCATTAGAAGAAATCTCTAAGACTTGCTCTGGCTTTTGATTCCCACCAATTTGGAGAGTCCCTTCTTTAATCTTCTGCACTCCGTCCTTATTAAAGGCATAAAGGCTTAAGTTCATTTCTGGTCGTGTTGACTGCCAGTCTGCATATATGACTTGACCATTTTCATAAATGACTAAACTGGAACGAAAGCCACCTGCAGAAGCTACATAAGCTGTATGAAGCAACTTAGGTTGTTTATTTTCTAAATAATAAATGGCTGAAACAAATTTTTCATCCCCAATAAGCAACTCGTCTTGACCATCCTTATTCAAATCAACAAGGGCATATTTAAAGTCTGGTGCATTTTGATAATCCATTCGAGAGAAAATCATGCCATATTCTTCTGATGTAATCTTGTGTTGTTTATTTTCCTCGTATAAATCTTCTCTATTCCCTTGCTTTAAAAGGTCTGTAAAATGATTGTACCGCTCTATTACTCCCTCGTACAAATCTTTTCCTGTTTCACTTTTCTTTTCCATTGTTGTTGACGGCGTTGCCATTGAAGAACTCCTACTAGTTTGGCTCTCTGACTTCGTAGAGGTTTCCTTATGTTCCTCTTTGGTCGAAGATGATTGTGTTGCCGAAGGTTCTATTTTTTCATCTTTTTTGTTTGCATCACAAGATGCTAAAATAAAAATAGTAAGAATAGCTGAAAGCATCATTAAAAATTTCTTCATGTTAACCTCTTTAGCCCATCCTATGCAGATTTACAGATTTTAGTATTAGATTGGATTCATTACCAAATAATCACGCGCTCTTCTGGTGAACGCCACATACCGTCCCCTTCTTTGACATCATAGGTTGTAAAGAAATCATCGAAGTTTGGTACTTGCACATTGACACGAAGTTTGGCTGGCGCGTGCACATCGACGCTAGCCAAGAGTTTCATAAATTCTGGACGACCTTTCATGCGCCAAATACGACCGAAGTTGTAGAAGAATTCTTCTGCTGAAAAGTCTGGTTCTCTCTTAGCTGCTTCAAGCGCTGCAGCGATTCCTCCCAAGTCAGCCACGTTTTCTGACACAGTCAGTTTACCATTAATGGTTGCTCCATAAGAATCCTGTCCATCAAACTGGTCAATAACTTTTTGTGTTTTCTCCTTGAAGGCAGCATAGTCGCTCTCTGTCCACCAATCCTTGAGGCTACCATTTTCATCAAAGGAAGCTCCGTTGGTATCAAAAGCGTGGGAAATTTCATGGGCAATAACCGCCCCAATACCACCGTAGTTAGCAGATGATGATTGATGCAAGTCATAGAAAGGCGCCTGTAAAATAGCTGCTGGGAAGACAATCAGGTTCTTCTGCGGATTGTAGTAAGCATTGACCATATGAGCAGGCATGCCCCATTCCTTGTAGTCTACAGGCTGGTTCCACTTGCTCCAACTGTGCTTGATTTCCACACGCGCAAAGGCTAGAGCATTGTCAAAAAGGCTAGCATTTTCATCCACTAGCTTGTCCTTGTAGCGTTCTGGCAATTCCTCTGGGTAACCGATGTAAGGCTTAATGACATTGAGTTTGACGATGGCCTTGTCACGAGTTTCTGGAGTCAACCAGTCATTTTTAGCCAAGCGTTCTTTATAGACATCAATCATGGTTGCCACTTTTTTCTCTACGTCTGCCTTGGCCTCTGGAGAGAATTTTTCATGGGCATACCAAAGACCCAAGGCTTGTTTGAAAGGACCTTGTGCTAGCTGGTAGGCTGCCTTGACCTTGTCTTTGGCTTCTGGAACTCCTGAAAGCGCACGGCTATAAGCACCTGACAAGACACGGATTTCTTCTGTTAAATAGCTGGTTGAGAGATTGACCACACTCAAAATCAAGGTTGCCTTGAGGAGAGGCCAGGCCTCTTCACTATAGAATTGATCTGCTGCTTGCCAGAAACGTTCCTCGTCTACGATAACCTTGTCTGGTACTTGTCCAAGAACAGCTTGGAAGAAGTCATCCAGAGGTAGGGCAGGCGCAAATTTCTTGAAATCTTCATATGAATATGGGTGGTAGAGCTTGGCATATTCTGAACTTTCTTCATTAGAGAGCACCACTGCCGCAACTCGACGGTCCAATTCTAGTCTTTTCTCTAGCAAGTCTTCAATTTCTGCATCAGAGAAATCATAAGCCTTGAGGAGAGTTGCGCTGGTTTCTTTCCAAAGAGTCAAGAGTTCTTCGCGCTGAGGATGGTCTTCTGCATAGTAGGTTGTGTCTGGCAGAATCGTGCTTGGAGCACTAGCCCATAAAACGTTGATTCTGGCATCCATAAAGTCTGGTGATACACCAAAAGGAAGGAAATTCGGTTTTCCTGCAAGCTCAAACTCTGCTAGTTTGGCAGTGAAATCCGCAAAAGTCTCCAATTCTTGGAATTCTTTAAGAAGTGGTAAGACAGGTGTGATACCGTCAGCTTCTCTCTTATCAAAATCACGAACTAGGCGGTGGTATTTGACAAAGTTTGCCAAGATAGCATCCTCAGGAACCTCTTCTCCTGCCAACCACTTGTCTGTTGTCGCCAGCATCAGGTCTTCAATTTCCTGGTCTAAATCAACAAAACCTCCCGTTTGAGACTTATCTGCTGGGATTTCAGCTGTCTGTTGCCATTCTCCATTGATTGCATCATAAAAATCATCTTGATAACGTGTCATCTTGTTCTCGCTTTCATTTGTACTTGTTTTTAGCTTAACAAAAATTAACTGGGAATGCAATTAAAAATGAACTTTCCTTTTCTATCATTTCTCAGTTATTATTTTAATTTTTTGAAAAATTAACTTGACTTAATTTTTTTTTTAAGGTATATTAAGAGAAAGGAGGAATACAAGTTTATGATACGTATCGAAAACCTCAGTGTCTCCTACAAAGAAACGTTGGCACTTAAGGATATTTCACTAGTGCTCCAAGGACCAACAATTACCGGTATCATTGGCCCAAACGGCGCTGGGAAATCAACACTAGTAAAAGGGATGCTGGGAATTATCCCACATCAAGGTCAGGCATTTCTCGATGACAAGGAAGTTAAAAAATCCTTACACCGAATCGCCTATGTCGAACAAAAAATCAATATCGACTACAACTTTCCCATCAAGGTCAAGGAATGCGTCTCGCTAGGACTCTTTCCCTCTATCCCTCTCTTTCGCAGTTTAAATGCTAAACATTGGAAAAAAGTAGAGGAAGCCCTTGAAATCGTCGGCTTAGCTGACTACGCTGAACGTCAAATCAGTCAACTGTCTGGAGGTCAATTCCAGCGGGTCTTGATTGCCAGATGTTTGGTGCAGGAAGCCGACTATATCCTCTTGGATGAACCTTTTGTTGGGATTGATTCTGTCAGTGAGGAAATCATCATGAATACGCTGAGAGATCTGAAAAAAGCTGGGAAGACGGTTCTCATCGTCCACCACGACCTCAGCAAGGTTCCCCACTACTTCGATCAAGTCTTGCTTGTCAATCGAGAAGTGATTGCCTTTGGTCCGACCAAAGAAACCTTTACCGAAGCCAATCTCAAAGAAGCTTACGGTAATCGACTCTTTTTCAATGGAGGTGACCTATGATTGCAGAATTTATCGATGGATTGCAAAAATTCCATTTCCTACAAAATGCCTTGATAACAGCTATTGTCGTCGGGGTCGTAGCTGGAGCTGTGGGATGTTTCATCATTCTACGCGGGATGTCACTCATGGGAGATGCCATTTCACATGCTGTTTTGCCAGGTGTAGCCCTCTCCTTTATCTTGGGCCTTGACTTCTTTATCGGAGCCATTGTCTTTGGATTGCTAGCTGCCATCATCATTACCTACATCAAGGGGAACTCGATTATCAAAAGCGATACCGCCATCGGCATTACCTTTTCTTCTTTCTTAGCCCTCGGTATCATCTTGATTAGTGTCGCTAAAAGTTCAACTGACCTTTTCCATATCCTTTTTGGTAATATCCTAGCCGTCCAAGATACGGATATGTTTATTACTATGGGTGTGGGGGCAGCCATTCTCTTGTTGATCTGGATTTTCTTCAAGCAACTCTTGATAACTTCCTTTGATGAACTCTTGGCCAAAGCCATGGGAATGCCTGTCAATTTCTATCACTACCTTCTCATGGTACTCCTGACTCTCGTGTCTGTGACAGCCATGCAAAGTGTCGGAACTATCCTGATTGTAGCCATGCTGATTACCCCAGCTGCAACTGCTTATCTGTATGCTAATAGCCTGAAAAGCATGATTTTCCTTTCCTCAACCTTTGGAGCTACTGCTTCAGTTTTGGGACTCTTTATCGGTTATAGCTTTAACGTTGCGGCAGGTTCTAGTATCGTGCTTACAGCTGCCAGTTTCTTTCTCATTAGCTTCTTTATCGCTCCAAAACAACGATATTTGAAACTGAAAAATAAACATTTGTTAAAATAAGGGGCAAAACCCCAATAAATTGGAGGATCTAATGAAAAAATTAGGTACATTGTTCGTTCTCTTTCTTTCCGTCATTGCTCTTGTAGCATGTGCTAGCGGAAAAAAAGATGCAACTTCTGGTCAAAAACTAAAAGTTGTTGCTACAAACTCAATCATCGCTGATATTACTAAAAATATTGCTGGTGACAAGATTGATCTTCACAGTATCGTTCCTGTTGGTCAAGACCCACACGAATACGAACCACTTCCTGAAGACGTTAAGAAAACATCTCAAGCTGATTTGATTTTCTATAACGGTATCAACCTTGAAACAGGTGGCAATGCTTGGTTTACAAAATTGGTAGAAAATGCCAAGAAAACTGAAAACAAAGACTACTTCGCAGTCAGTGAAGGCGTTGATGTTATCTACCTTGAAGGCCAAAACGAAAAAGGTAAAGAAGACCCACACGCTTGGCTTAACCTTGAGAACGGTATGATTTTTGCTAAGAATATCGCAAAACAATTGAGTGCTAAAGATCCTAGCAACAAGGAATTCTACGAAAAAAATCTCAAAGAATATACTGATAAGTTAGACAAACTTGACAAGGAAGCAAAAGCTAAATTCAACAATATCCCTGCTGAGAAGAAATTGATCGTAACCAGTGAAGGATGCTTCAAATACTTCTCTAAAGCCTACGGTGTCCCAAGTGCCTATATTTGGGAAATCAATACTGAAGAAGAAGGAACACCTGACCAAATCAAGACCTTGGTTGAAAAACTTCGCCAAACAAAAACTCCTTCACTCTTTGTAGAATCAAGTGTGGATGACCGTCCAATGAAGACTGTTTCACAAGACACAAATATCCCAATCTACGCACAAATCTTTACTGACTCTATCGCAGAACAAGGTAAAGAAGGCGACAGCTACTACAACATGATGAAATACAATCTTGACAAGATTGCTGAAGGATTGGCAAAATAATACTCTGAAAAACGTCATTCTCATGTGAGCTGGCGTTTTTTCTATGCCCATATTTCCGGTCAAATCATTGGAAAATTCTGACCGTTTCAGCTACAATGGAAGAAAAAAGATTGGAGTATCCTATGGTAACTTTTCTCGGAAATCCTGTGAGCTTTACAGGTAAACAACTACAAGTCGGCGACAAGGCGCTTGATTTTTCTCTCACTACAACAGACCTTTCTAAAAAATCTCTGGCTGATTTTGATGGTAAGAAAAAAGTCTTGAGTGTCGTGCCTTCTATCGATACAGGTATCTGCTCAACTCAAACGCGTCGTTTTAATGAAGAACTGGCTGGACTGGACAACACGGTCGTATTGACTGTTTCTATGGACCTACCATTTGCCCAAAAACGTTGGTGTGGTGCTGAAGGTATTGAAAATGCCATCATGCTCTCAGACTATTTCGACCAGTCCTTTGGACGTGATTATGCCCTCTTAATCAATGAGTGGCACCTATTGGCACGCGCAGTCTTTGTCCTTGATACTGACAATACTATTCGCTACGTTGAATACGTAGACAATATCAATTCTGAACCAAACTTTGAAGCCGCAATTGCAGCTGCTAAAGCCCTATAGAAAAAATCCTCTGTCACAAAGAGTTCCCTACTCTTTGAAACGGAGGATTTTTGTTTACGAGTAAACTCAAGTTCGATCTGATAAAAACAACTAATACTCTTCGAAAATCAAATTCAAACCTCGTCAACGTCGCCTTGCCGTACTCAAGTACAGCCTGCGGCTAGTTTCCTAGTTTGCTCTTTGATTTTCATTGAGTATAAATTATTCTACAGATTTCAAGGCTTCAAGCATATCAACCTTTCTCAGATGATAATTGACAAAGAAACCAAGCAAGGTCAAAATGATGCTTACTGCTACTACCGGAATCACATATACTTCCCAGCCTACCTGCGGATAAAAGAGAATAGTCGCAGGCGAAATCATTTGAATCAAAAATTGATGTAAATAGAAACCAGCTACTAGGCCAAGGACGATTCCCACAAGCGACAGCACAATCGTCTCACGATAAATGTAGAGGGTGACTTCATTATTATGAAAGCCGAGAACCTTGATAGTAGAGAGTTCACGGATTCTCTCAGCTACGTTGATATTAGTTAGATTGTAGAGGATAACAATAGCCAATAGAACCGATACGATAACTAAGATAGTCATGGTCTGATTGAGTGAGCTAGCGACGGAGTCAAATAGTCGAATAGCTGAAGCATTCTGGACGACGCTTGACACCGCAGCTTGATTCATAAGTAAGCCTGCCTGCCTTTCTATACCAGATGCACTGATATCCCCTAGTGAGACCAGATAAGTGTTGGCTTGGGGCACCTGTCCGTAAATTTGCTCATAGCTAGTCTGACTCATATAAATAAAGTGACCAACGTAATTCTCAGCAATTGCAGCGACCTTTAGCTCCTTACCTTCAATTTCTAGAGTCTGCCCAACCTTGACACCAGCCAGCTGGGCGACTTTAGCTGTAATAACGACGCCATTGTTTAATGTCAGCTCCTGCTGATGATGCTGCAGATGGATAAAGGGTGTCAAATCTTCCTTATCTGTCATCATAAGGGTAATGGTTTGAAGACCAGCCTTGCCTTTGAAATCCTTGTCTAGCGTTTTAGAATAGATTTTCTGGTAGGCTTGGATATCCTGCCCTTTCAACACTTCTTCTAACTCTGCCTTGTCCTGATTGGTCGCACTAGGATTTTCAGATATAATCATCTGATACTGTTGAATTTGTTGAAACTGTCTAGACGGAACTCCTGCTACAGAGGATTGGATTCCCAAACCTGCAAAGAGCAAAGCTATAGAACCTGCTATACCAAAGATCGTCATTAACATCCGATGCTTATAACGGAAGATATTACGAGCTGTTACCTTATGAGTAAAACTGAGACGACGCCAAATAAAACCGATGCGCTCCAGTAAGATTTTAGCTCCTTTAACAGGAGGTTTAGGCAATAAAAGCTGGGCTGCTTCGTCATGAAGTTCCCTACGAGCCACCAGATAGGCTGGTAACACACTCGCCAACCAACTTAAAGCAAGAGCCAGTAAGCTATAGGTCCAATAGAACTGAATCTGGGTTTCTCCCACCACCATACCTTTTGTAATAACACTTGAAATCACACTGGCTAGTAAATAATGGCCAAGTATGCTACCTAGAGCTGTTCCTACAGTCCCAGCTACTAGACCGTAGAAGAGAAATTTAGCGATAATATCCTTACTACGATAGCCCAAGGCTTTAAAAATCCCTGCATGAGTTCGCTCTTCATCCACAAAACGAGTCATGGTTGTAAAAGTTACCATGGCTGCTACGACATAAAGCACCACAGGAAAGATATTGCCCACTGCCCGAATACTGGCTGAAGCATTGCTATACATGAGATATCCTTGACCACCTGGCATGGTTTGCCGATTATAGACTTGATACCTTGGCTCCGTCAAATCATCCAAAACTTTCTGATGTTTTTCTAATTTTTCCTTTTCTTTGGCTAGATTTTGTTCAGCCTGCTTTAGTTTGTCCTCTTCCTTACTCAATTCCTGCTTGGCTTGGATAAGTTGAGCACTGGCCTGCTCTCTCTGAGCTTGAGGCAGCAAGGCTAGTTGACTCTCCTGAGCCTGTAAACGAGCTTGAGCAGTTGCTAAACGACGCTTGCCTTCCTGCAAATTAGCCTGAGCCTTGTCAAGGGTCTCTTGCCCCTTGTCTAGAGACTCTTGTCCTTCTTTTTTCAAGAGTTGCAGACGTGCCTTGCCATTATCTGATAAAGCTTGTTCTAGGTCTTCCTGATGCTGTTTGGATTTTTCTTCATAAGCAGCTGAGAAAGCATTTAATCCTGACAAATCTTGATATTTCAAACGAGCTATATTGTAGACTTTCTGATCAAACTGACTAGGTAAAATCACCCCATAAGCGGTTAAAGTACCACTTCCACTTCCTGCGTAGCCCATATCTCTCTGAGAGAGGATTTCAGCTGAATCCACAAAACCAGTAATGGTATAGGTATGGTCTTTTAAAGAGGAATGACTGCCTTCTTTTTCTTTAAAGCTAATCTCCTGTCCCACACGATATTGGCCTTGCAAATGACTGGCTAAAGCAATTTCCTGTCCTGTCTGAGGGAGTCGTCCCTCTCTTAGCTGAAAGGTTGAAATTCGCGCTGGTTTGGAGTAGAGCCGAATAGCATCCTGCCCATTCTCCATAGTCACATCTGTCAAATAGCCAAACTCAACCTCTGCACCCTCTATCTGTTCTAGTTCTTCTTGATCTGCTTGATCCAAACCATAGTTAGACATAACTGCCAAATCCAAGGTTTGCGCAGTTGTTAAATAAGCATTAGCTGTCGCCTCCATGTTAGGACTGGTTACTTTGAGACCTACTAGGGCTAGAGACCCCAACATCATCAAGGTCAAGATGGATAAAAAACGCCCCTTGGAGCCTGTGAAGGACTGAATTAAGTCCTTCCAATAGGTTTTTCGCTTGATCATGCTAGTACTCCAATGTATCAATATCCTGAGGATGATGGTTCATCACCACATCCTTGACACTGGCATCGTGCATATGAATCACGCGATCAGCAATGGGCGCCAAAGCTCCATTGTGAGTCACGATAATCACCGTCGCTCTCTTTTGACGAGACATATCTTGGAGGATTTTCAAAACCTGCTTGCCCGTCTGATAATCCAAGGCTCCAGTCGGTTCGTCACAAAGGAGAATTTTAGGATTTTTGGCTACCGCGCGTGCAATGGAGACTCGCTGTTGCTCCCCTCCAGAAAGCTGGGCTGGAAAGTTATTGAGACGATGAGCCAGACCTACATCTGTCAATACCTGTTCAGGATTCAAGGCATCTGTCACGATTTCAGAAGCCAGTTCCACATTTTCCTTAGCTGTCAAATTGGACACTAGATTATAAAACTGAAAAACAAAACCTACATCTTCACGACGATAGTTTGTTCGTTGGTGCGAACTATAGTTGGCAATATTGGCACCATCGATCCAAATCTCCCCCTCATCATTGGTATCCATACCTCCTAGGAGATTGAGAACTGTTGACTTACCAGCACCTGACGCACCTAGAATAACAACCAATTCTCCCTTTTCAATCTCAAAATTAACATCACGATTGGCCACAATCTCCGTGTCCCCAACCTGATAACGTTTGTAACAGTGTTTCATCTCAATATAAGCCATCAGACCTATCCTCTCTCAAACAAATTACTTCCTACTACCATTATAACGCTTTTTCAACTAGTTGGAAACTGCTTACATTCTCAAATCCTTCAAAAAAGGCAGTTTCAAATCACTGCCTTCTAATACTCAATGAAAATCAAAGAGCAAACTAGGAAGCTAGCCGCAGGTTGCTCAAAGCACCGCTTTGAGGTTGCAGATAAAGCTGACGTGGTTTGAATTTGATTTTCGAAGAGTATGACATCTTCTTAAAAAGAAAATTGAACCAGATCGCCTTCTGCTGTCGCCACTGAAATACAATCTTTCTCTATGCATTTCACTTTTGCTTTTTCTTGATTCACTTCAATCATACTTTTTTCAATACCTGGATAGGAGACTCGCAAATCTCCCCCACTTCTTGATAAAATGATCAACTGTAAGAGTTTTTTATCCGCCCAGCTCATGCTCACTTCAAAATGTCCACGTGCCACTAAACCTGAAACAGAACCTGTTGACCAAGCATCGGGTAGGGCGGCTAGAGGCACCAGATAAGCTGTATGAGACTGGAGCAACATTTCTGCCATGCCACTGCTAGCACCAAAATTACCATCTATCTGAAAAGGAGGATGGCTACACCAAAGATTTGGCAAGGTGGATGTCTTTAACTGCTCTGCTAATAATTTATGGGCTCGATTGCCATCTCCCAAACGCGCCCAGAGATTGATCTTATTAGCCTTGGACCAACCTGTGCCGCCGTCTCCACGATCATTGAGGCTAGAACGCGCCGCTTCAAGATACTCCTGTCCCTTGTAGCTAAAGAGATTGCCAGGATAGAGTCCCACTAGATGGGAAGCGTGCCGATGCTGGGCCTCCACTTTTTCATTTTGAAAATGTTGCTCTTCCTCCTCATACCACTCTCTGATTCGACCAGATTGATTGATTTGTAGAGGATTAAGCAGGTCAAATTTTTCTTTGACTTCCGTCAACAAGTCCGCATCCAGCTCTAATTCTTGAGCAGCCTGAATAAAATCATGGAATAATTGCCAAATCAGAGATTGGTCATAGGTATTGCCAATCGAAATCGGCCCATGTTCTGGAGAATAAGACGGAGAAGAGACCCAACGATACGCCTGCTGATCCTTATGTAAAAAGGCATTCCAAAAACGAACCGTTTCCCTCAACATGGGATAAATTTTCTCCCTGAGATAGTCTTGATCCCTATAAAATGAATAGACCTCATAAACAGTTTGCATCATCCACGCATTGGAAGCTGGCGACCAACCCCAATAGTAATCCCAACCAGGTGCCGTCCAACCAAAAGGAGTCGCTTGGGTATGGACTAACCAACCATTCTCCTCCCCTTCCCGAGAGATGATTCCTGCATACTTTGCAGCTGCTAGACGACCATAAACACGTAAATCATCTATATTAATTGATGACTGGAAAGGCCGTCTCTAGGAGATTGGTAACATAGGCTGGCCAATAATTCATCTGAAGATTGACATTTAAGTGATAGTCCGAATTCCAAGGAGGATTGTCGACCGCATTCCAGACTCCCTGTAGGTTAGCTGGTAGCGCATCTGGGCAGTCTCTGGACGAACTAATCAATAAATACCGTCCATACTGGAAGAACAGCTCCTCCAAATCCTGCCCCTCTTGTGACTTATAATTTTTTAACAAATCATCCGTAGTGGATATGTCACCATTAGCTCCCAAATCCAATTGAACACGCTGGAATAAGGCTTGATAGTCCTCAATATGCCTTGATTTCAATTGGGTATAACCCTCTTCTTTAGCTGTCTCCACCAAGTCCTTTACCTGTTGCTCTAAATCTATTTTCTTGCGATAATTGCTAGCAGGATTTTGGGCAAAATCCGTCTTAGCCACCAAGAAGAGATTGGCATAACTGGCTCCTGATATCTGAACCTTATCTGACCAGACTCTAATGTCTCCATCCGTTTTCCAAGCTAGACAGCTAGCAAACTGCAGGTCATTGTCCTTAACCCGCCCCTTCATCAAGATATGGGAAGTAGAGATATCCAGCTGGCACTCCTTGTAATCCAGTTTTTCCTGCTCATACTTTCCATCAGAAGCCAAATCACGAGTCAGCGACAGGTCCATAGTAAAATCTAGAGTTTCCGACCCTTCCTTAGTAAAGCGCTGAACCAAGAGATCATCTGGAAAACTGGCAAAGACTTCACGTTCAAATCTCGTCCCCTTATAGACATAAGAAGTTGTCGCAAGCGCCTTACTGATATTAAGCTGTCTCTGGTAATCCGTCACCTGATACAAAGTCTTACCTTGATTGCTAAACTCTATGTGAATATCACCAAAGGACAGATAGGTCCCATATTGACTCGTTTTTGGTCCAACTAGGTGCTGTTCAGCCAGTTCCTTAGCAGTATTGTAGTCTCTATTTTCCAAAGCCTGCCGAATCTCAGCTAAAAAAACATACTGATCCTGAAGATTTCCACCCTGGTAATCGGAACTATCAGGAAGAGGACCACCAGACCAAAGGCTCTTTTCATTGAATTGAATCCGCTCAGCACCAATAAGCCCAAATACTTTTGCCCCTAAAGAACCATTGCCTATCGGTAAAGCCTCTTCTTCCCAACTTTTATATGTTGTTGACGCTGGTTGCTTGTAGGTCAGCACATAATCTTGTTTTTTATTCCTTATCATACTACCATACTAACATAAAAAGTCTAGAAATCAATCCTAGACTTACAATTTTTTATTTTCCAAGGTAGTATTCAGAAACTACGTTCAATTTTTCGTCAAATTCGAATACCAATGGTGGGAAGTTAGGGATTTCCACGTCCATGATTTCGTCATCTGACAAACCTTTGATGTGTTTTACAAGGGCACGGATTGAGTTACCGTGAGCTCCTACGAATACGTTTTTACCATCTTTAAGAGCTGGAGCGATTTTATCTTCCCAGAATGGAAGGGCACGTTCCAAAGTCACTTTCAAGTTTTCAGCATCTGGAATAACTGAATCGTCAAGTGAAGCGTAACGACGGTCAGTGTGAGCTGAGTGCTCATCATCACGATCCATGTTTGGAGGCAATACATCGTATGAACGACGCCAGATGTGAACTTGCTCATCACCAAATTGTTCAGCAGCTTCAGCTTTGTTTTTACCAGTCAAACCACCGTAGTGACGTTCGTTCAAGCGCCATGATTTTTCAACTGGAACCCATAATTGGTCAGAAGCTTCAAGAGCCAAGTTAGTTGTTTTGATCGCGCGTTTCAATACTGAAGTGTAAGCTTGGTCAAATTCGATACCAGCTTCTTTGATCAATTTACCAGCGTCAATCGCTTGTTGTGTACCTTTTTCAGACAAATCAACATCAGCCCAACCAGTGAAAAGGTTAGCTTTGTTCCATTCAGACTCACCGTGGCGAGCAAAAACCAATTTTACCATTAGATGGATTCTCCTTTAAATTTTCCGAGGTTTCCCCTCGTTTATCTATTCTATTTTACACAATTTTTCACAAAAAAGCTAGTCAAAATCGATTAAAAAGAGAAGAGGTAAACGCCCCTTCTCCCAATAAACAACTATTCTTGAACTTGAAATTGTTTCAAGCTTGTTAAAAAAAGGGCACCACCGATGACAATGACGATGCCACCAATCCAGCCTAAAAATGGAATCAAGCCTACTACAGAACCTACGATTAACAAAATAGATGGTGCCATTGAAATACGCTTATCATCCTTATAGTAGATTAGAGAGAGAATTCCAAGAATTAGAGTTGCGATTTTCACTAATGTAAAAACAATGAAAATAATCGCCAAAATTACTCCCGTAAAATCTTCATTCTCAAAAATAGGTACAATCATTAATATAATTACAGGTAAAATTGCCAAGAGCGTGCCTGCGATAGTCCCAATAATTCCAGCAACTTATGCAAGTGTTTTTGTCTTCATAACTGTCTCCTTTTATTTTAATAAGGTATATTATACCATATTTTTATTAAAGTTTTTATTTTTTAAAAAAATACAGGAATTTCACCTGTATTTTTCTTAGACTATTTCTCTTCAAATCCTTCTGCAACTGCGTCTGCAAAGTTTTCTTCTACGATGCTTGCACAGTGGTCACAGATAACTGCCTGGTAGCTGCGTTCTGCTGTTGTTGGGTCGATACGACGGCAACGGTCACATACTTCACCTGCAGCGCGTTCAACTGTAAAGGCTACATCTTCGAAGCTAACGGCAGCTTCTGGAGCTGCTCCTTCTGCAATGGTCAATTCAGACACGATTAAAAGTTGAGCTACATTGCTGTTTACTGCTTCGAGTAGAGTTTTCACAACTTCGTTTGGATAAACTGTCAAGTGTGCTTCAAGCGATTTACCGATAACTTTGGCATTACGAGCCTCTTCCAAAGCTTTTTGAGCTTGTCCACGGAAGTCCATGAAGGCAGCCCATGTATCCAAGATTTCTTCTTGATTAGCAAATGTCTCTGCTTCTGGCAATTCTGACAATTGAACGAAGTCTTCTACTTCAAACTCAAGATATGACCAGATTTCCTCTGCTGTGTGAGGAAGGATTGGTGTCAAGAGTTTGGTGATTTTCACAAGAATATCATAGAAGACAGTCTGCATTTGACGGCGTTCCAATGATTTTGCACCTTCGATATAAACAACATCTTTGGCAAAATCAAGGTAAAAGGCTGACAAATCAACGTTGATAAAGTTCACCAAGGCCTTGTAGATTGTCAAGAATTCAAAGTTAGCATAAGCGTCACGAATGATCTTAACAAGCTGGTTAAAGCGAATCGTCATGTACTTATCAACTGAACGAAGCTCATCGTAAGCTACTGCATCTTGAGCTGGGTTAAAGTCAGATGTATTGGCAATCAAGAAACGAAGGGTGTTACGAATCTTACGGTAAGTTTCAGAGACTTGGCTCAAGATATCCATAGAGATACGCACGTCGTTACTTGAGTCGACACTTGTTACCCAGAGACGCAAGATTTCAGCACCAAATTGTTTTTCAACATCGCTTGGAGCAATAGTATTTCCAAGAGATTTAGACATCTTCTCACCTTTACCGTCAAGGGCAAAACCTTGTGACAAGATTTGTTTGTAAGGTGCTACGCCATGGTTGGCAACAGATGTGATAAGTGATGAGTTGAACCAACCACGGTATTGGTCAGAACCTTCTAGGTAAAGGTCTGCTGGGTAAGTCAACTCAGGACGGTTTACCACAACTCCATTCCATGATGAACCTGAGTCAAACCAAACGTCCATGATGTCTGTTTCTTTCTTGAACTCGCCATTTGGTGAACCTGGGTGAGTAAATCCTTCTGGCAAGAGGTCCTTAGCATCACGTTCCCACCAAATTCTTGAACCGTGTACTTCAAAGAGTTGAGCTACGTGTTCAATCGTTTCAGCTGTCATGATAGCTGTACCATCTTCAGCGTAGAAGATAGGAAGTGGAACACCCCAAGCACGTTGACGAGAGATAACCCAGTCGCCACGGTCACGGATCATATTGTAAAGACGGACTTTACCCCATTCTGAGTGGAATTTCACTTTTTCAATTTCGTCCAAGATGTCTTGGCGGAATTTAGAAACTGAGGCAAACCATTGTGGAACTGCACGCCAGATGATTGGTTTCTTCGTACGCCAGTCAAATGGGTATGAGTGAGAGATTTCTTCTCGGGCTAGAAGGAGGTTACCAAGTTTTTCAATAACAGTTGGAACTACCTTTTCATAGAATTGACCTTCAAACTCAGGACCAGCATTCTTCATCATGATACCACGTTCGTCAACAGTCACTGCAACTTCAAGACCATTAGCAATACCAACATTGTAGTCATCCTCACCAAAACCAGGGGCTGTATGGACAATACCTGTACCAGAGTCAGTTGTAACATGGTCACCAAGGATAACCAATTCATCTACAGCTGTATCCCATGGGTGTTCTGTTACGATATGATTCAATTCTTGACCACGGTAAGTTGCTAAAACTTGAACATCAGACCAGCCAAACTTCTCAGACAAGCTAGTCAACAATTCTGCAGCAACTACAAACTTACGATTTTCACCAGCAGGTTGAACCAAAACGTAATCAATATCCGCTCCAACAGTCAAACCACGAGAAGCTGTGATGGTAAATGGAGTCGTTGTCCAGACAACGATATAAGTATCTGCATCTAGAACACCTTTGCCATCTTTTACCTTATTGGCATAGTAAAGAGATGTAGAAAGCAAGTCATGGTATTCAATCTCTGCTTCAGCAAGGGCAGACTCTGATGACCAAGACCAGTAAACTGGCTTGGCTCCACGGTAGATATAGCCCTTGTTAGCCATTTCACCGAAGACACGGATTTGTGCTGCTTCATAATCAGGAGTCAACGTCACATACGGATTTTCCCAGTCACCAGAAACACCCAAACGTTTAAAGTCTTCACGTTGTTTATCTACTTGTGAAAGAGCGTATTCACGGCAAAGTTTCAAGTACTCAACCAAGTCCATTTCTTTGCGTTTGACACCTTGTTTTGCCAAAACTTGCTCGATTGGTAGACCATGAGTGTCCCAACCAGGGATAAATGGTGCGTAAAAACCTGACATAGATTTTGAGCGGACAATGATATCTTTTGAAATCTTATTCATAGCATGGCCAACGTGGATATTTCCGTTCGCGTATGGAGGGCCATCATGCAAGGTGAAATGAGGTTTTCCTTGGTTCAATTCTTGACGACGTTGGTAAAGTTTTGCATCTTCCCATTCCTTTTGCCAAACTGGTTCTTTGGTAGGAAGTCCTGCACGCATTGGGAAAGCTGTTTTCCCAAGGTTAAGGGTATCTTTGAGTTTCATGGTATCTCCTTTATAAATAATAACAAATTAAAAACCACGACTGCCAAAAAGGACGAAAATCGTGGTACCACCTTTATTTGGAAAAAGATTTAATCTTTCTCCCTCTTATCCCGTAACGTGGGGAACGTCAAATCTTACTCCATTCAGACTTGATTGTTTGAGAGGATAATCTTATCATTAGGGATTACAGGACTCACACCATCTCCTGCTCGCTGGAAATATAAGGATAAGATATTGTTCTCAGATTATTTCTTATAAAATTGTAACAGATTCTTGCGGTGCCACAAAACCTGGTTCTGAATTTACAGCTTCAGTAGCAGGTGTTGGGCCTGAGTAATGGCTTGGGGCTACTTCTGGTTCTTCATACATCGGACCAACTGGATGAGCTAGACTTTCTTCAACAACAGGAGCTGGTGAAACTACTTGTTCCTGCTCGGCTCTTGCTTCGGCTTCCGCAAGTTCCTTATTAGCCGCTTCGATACGTGCTTGCAACTCTGCCATTTCCTCAGGAGAAAACTGACGAGTAATATCAATTGGTTCTTCCTCTGAATGCTGTTGTAAGACAGAGTCACCTAAAACTTCGCTAACAACTTCTTTAAAGGCCTCATCACTTGTTTGAAGATAAGTCGCTGTTGGGCGAAGAATGTCTTCCCAATCTGATGATTCAACAATTGCTAACTGGCTCTCAATGGTAGATTTGAGACGTTGGTGAAAGACACGACTCTTGTTCTTCAATTCTTCTGTTTCAACAGCAACTTTCTTAGCATTATCAGTTGCGTGACGAAGAATTTCATTTGCCTTATACTTAGCTTCTTCCAATAAACGTTGTGCATCTTGCTCTGCTTGATGGATAATATTATTTGAACGTTCAGCTGCAGCTTGTTTTACTCGTTCAGCTGTGTCTTGTGCAATCAATACAGACTGGCTCAATGAATCTTTCATCTCATCAAAGTAAGACAAACGCTCTTCCAAACTCTTAATATGTAAATCCTTATCATGATTAGAGCGAACTAAATCCTCATAATCACGGACTACAATATCTAAAAATTCATCTACTTCTTCTTGATCAAACCCTCTGAAGCGTGTGCTAAAGGTTTTATCTTTGATTTCTAACGATGTAATTGGCATATTTTTCCTCACTTACTTAATAACAATTGGACCGTTAATTTCTTTTTATCTTTTTTGGTTTGCCCATTATCTCTAATGAGTTTCAATCGACCAAATTTCCTTACACTAATCAAGTCTCCAACTTGAACTGTATAATCTGATTTTTCAACTAAATGGTAATTAACTTGAACTGCCTGCTTTTCAATTAACTGATTTGCCTGATTTCTTGACAGTTTGAAGACCCCCGCTAGGAAAACATCTAATCTAGAACTAGCGATACAAATATCCAATTCTTGATAATCTTCTGCTGTAGCAATTTTCTCAGTAAAATCCCGTTCTTCTAGACGAACAGGTAGACGGGCAATTTTCGTAATGCCGTCTTGGAAAAGGAGAGTAAACTGTCGATTAATGATAATCTGTGCTCTCTCTTCATTGACTAAGATATCACCAAACAGCTTCCTATCAATTCCCAGCTGATTTAAAACAGTCCCTAATATTTTTGCATGCGTTAAACGTTCAAACTTATTAGAATAAACTATTTCTTGCAAGGATAGTTCAAAATCAGAGAATTCGGGTTCGAAATAATCAGGATACAGGAGTATCCGTACGTATTCAGTTTCAAGAAACTGCCGACTACTCATGTAGGAGATGCCCTTCGTTGATGCTAGAACCTTTAGAATCTTTTCTTGATGAGGATTTACAAAAGGTGTTAAAAACGGAGAATAAGAATCTTCTACCTTTTTTATCCATTCGGCTCCTTTATCAATAAAAGACGAATCATTCTTAGAAAAGTGTTGATAAATCATCTTGTTCATAGAAAAATCACTAAAAGTCGAATCAATTGGTTCCCTAAAAAATGCACTAATAATACCGCAATCCAGACAGACAAGTCAAGCCCTGCAATCTGAAGGGGTAAGCGTTGTAAAGGAGCTATTATCGGTTTCACTAAGCTAATAATCAAGCGACCTAGGCGCGATTCATAAGCATTTGGGAACCAAGACATCAGAGCAAAAACGACTAAAATCAGTGAATAGATATCTACTGCATTTTGAATAAAACGAATGAGAAAGAGCATTATTTCACTCTCGTACGCTTCATGTCAAAACCAAATTCACCATTTTGTGATTCATCTGGTAAACGAATATCTTCAACATTTACAATAACATTCACTGGTGTCAACAGATACATGGTAGAAGCTACCTTTTTCAAATTTCCAGCTAGAACATGACAAGCTCCATCCAGATAATCTAAACAACGACGTGCTTGAATCTCTGTCATATATTGAAAATCAATCAAAATACTTTCGTTACCAGCTAATAAATCAACAATATCTGTAGCATCTTCGTATTTGCGTGGGTAACGAACATCAATTGTCACCTTATCTGTAGAACGTTGACTTTGCATAGCCAACTCTTGTTGACGGGCATGAAGACGAGTAATGTTTTTTTCTTTAGATGGCGTAGTTGCAATTTGTTGAGGTAACTCTTTTACGGAAGGAACTGGAGCCACAATCGGTTCCTCAGCTTTAGGCTGATAAGTAATACCAGCATCTTCTCCATCTTCTGTAAAATAATCTATAAATCTATCAAATCTATCTTTTAAAGACATATTTCTTTCCTACTTAAAAAATGCTGTACCAATTCTGACAAATGTTGAGCCAAATTCAATCGCTTCCTTGTAGTCACGACTCATACCCATACTCAAGTCCGTCATTGGCATATTGGAAATTTGTTTTTCTCTAATTTCTAGTTGCAAATCCTGTGTAGCTTTAAAAATTTCTTTCAACTCATCACTACTAGCTTCAAAAGGAGCCATAGTCATCAAGCCTACATATTCAATTTTATCTAAGGTTGCTAATTCTGGCAAGAGCTCCAGTAGTTCTTCCTTTGAAAAACCATGTTTGCTCTCTTCCCTTGAGATATTCACTTGTAAGAAACACTTAACAACTCGGTCACTTCTCTTTTGAATTTCTTCTGCTAGCTTTAATGAATCCAAAGCGTGGAAATAATCAACATACTGAATGACATCTTTGACCTTGCGTCTTTGCAAGGTTCCAATCAAATGCCAGGTAATATTTCTATCTTTTAAAGCTTCATATTTCTCAAGAAATTTATCCACACGATTTTCACCAATATGATGCACACCTAGCGGAAGCAAAGCCTCCGCTGTCGGCACGTCTACATATTTTGTAACAGCAAGAACTGAAACAGAATTATCTTCTCTTCCTGCCTGCTGACTTGCATCTTTTATTTGTTGAAAAACACGTTCTGTATTTTCTTTCAAATTCATTTACTTAACGATTTTTGAAAAATGGAGGAGTTTCTAATTCATCCTCTTCTAAAGATGGTGCTTCGAAACGTTCGACTGGTGATACAACTGAATCAGTTGGACGAACAATCGTCTCACGTCGCAAATCCCAATCACCAAAAGCAGATCCTTGAGTTTGTTCCAATCGACGTTGATTTTGTTTTGGCAATTCAGCTGTTTCTGCCATATCAAAATGACGATCAAAGCCATGTGAATGAGCTGGTTTCACTGTCTCACGGTAGTTAGTAGTAGGTCTAGCTTGTGGAGCTACTACCTTTTCAACACGATCTTGACGAACACCTGTTGCAACAACTGTTACGCGAATTTCATCACGCATGCTTTCATCAATAGATGTTCCGAGCCAGATGTTCACTCCTTGACCAGCTGCTTGGTTAACGATTTCCGATGCTTCTTCTGCTTCAATCAAAGTCAAGTCAAGTCCGCCAGTAACGTTGACGATAACATCCTCAGCACCATCAATCGTTGTTTCAAGAAGTGGTGAGTAGATTGCTTTACGAGCTGCTTCTACTACACGTTCTTCTCCACTACCAATACCGATACCCATTAGGGCGTTCCCTTTATTTGCCATAACTGTTTTCACATCGGCAAAGTCAAGGTTAATCAATCCTGGGTTGGTAATCAAATCGGTAATTCCTTGAACACCTTGACGAAGAACGTTATCCGCTTCGCTAAGAGCCTCCAAGAGCGGTGTTTTCTTATCAACAATTTCAAGCAAGTTGTTGTTTGAGATAATCAATAGAGTATCTACATGCTCACGTAGTTGATTGATTCCTTCTACAGCAAATTGTCCACGTTTGCTTCCTTCAAAACCAAACGGACGTGTTACAACACCAACTGTAAGAGCACCTAAATCTTTGGCGATACGAGCAATAACAGGAGCAGCTCCAGTTCCAGAGCCTCCTCCCATACCAGCAGTGATGAAGACCATATCCGCACCACTGATAGCTTCCGTCAGTGTTTCTTCGCTTTCTTCAGCAGCTTTACGACCAACCTCAGGTTGACCTCCTGCACCCAAACCACGAGTCAATTTAGGTCCCAACTGAATAACAGTCTCAGCTTTTGTACTACTCAATGCTTGTACATCTGTGTTTGCTGCGATAAATTCTACGCCTGTAACACCTTCGTCGACCATACGGTTGATGGCATTGCCACCACCTCCACCGACACCAATTACTTTAATCACTGCACCTTGAGCAGCAGCTGTATCAAATGAAAATGTCATAATTTATTTTTCCTCTTTATTCGTCAAACATGCTTCCGATCAAGCCACGGAAACGATCTGCTAATTTCGGTTTATTTTGTGAAGCTTGTTGGAAATCCGCCATTGGTTCTGTAGGAGCCACCGGCTCTACTTCTGGAGTAGGAGCTGGTTGAACAGGCGTTGATTGTACAAACTGAGCTGTTTTCTGAATCATTCCCCCAAAACTAATTGGTTGATGAGTCAGAGCAACTTCACCCTTGACTGCTCGTTGAGCCAAAAGATTGACTTCTGTCAATTGTCCAGCGAATTCCGATAGACTAATCACATGCGCAAAGGCTGGATTGCGAATACCAACTTGGTTTGGAACATAGAGTTTGACACGAACGCCAAAGACTTCTTGAGCCAATTCTACCATACCCGGTAAAATAGCATTTCCACCGATCAAAACAATTCCACCAGGAAGATCCAATAAATGTCTTCTCTCCAAGTCTTGTTTGATTTGTTCAAAGATATGCTTGATTCGTGCAGAAATAATCTCTGACAAGTAATTTTCTGTTACTTCAACAGGTTCTACTTCCCCGATCACTTCAACTTGGAATGTTTCTTTACTTGCGAGAGGAGGATAAGCCTCTCCATAGTTTAATTTCAAACCTTCGGCTAGTTTCTGTGATGTCTTCAAGACTTTAGAGATATCCTTAGTTACATAATCTCCGCCTTCTTGGAGAATATTGGTGAACTGGAGTTCTTGGTTACGAATTGTAGCGACAGTCGTTTGACCTGCCCCCATATCAATCACTGTAGTACCAAATTCACGTTCACCTTCGTTCAAAACTGATTGAACCATTGCTAGTGGTGAAATGATAACATTTTCAACCTGAACACCTGCACGTTCAACTGTCTTACGCAAATTGTGCAAGATAGTACGAGGGCCTGTATAAAGCAAGCCACGCATTTCAAGGCGAACCCCCATCATGCCACGTGGGTCACGAATTCCTTGGAAACCATCCACAATAAATTCTTCAGGAATAAAGGTAATGACTTCACGGTCAGGTGTCATACTCTTTGTCAAAGCTGATTTGACAACATTTTCAACATCTTGATCCGTAATTTCCTTGGTATCAGATGTTACTGGAATCATCCCTTGAGTTGGTTCTACCTGCAGAAGATTTCCAGGCAAGCCGACATTCACTGATTTAATCGAAATGCCTGCCTTTTCTTCTGCTTGGGAAATAGCTGATTTGATAGCAGTTGCTGCTGCATCAATATCAACAATGATTCCATCCTTTACACCTTTACTTTTGGCATTACTCACGCCAATTACATTTAATTCACCATTTCTCTGCTCGGCTACAAGCACCTTAACAGAGCTTGTTCCAATATCTAGACCTGTAAAAAAGCCTTCTCTAGCCATTACATCGCATCCTCTCTATCTTCCAAGTTTCTCACTTCGTAATATTCCATAGCTAAACATGGGCATAGCTATTCACAGAATATTATAACACAAAAAATCTGATTGTGCTTAGTTTTTCCTAAATTTACTAGCCAATTTTTAGTTTTTCTGTTCAAAAATTCATTCACTGTAAACTTTATCAACAATCTATCTAGTGTACAAAAAGAAAGCTCATTTCTAAGCTTTCTTTGCAATCATTTTTTCTGCTTCTTGTTCTAAAAATAGTTCCAAGATTTTCTTTGTCAACGTAATCGCTGCTGACAGGGCCAGAGAAACGATTAAATAATTAGCTACTAAGCCGTGATCTCCAACCAATGGCGGTTTTGTCAAGAATCCATAATCTCCACCTGTTACCAAATTGACCACAAAAATCAAGGCATTTAGGGCAAAAGTCATGATAAAAATTCTCTTCACATCTAGCAATCGTGCATCATACTGTCTCAATAGATAAACTAGAGAGTTCCCCAAGAGTGCTAAATGCCCAAAGATAAAGGACAAAATCGCAATATGGGGGAAAGGATAGGCATCTGGCACTGGATAAACAAAGGCTGCTAATGTCCCAAATGTCCCCAATAATGCAAAATACTGCCTATATTTAGACTGACCAGGAAGCAAGAGCACCACAAACATAGCCATACGGCAATGGTAAAAGGGTAAGCTTTCTGACAGTGGCATATGATTGACCCAATACCAACCATAAAGTAGAATCAACTGAACAGCCTGTAAAATCTGGAAAAATCGTTGGTAAACCTTCTTTTCACGATAACGATAGGCTGTATAAAAGGTCAAGGCCAAGAGTGTAAATATACTGACATACCAAAAAAGATCAAACTTGGGTGGCTCTGTTGCCTGAGTCGTAAAGAAAATATCCCATAAATTCATCTAGTCTTCCTCGTGATTCAAAATTTTCCTGCATATTATTATACCATGCTATTTGTCAAAAATGGATTTAGAAATACGATAATCATCTTTTTAGTCAAGATATTGCTCCCTCTGACCTTGATAAACCTGCCAAAGAATCTCTATTTGCTCTTTGGTAATGCGTTTTTCAGATAAGGCTGGCAGTTGGTCAATGGCAAAAAATTGAAGGTCAGCAATTTCTTGATTTTCTTGGAATTGCCCAGCGAGAAGCTTACATTCAAAAACAAACTTTGCATACTGTTTGCTCTGTAGTTGGAAACGATTGGTATCAAAAACAGCTAGTAGTCTTTCTACTTTAGCTTCAAAACCGGTTTCTTCTTCAATTTCCTTGAGAATATTTTCTGTTGGAGAATAGCCGACTTCACCAAAGCCACCTGGCAAAGCCCAATCATTCTCTCCTTGTCCCCTAACCAGACAAATTTTTTCATCCTCAACTATCCAAGCACGGACGTCCATTAAAGGAGTCGCATAAGCGGAGGTCGGTTTCAAGAGTTCTGCCACTTCGTCTGCATCAAGGTCTGATACCTGATTCAACATTTCAGATAACAGACTTCGCAAGTCTTCGTAGCGCTCACGGTCAAAAGGATCCTTTGTAAAGGTTAGTCCAGTATCTGTAAGAGCAATCATTCTTTGAAGATACTTAGCAAAATCACTTGTCTTCATTTTCTAAACTTTCTACCAACTTAGCTAGATTCATAGAGTTAGAGCCTTTGAGCAAGATTTGGTCATGGGCTCCAAGGCTTTCTTTGACCTGCTTAACTAGGTCTTCAAATTGGTCTTGGTCTTCTGTTTTCTTGAAGTAGTAAACGTGGCCAATTGGGAACATTTGACTGGCCAGTTGAGCTAATTCAGCAATATCTTCTCCGTAGAAAATCACGGTATCAAGTACATCTGGTGAGAGGCTCAAAATCATCTGGTTATGGAGTTGAACAGACTGGTCACCGAGTTCCTTCATATCCGCCAAGACTGCAATTTTCTTGCCACCTTCATTGGCTGGAATAGCAGAGAAAGTCTCTAAAATCAATTTCATAGCAGTCGGATTGGCATTGTAAACATCTGACAGAATGTCTGCTCCATTGGCTGCTTTCTTCCACTCGGTACGGTTACGTGTCAATTCAAGATTTTGGAAGGCCAAACGAATTTGCTCCTCTGAAACTCCTTCTTGTAGGGCAACATAAGATGCAATCATAGCATTGGTAGCATTGTACTTACCAGTCACTGGCAAATCAAGAGCTTTTTCCAAGAAATTAGCTTTAAAGGTCAGACTGTCCTTGCGCTCAACTAAGTCTGTAATTTCCAGCTCTGCCCCTTGCCCAAAACGAACTACCTTTTTGTCAGTTGGCAAGTAGTCCTCTACAATAGTGTCAGCTGGAGCTAAAAGCAAGGAATCAGGTGCCATCCCGTCTGCAATTTGCATTTTTCCTTTAGCAATTTCAGAACGATCTTTGAAAAAGGCCAAATGGGCTTCTCCAACCAAGGTCACGATGGCTGTCTTTGGGTGAGCCAATTCTGACAAGAGATGAATATCTCCCAAGTGATCCTGTCCCATCTCCAAGACCAACTTTTCTGTTCCTTCAGGCATGTGAAGAACCGTGTAAGGAAGACCAATCTCATTATTGTAGTTTCCTTGTGTTTTGTAAGTTTTGTAGGTTGTTGATAGCAAGTGTGCTAACATATCCTTGGTCGTCGTCTTACCATTTGAACCCGTAACTGCAAAGACATCAACAGCTGTTTTCTCAAGATAGTAGGCAGCTAGTGATTGAAAGGCAGCCAAAACGTCGTCTACTAGAATGTAGGGATGATTTGCGACCTCTTTCTCAGACAGGGTTGCAGCAGCGCCATTTTCAAAAGCTGTTTCGATAAAGTCATGGCCATCACGCGCACCTTTTAGGGGCACAAATAAGTCCCCTGCAGCAATCAAACGACTGTCAAATTCCGCCTTAACTAGTGGACTATCTGGATAAATTGTCACATCATTTTTAGCCCCTACAACTTGGGCCACTTCATGGATTGTTAATTTCATTTCTACTCCTTTAAAAAGGGTTGAAGTCCGAGAACTCTGATCACCTTGCAGTGATGGTTCTGGCTCCTACCCCTTCTTTCATTTTTATAGCAAATGCGCTTCGCGCTTGTCAAAACTTTCCTTGGCAAGGTCCACCAAACGCTCGATTAGGTCTGGGTAACTGATTCCCATATTGTCCCAAAGTAGTGGGTACATAGACCACTGGGTGAAACCTGGCATGGTATTAAGCTCATTTAGGAAGATTTCTCCCTTATCTGTATAAAAGAAATCACAACGAGAGAGACCGAGGCCACCAATGGCACGAAAGGCTGTTTCTGCATTTTGACGCATGACAGCTACCACGTCATCACTGATCTTGGCTGGGATATCCATGGTAATCTTGTTATCAATATACTTGGCGTCATAGTCATAGAAGGCAACATCTTTGACAACTTCTCCTGGCAGCGTGCTTTTGACATTGTAGTTACCCAAGAGACCAACCTCGATTTCACGGGCATTCACTCCTTGCTCAACCAAGACGCGGCTGTCATATTGGAAGGCCAGTTTCAAGGATTGACGAAGTTCTTCTTGATTTTCAGACTTAGAAATACCCACACTTGAACCCATGTTTGACGGCTTAGTGAAGACTGGATAAGTCAATTTTTCTTCAACTTCAGCGATTTTAGAAGTCACATCATCCCCTTCAACGATAGCCACATAAGGAACTTGGGCAATACCAGCAGATTCTAACACACGCTTGGTCGTGATTTTGTCCATAGCAAGGCTTGATGACAAGATATTACAGCCGACATAGGGCATTTTCAAAACTTCAAGGAATCCTTGAACAGAGCCATCCTCTCCCATCGGACCATGAAGGACTGGAAAGACCACTACCCCTTCTTCATAGATAGCACTTGGAGCAACTTTCTTATCCCAATCAATAGTCGCATTGGTCATAAGACGGTCCTCTTGACCAGGAGTCTGGCTAAATTCTTGCGTTTTGATAAAGTCACCTGACTGACTGATAAAGAAAGTCTTAACAGTGAAACGATCGTAGTTAACCGCACGCATGACACTTTCCGCAGAAAGGACAGAGACTTCGCGCTCTGCACTACGCCCACCGTATAAAAGAATAATCGTTTGTTTCATATTACTTGTCCTAATTCTAATAGAATACTTGCTCTTTAGTATATCATATTTGCTTCTTTTTTTGAAACTTGAACCTGATACTAGTCTTTAAGAAATCTAAAGAGAGACCGATAAAACAAATGTCGGCCTCCTTGATTTTTTGTATAAATGAATTGAGTTTGTTAATTTGTCTAGACTTACAGCTCTGTCCGATTTTCAATGGCTCGTAAGAGTGTGACTTCGTCCGCATACTCGATATCTGCTCCCACAGCAAGACCTCGTGCCAGGCGTGTAACTTTAATCCCAGCTGGCTTGAGCAAACGTGAAAGATACATAGAAGTTGCTTCCCCATCTGCTGTGGCATTGGTTGCTACGATGACCTCTGAAACTTCACTGTCCATCAGACGAGTCATGAGACTCTTGAGATTGATATCATCAGGACTGACGCCATTCATAGGAGAAATGAGTCCGTGTAAAACATGATAGAGTCCGTGGTATTCTTGGATGTTCTCCATGGCTGCCACATCACGACTATCCTCGAGAACTAAAATCGTTGTCTGGTCACGACTTGGATCGGTACAGATAGAGCAAGGATCGTCATCAGTCAAACGACCACAAACTGAACAATAGGTTAGCTCTCTCTTAGCAGAAAGGAGGTTTTTGGCAAATTCATTGACATCGTCATCAGACATTCCAATAGTATAGAAGGCCAGACGGGTAGCCGTCTTAATCCCGATACCTGGTAACTTTGAATAGCTATCAATCAGCTTGGCAATAGGTGTTGGATAAAGCATATGTTCCTTTCTAATTCATTGGATGATGTTGGTTATAGAGGTTGATAATGTCGCGCGCAATGGAAGGTCCGACACCATTTGTAAGGTTGGTGTTATGAGGGAAGACAACAGCTACAGCGATTTGAGGATTATCTGATGGTGCATAGGCCACAGCATTAGTATTGTTAGCTTCTTGACCACCCTCAACATAACTTTCGGCAGTACCTGTTTTACCACTAATGGATACAGCTGCACCATTGGAAAAGGCACGACCTGTCGTCAGAGCACTCCCACCATGTGAAACTTGATAAAATCCTTGTTGGAGGATGGAAACATCAGACTCAGAAATATTAATTTTATTCATTTCCTTGGATTCAACAGATTGGATTAAGTTCCCTAAGCCGCCTTGTTCATTGTTTCCATAAATCCCCTCGACAATGTGAGGTGCAATCCGAACACCGTTGTTGGCAATGGTTCCAACGTACTGGGCCAATTGCATAGGAGTGTAGTTATCAAACTGACCAAAGGCATTGGTAATGTAATTAGCAAAATTATACTCTTTTGGTATAAAACCAGTTGATTCATCTGGAAGGTCAATGCCTGTTGAGGCTCCAAGACCATATTCAGCAAATGTCGAACGAAGTTTCCCCATAGCTGATTTCAAATTACTAGTTCCAACAAACATATTAGGTTGATAGGTCTGTCCCATAATTCCCAAAGCCGTTTGAACCATGTAGGTATTAGAAGAATACTCCAAGGCTTCCACAGCTGTAATCGGGAATGAACCGTAAGCCTGAGTATACCATGAATTAATTGGAGCTGAACCTTGGAAGACAATCGGTTGGTCTGTCAAGGTTTGGTTCCCTGACAAGACTCCATTTTCCCAACCAGAACTGATGGTCGCCGCCTTGACAACCGAACCTGGGACAAAGACATTAGTCACCGTTCCCAAGGAATCAGGCGTTAGCTCTCCCGTTTTCAGATCATGTTTGAGCCCTGACATAGACAAAACTGCACCTGTTTTTGGGTTCAAAGCAACTGCATAAACACCTTCAGAATATCTAGCTCCTCCATTTCCTAACTCGGAATTGAAGTAACTTTTAAGAAGATTATCCACACTATCTTGGAAGGCCAAATCAATGGTCAGTTTAATATTGTTCCCTTTGCTACCGTCTTCGATATTTTCAACACTTTCCATGTTACCGTACTTATCTAGATGGATTTCTTTCACCGAACGTTTTCCTTGCAAGGTTTCCTCGTATTGTTTTTCTAAATAAGAAGTCCCAACACGGTCATTTAAAGAATAACCCTTTTTAATATAAGCATCTGCTTCTTCAGCTGGGAGACCAGCTTTTTCACTGGATACACTACCTACTATAGAAGAAAGTGAAGTTTCTAGAACTTTTCGATCCCAGGAAGTCGAAATACTGATGCCAGGTAAATTCTTAGAAGCCGAAGCAATCAAGGCAATCTGTGTATCTGTCAAGGAATCTGTCGCAATGGTACCTGTCGCAAAATTTTCAACTGCATTGAGTTGGCTAAAGAGGTAAATTTCTTTCTTTTCGTCATCCGAGTAGGTCAATTGACTTGGATTGATACTTTCAACAGTGTTATTGTAAAGTTCGGATTCAGATAATTGATTTCCGTCAGAATCTAGTCGTTTCTCATGTGGTAAACTTTCCACTGCTTTCTTATAGACATCTTGATCTGCTAGGTAATAGTCTGCCAACTGTCGGTCAGTCAATGTTGGAGAAGAAACTCCCACATAGGCTAGCAACTTCTTGGCTGTTTCTTTCAAATCTGCAGCCGTCATTTTGTTGTTTCGAGTAAAGGAAACAACTTGTTTCACAGTATTTTCAACCAAGGGCTTGCCGCTGGCATCATAAATTTCGCCTCGAGCTGAACTAGTTGTCACCTTTGTTTTACTTGCCGATGCTAGTTTTGTCTCATAAAAATCCTTGTTCAAAACCTGCATGTAAAGCAGGCGACCAATGATGGTCATAAAGAGCAAAATAACAATTGAAAACAATAAATTAAGCCGAATCGGAATCGAATGGCTGTCAAATTTTCTCATACAAGTCAGTCTCATTTCTATTTAAAATCTCATTCTTCATTGTACCACAAATTGAGAAGAAAATTATGGAAAATGGGAGTACTTTATTTGATTTTTAAAAGAGCTTTTCTTTTTTATTTAATTATCATTATTTTGTATGGTATAATAATATCAACCAATAGAAATTTCTGACTTTTAATTTAATATAAATCATACAAAGGAATCCTATGAACAATCAAGATATTCCCTCTATTATTGATCTCCACTTTGATGAATTAACTGAATTAGAGCAAGAAATTGCTCACTATTTCTTACAGGTCGATACGATACAGGATGATTTATCATCACAAAATGTCGCTCAGAAACTTCATATTTCCCAGGCGGCTCTAACTCGTTTTGCTAAAAAGTGTGGTTTTACTGGCTATAGAGAATTTATTTTCCAATACCAACATCAAATTGATAACCAAAATCTTCAGCTATCGACCCATAATCCTCTTATACAAGGTGTTCTCAGAAGCTATAGCAATATGCGAGAGCAAACTCAGGAATTAATTAATGAAAATCAAATTGAACGAATAGCTAATATGATAGAAGATGCTGAAAGAGTCTATTTTTTTGGCACTGGAAGCTCTGGCCTTGTCGCTCGTGAGATGAAATTACGCTTTATGCGTTTAGGAGTGGTCTGTGAAGCTATAACCGATCAAGATGGCTTTGCTTGGACTACTAGTATCATGGATGACAATTGCTTGGTTCTAGGTTTTTCACTATCTGGATCTACTCAATCTATTCTAGACAGCTTGTTAGATGCTAAAGAAATGGGGGCAAAAACAGTCCTCTTTACCAGCGTACCAAACAAAGAAAACCAACTGTATACTGAAACTGTACTGGTTGCTAGTCACAATCAATCATCCTATATCCAGCGTATCTCCTCTCAACTTCCAATGCTTTTTTGGATTGATTTAATTTATGCTTACTTTTTAGAAATCAATCGAGAAAATAAAGAGAGAATATTCAATAGCTACTGGGAAAATAAAAAACTTAACGGCTATCGAAGACAAAAAAGAGCTAGAAAATCCTAGTTTGGCATTGCCAAACTAGGATTGTTTTGTCTTGAAATGATAATATGCACCGAGCATACCTGCTGTATTCTGATGATGAGCAAATTCTAATCTCGTCTTATCTGCTAGACTTGGTACCAAAGCATCTTTCAAAGCTTTTCGAATTTTAGGCTTGAGAATAGCTTCTTGTCCCATGATACCACCACCTAGAATAACTACTTCTGGATTGGCCACATAACAAATATTAGCTAGACCTTTTCCTAGATAGTCAACCATGCGGTCGATACCATCCATGCAGAGTTTGTTCCCTTCAGTAGCTTCCTTAAAGATTCTACGACCATTCCACTGATCAACTGGATCACCATGTGCTTCTGCTACATAACGAACCAAAGCTGTGGTTGAGGCTAAATCTTGGAAGGCTCCATCCTGCATGTGTAGATAGCCAACCTCACAGGCAGAGTTACTAAAACCATGGAAGACTTGACCGTCAATAATTAAACAACCACCAATACCTGTTCCAATGGTTAAGCAAAGTGTCACACTCGCTCCCTTGCCTGAACCAGATACTGCCTCAGCAAGGCCTGCACAGTTAACATCATTTTCAATTTCACAAGGAATATCAAAGCTAGTCTCGATTTCCTTCTTGAACTGCGTACCTGCATAATTTGGAATCTGTGGGCCAGCATAGAAAATTTCACCCTTGTCAGGATCCACCATACCTGCCGAAGAAATGGCAACACCTGCTACAGAATCTTTTTCAAGATAACTAGCTACAATCTGTTTGGTTTTCTCTAAAATATGGGGACCACCCTTATGTGCCTCTGTCGGTATCTCATGCGATTCAAGAAGTTGCCCCTCTTGATCAACCAAACCATACTTGATGTTAGTTCCACCGATATCAATTGCAACGTAGTGTGTCATAAATACCTCCTTATGAATTAGAGGAAGCGCTCCTTAGTTTCACGAATCAAGGCTGCAGCTGCTTCCACAACTGGACGATCTTCTTCAGTCACTGGTGTCAAAGGTGAACGAACAGATCCAATATTAAGTCCTTCATTGATCTTCAAGACTTCTTTAATGACACCATACATATTTCCATGTGCAGAAGTGAGTTTACCAATGATTGCGTTGATAGCATATTGTAATTCACGCGCTGTTTCCAAATCTTTATCCGCAATCAATTGGTTGAGTTTCAAGAAGAGTTCTGGCATCGCACCGTAAGTACCACCGATACCAGCCTTAGCACCCATGAGGCGTCCCCCTAGGAACTGCTCATCTGGACCATTAAAGACGATATGGTCTTCTCCACCGAGGCTCACAAAAGTTTGGATATCTTGAACTGGCATAGAA
Organism: Streptococcus mitis; assembly: GCF_009496155.1. Classification (GTDB taxonomy): domain Bacteria; phylum Bacillota; class Bacilli; order Lactobacillales; family Streptococcaceae; genus Streptococcus; species Streptococcus mitis_BQ. Next base: position 46,429 of record NZ_WIJP01000005.1, read on the forward strand.
GAGTTCTTCACACCGATAACACGAGGATTCTTCAACATTTCAGTATAAAGACTTGGAGTCAAAGCAACACCTGCCAATTGAGGAATGTTGTAAATAACATAGTCTGTGTTTGGAGCTGCAGAACTGATATCGTTCCAGTACTTAGCAACTGAGTATTCTGGTAAGCGGAAGTAAATTGGTGGAATTGTTGCAATGGCATCTACACCCAAGCTTTCTGCATGACGAGCTAGTTCCATACTATCTTTGGTATTGTTGCAAGCAACGTGAGCAATGATGGTCAGTTTACCTTTGGCAACTGCCATGACTTCTTCCAAGATTAACTTGCGGTCTTCAACGCTTTGATAGATACATTCGCCAGAAGACCCATTGACATAAAGACCTTGAACACCTTTATCAATGAAGTATTGAACCAAGGCACGTGTACGTTCTGGACTTACTTCTCCTTGTTCATCATAACATGCGTAGAAGGCTGGAATGACACCTTCGTATTTTTTCAAATCTGACATAGATTTTCTCCTATTATTTTTATTTTCTGCTAGAGCAGATTCTTTCTTTACTTCTTTAGTATACACTTTACCGAAAAGGCTTTCAATATCTTGTAGGCACTTAGATTTTAGTTTCTCGCTTATAGAATAGCGTTTGGAGCCTTTGAAAGTAGTTTCAGAAATAATTGCAACCCTTACTCATACTTAGCAAATAGCTTTTCCATCACTCCTACTTGTAAAAAAGTAAGAAGGCCAAAACCAAAGAGAATAAAAGCTGACCCTCCCAATAGAAGTGTAAAGGCTGATAGATATAGAATCATCAAAATCAAAAAGATAATTACGATCATCAAGATAAACCAAGGAGCGTTAAAACTAGCCAACATCAGTCCTTTTTGAAGAATTTCTTTCCAAGATAGGTCATAACGTGCCGCGATAGGGTAACTAGCCAACATCACAATAGTGAGGAAGATAAGAATGCCTAGACAAATAGCTTTCACCAATTGGAAGGGCAGAGCTGTTTGACCCCAGAAAAGATAGAGATCTGAAAGGGTAAGAAATACAATTCCTAACTCCAACAACCCCAACTGAAAACCTAGTTTCAGATTTTGCCTAAAAACTCTTAGATAGGTTCTAAAAACTGGAACACGTCTACTTTGCTTGACTTCAAACATCGTCTGATAGAGACTAATTTTGGCTACCCCAATCGTTACGATTGGCAAACAAGTTACTACAAAGAGAAGATTGACTGTTACAATATCTAAAACCTTCTCACTAATTCGCATTAGAAAATTATCTGTATCAAATGCAGCCTTGATGAGACTTCTTCCTTTTTGTGACATGTTTGCTCCTCCATCATTTTTCTTTGTAAACTGTTTTCTTTTTTGTCAGTAAAGCTTTCATAAGTCCCTACCATGAACAAATCTATTTTTTCTTTTTTCTTTTGGACTTTTTTCTATTTTTATCTATGGACGTATAATCTATATATACCCCGAACAGCGAAGCAATTAAAATAGTACTCCAAGTATGCTCATTAAATCCATCTAGCCCTCCACGGACTATCATTGCAAGCACTGTCCAAGCTAACATATTCAATAAAAAAATACAAAGTGCTTTCATTCTCGCATTTTAAAAGTTTATACGACCATTGTTAGGGATTTTATCATGTGCATCCCAAGCTGCAGCAATATTGTAGGCAAAATTACCATATACATCAGCTACATTCACAGCTATTCGTAAAATCCATCCAGAAATCTTGGTCGCTAATCCTACTCTTGCTGCTGCAGTTGCAGCTGCCCTACTTAAGATCGAGCGCGCCATACTAATACCATACTTAGCCGCATAAGCACCTAATTTTATGTATCTACCAATCAATGCATTCACAATGCCCCTAATTATCCAAGCCATCTCATCAACTGTAATTCCCTGTCTATCTAAGAAACTAGCTCTTGCAGCATACTTAGAAGATACCATTTCTAGCAATTCAATTTTACGTTCATCTGATATGTCTGGATAGACTCCTTTGCTATCTTCCACCAGATCCTTAATTTCTTGTTCAGTTAGCAAGTAATTTTGAGATAATTTTGCATCTATTCGATCTATTTCTGACTGTATAGTTTGAATATTCGAAACTTCATTTGCATACACAATTGAAGGTAAAATACTACTCATTAGCAATAAACAGACTGACAAGAAGATACCAATTTTTAAATATGTTATTCTCATTTCTCTACCTCACAAAGATCAATTTCATGGTAGAGTATTATCAAAACCTCACAGAAAAGCAGTTCATATTATTTCTAATCAATCAAAATTTTAAACAAATACTTGCGCACTTGATCTTCCATACCTGCATAACCATTTGGTTGATGTGGCTCTCCTGGGAAGAAAATCGCAAAATTGTGATAACCCAACAAGAGTGGGTAGTGTTCATGACAATGGACAAAACCAATATCACTCGCTTCGTCAAATGCTACTGCTTCATCTTTGATACGTGAACCGTAGCTCGAATATTCATGCCCTTCTACCAACAAATGCAAGTCTGCATAGTTCTTGTGATGTTCAAATTGGTCATTTTCAGCTTTATTTAGAACATTTTCTTGAACAACTAGAAAGACCTTATCACCATCAATATCATATTTTCCTAACTCGAATGAATCTTTACGATGTTCATAAAGATAATCAATTGCCTTATCAAGATTGGGATGAATCCCTTTATAGAAGCTAATATTTTTCAAATCGTCAAAAATCATTATTTTCTCCTTTAAAAATCGTCATTAAGCGATTAAAACTAACACCTCCAACAGTGTCATTTACTGTCGGAGGCTTTTAGATAGTGCTAACAATAGCCAATTGATACTGTAAAAGAAATCGTTTCTTATCCTTTAACAGCTCCCATAGTAATACCTTGTGTGAAGGATTTTTGGAAGACTAAGAAGACTGTTACGATTGGCACAGCAGCAAGAGCTGCCCCTGCCATGATTAAACCATAGTTGGTTGCCATTTCAGCTTGCATGGTCGCAACCCCGAGTGAAATAGTCAAATTGTTACGTGAAGTCAACATTACCAACTGCATGAAGTAGTCGTTCCATGTATTGATGAAGGTGAAGATTGCAAGAGCCGCAAACCCTGGTTTTACAATTGGGAAGGCTACGCTCCAGAAGGTACGAATCTCACCACAACCGTCGATTTTAGCTGATTCAAGCAACTCTGTTGGAATATTTTCACTAAATTGTTTCATGAGGAAGACCCCAAACGGCCATCCAATCAAAGGCAAGATAACTGCCCAAAGAGTGTCATGAATTCCCATGAAGTTGACGATACGTACCAATGGTACAAGGACAACCTGTTTTGGAAGCGCCATAGCAGCGATGAAGATGGCAAATAGGATACGTTGACCATAGAAACGTTTTTTAGCCAATACATAACCTGCTAGAGAAGAGGTTGCACAGACTAGGAACATGGTTACCAATGAGATAAATACTGAGTTCCACATCCATTGCATAGCAGGGTTTTGCACCATGAGTTGTTGGAAGTTTTCCATGGTTGGCATTTTAGGGAACCATTGTGGCGGAATCATAATGGTATCAGGTTGTGACTTGAAGGCACCTGTCAAAATCCAGTAGAATGGAAAGATGAACAGCACAGTCAACAAGAGCAAAATGATTGTTGAAATAACAGTAAAGGCTGTTAATGGTTTTTTTTCTGTAGATTGCATAGCTGTCTCCTTTCTTTAGTATTCTACGTCGTTTCCGAGTACTTTAAATTGAACAAAACTTACGATAGCAATCATAACTGCCAAGAAGACACCAATTGTGTTGGCATAGCCATACTCTGTCAATTGGAAGGCTTTTTCGTATAGGTAGTACATCAAAGTGCTTGTAGAGTAGTTTGGACCACCAGATGTCAAAAGCTGAATCAAGGCGAAACACTGGAATGAGTTAATTGTTGTAATGATTGCGATATAAAGAGTTGTTGGAAGAAGGCTTGGCCATTTAATCTTCCAGAAAACTTGAAACTCAGTTGCACCATCAACGCGGGCAGCTTCAACCAATGAATTATCAATATTACCCATAGCAGCGATGTAGAGGATAATCGGTTGACCAACTGAAGTTGTCAAGAGGATAATCATAATTGCCATCAATGCCCAGTGCTTATCACCAAGCCATGAAATGTTTTGAGAAATAATATGACTTGATTTAAGAACAAAGTTCAAGATACCTGATAGTGGATCATAGATCCATTTCCATACAACTGTTACGGCAACACTACCTGTAACAACTGGAAGGAAGAATACGAAACGATAGAAAGATCTAGCGATAGCATTTTGATGGTAGGTCTGTGACGCTACAAAGAGCGAGAAGAGAACAACTACAGGAACTGATCCAATAACCAAAATAACTGTGTTAATCAGAGATTTTGTAAAGACAGGATCTTTAAACATACGGATATAGTTATCTAAGCCCACAAATTGGAAACTAGTCATAGAATAGTTAAAGAAACTTGTGATGAAGCCCATAATCATTGGTGCTAAAACAAAGACAACAAAGAAGAATAAAACTGGCGCTAGGAAAGCATAAGAAATGACGGTTTCTCTCATACGAATTTTATTAACTTTCACTGTAGGCACCTCTCTTTCCTTTTCTTTTTATTAATAATCTCCTAAGAGAATGATGATTTACCTTTTAAATAAAAGCCCCCTTTTCTTACACAAGCGTGCAAAGGGAAAAGGGGCTACAAAATCTGGTTTAGGGTTTATTGTTTAGTAGCTTTTTTGATAGTTTCGTTTGCTTTTTCAGTAAATGCTTTCAATGCATCAGCTGGTTTTTGATCGCCATTTGAAACTGATTGCAACATTGGGAACCATAGAGTTCTCATTTCTGCAAAACCATCAATTGTATTGTAGTATGGAGAATAGTACTTAGTCCAAGCACCGATTGTTTCCATACGTTTGTCATCATAGAGTTTACCAAATGATGTACGAACTGGGAATGCTCCTGTACGAACAACATCTTTTGGCCCCCATTCTTTATCATCTGCGATGAATTGAACAAATTTCTTAGAAGCAGCGACTTTCTTGTCGTCTTTGTTGTTGAATACTGCAAATCCGTTTACAAGGTATTCAAGAGCTGGTTTACCAGAATCAGATGGGAATGGTACTTCTACTACTTCTACTTTACTTGCTTCCAAGAGTTTACCTTGGATACCATTTTGAGCTGGTGCCCAAAGGATTGTGTAAGATGTTTGACCGTTAGCAAAGTTTTGGATGTCTGCACCACCATCAAATTGTGAACCATTGTTCAACAAACCATCTTTAATCCAGCTAGCTGCTTTTTCAAGACCTTTAACGAATTTAGGATCATCAGTTGTATACTTAGTAACATCTTTATCTGTTACAGAAGCTCCGTAAAGGTTTGCTACAAAGGCACGTGTTCCTTGGTCTCCCCCTTGACCTGAACTGAACAATGAACCTGGTGTATAGCCTTTAGCTTTGAGTGCTTTCAATACTTTTTCAAAGTCGTCTGTTGTCCAGCCTTCTTTTACAAGATTCGCAACTCCAGCTTCTTCCAACATTTTCTTGTTCATAGCCATGTAGAATGGTGCTGAACTGATTGGATACATATAAGCTTTATCGCCAGCTTTACTTGCTTTTACAATGTTTTCATTGTTAACATCTTTAACAAAGTCATCTGTGAAGAGATCGTTCAAGTCAGCCAATTTTCCATTTTTACCGTATTGGATGATACGTCCTGGTGCGTCAAAGAGGACGTCCGGAGCTGTACCTGCTTCGATAGCTGTAGTGATTTTTTCTGGGCCTGACTTAAAGTCGATGGTTTCCAATTTCACTTTTACATCTGGGTTTGCTTTCTCAAAGGCTGCGATGATAGATTTTTCATATGTTCCAACACCGTCACCAGTTTTTTCTTGAGTGAAGACTGGGAATGCCCACCAAGTGATTTCTGTTTTTCCGCTATCGCCACCAGATTTTCCAGCATCTTTACTTCCACCAGAATTTCCACAAGCAGCAAGGCCAAGAATCGCAGCACCCGCAAGTACTGTACAAGCTAGTTTTCTAAATTTCATTTGTATTCTCCTATTTATAAGCGTATCCATATTGGATAATGAGTTCTTTGCATCTGTATACGTTTTCATTTTATCCGACGCTTCCACCACTCTCCTCTGTTTTGAGATTGTGTTATTTAAGACCAGCAACAAAGCGTTCTGTAATCTCTTTTGGTCTAGTAATAGCGCCACCAACAACAATACCTCGCACTCCATATCCTAGGATTTGTTTGGCTTGTTCTGGTGTATGAATTTTCCCTTCAGCGATGACATCTACACCCGCATCACAGAGTTTTTTAATCAATTCAAAATCTGGACCGTCTACTTTTGGACTGTAGGATGTGTAGCCTGATAAGGTTGTTCCTACAAAGTCAATTCCTGCTTCTACAGCTGCTAGACCTTCTTCGAAGGTACTTGTATCAGCCATCAAAAGTTGGTTAGGATATTTTTCCTTGACCTGACGGATAAACTCCTGAATCTCTAAACCATCGTAGCGTTCACGCTTGGTACAATCCAGAGCAATCACTTCTATGTCGAGTTCTGCTAGTTCATCAACTTCTTTCATAGTAGCAGTGATGAAGGGCTCTTGAGGTGGATAATCTCGTTTGATAATCCCTATAATCGGAAGTTTTGTAACCTCTTTAATTTCCTTGATATCACGAACACTATTGGCTCGAATACCGACTGCTCCACCTTGTTCAGCTGCTTTGACTAACAAGGGGATAACTCCTCCCGCTTCTGTATAAAGCGGTTCGTGAGGAAGGGCCTGACAAGAAACAATGATTCCATCTTTAATTTGATTAATCAAGGCTTCTTTAGTAATCTGTGGCATCCTTTTTCCTCCTTTTCCTTTTTTCTTATGAGACAATTATATACTATTTTTAAAGCGCTTTCAATAGTTTGTAGTAGCATAGATTCCAATTTCAAAAGTATTTTATAGAACAGCTGTTTCTGAAAGTAGTTTCAGCTCACTCTTATTTTCAATTCGCTTAGTATCTAAAATGATAAAAAGAGATAGCCATCTTTCAAATGGGCCATCTCTCTTTTATCATTAACGATGAGCAAAATTCATTTTATTCAAGACCTAATCTAGTTCTCTTTTCGTTTCTTTCCAAATGTCAAAACAGATAAGAGACCTGCCACTAATCCTAGAGAAATAAGGGTTGTATTTTCTTTACTTCCAGTATTTGGTAGCTCGTTTTGTTTAGCCGCTGGTGCTTGATAAGTAGCATCTTGTCCAAGAGATAACTTCTTAGCTGGACGTTCGTTTGCAGCTGCTAAGACTGGTTTAGTTTCTCCCTTGTACTCTGGCACTTCATGGATTGCTGCCTCAGCGCCATTGACACCTCCTTTATATTCAGGAAGGTCATTTGAAGCTGCCAAGACAAAATTAGCACCTCCGGTATATTCAGGAACCTCATTTGAAGCTGCCAAGACAAAATTAGCACCTCCGGTATATTCAGGAACCTCATTTGAAGCCGCTAGAACTGAATTTACGCCCCCTTTGAACTCCATTTTTTCTACTATTGGTGCTGGTTCTTCTCCTACTGTTGCCAATTGACCTGTATATTCAGGAGCTTCTTCAGTTACTACAGCCTCCTCGCCATTAACTCTATCTGTAAATTCTGGCTTTTCTACTGTTGGTGCTCCTTCTCCTGCTGTAGCTAATTGACCTGTATATTCAGGAACTTCTGCCGCAACTGCTCCTTCTTCGCCATTAACTCTACCTATAAATTTTGGAACTTCATTTGTCGCAGCTTCGCTTCCATTTATACCATGAGTAATTTTAGAACCAACTACTGAAACAGGTAAATTATGTATACTTTCGATAGCGCCTTCTGCTAATCCTGTAACTTTTTGACCAATATCCTCAGGATCTACTGTAAACAACAGAGTCTTGGTATCATACTGCGTCATAAACATAGCCGTCTTACCATTTGCAAGCTGTAATGTTGGTGCTTGATTGACCAATACTTCTGAATCAAATTCCATGGCAATAATACCTTGCCCCATATGAACTGCATGTGTAACTCTTGCTTCGGTTGGAGAAACCATATCCTTACTTAAGAAATCCCAATTGAATTTCTTATAAGACAGGGTATATTCGTTTTGGTTGTTATCTGCATGCTCATAAAGCAAACCAAATTCACCATTTCCAAGATCTTGCAAGGAGTTATAAGCAAATTTACCACTTTGAATAGGGTTATGCTTAAGCCAAGTTAAATCTCCATTCGCTTCCACTCGTGCAACATGCACCAAACCATTGTAACGTCCTGGACCACCTGCATTGCTGAGGACAATATATTCCTTACCATTTTGCACAGTATGAATAGCTGACATTTGAACATAGACATCTTTGACATCCGCATAGCGCTTCACATCTTTTTCCCAAGTGGCTCCACCATCTTTACTTGTAGCAACTTGAAGATCACCTGTCAATCCGCGCATGAAGAGTTTGAGATCTCCATTATTCAACTGAACAACAGTTGACTCCGTATTTTGAGCACTTGGATTATTCATAGTTGAAGAATGAATCGTTTGGTTGCCTACTAGACGATTATCATTGACTGCCTCACCTGCATTCCAAGTTTCACCATGGTCATCTGAGTAAATGACGCGTGAAGACTGAGAACCACCTAGATAGGATACGTTATTTGTCGTATAAGCAGGGATAACAAGTCGCCCTTTGTGAGGACCTGAGTGCAAAGCAATACCTGTACCAGGCCCAGTACCTAAGAAGTGCATCCAGTCCTTACGAATACCGTACGTTATATCTTTTGGTGCAGACCAAGTTTTTCCATCATCATCACTATAAGACATCCAGAGATAGTTGGTGTTTGAAACCCTAAAGATATTCTTGTCGCTGTAATCAAAGTAGACATTACCGATAAGTTCTTCACCTTTGTAAAGGTCTCCCTTATCACTGTATGCTGGCTTCTTAGGATTCACTACAACTCGGTATTCGGTCTTTCTATTTTCAGGATCAAAAACCTCACCATTTTCACGGATTGTATAACGTCCTGCTTCACCTTTTTTGTACAGAACTTGGTAAACCTTATCCCCAATTTGCTCATAGGCTTGCGGTGCTTTTCCTGGCAAATCTCTAACTGCTTCACCTTCTACAAACATATCAAAAATAGAGAATATTCGCTTAGTTTTCGGATCTTGGACTAGAGCCATGTCGATATTGACTGGTGAACCTGCATGAGCTCTTCTGGCATTCTCATTATCACGAGGATTTGAGATGACAATTCTATCTCCCCATGTTTTGCCCTTATCATCACTACGACGAACAACCATACCGATGTCACCCCAGTCAGAGTGATGCAAGCGTCTCTCATCCGCACCAGCAATCAAGGTTCCCTTATCAGTTTTAAGGAGGGCTGGAATACGGTAGCTTGCGATACCATCTTTATTCGGCTTGCGGTTCTCACCACCTTGAAAAACATCCAGCTTATCCGTAACTTTTGCTCCTTCAGGAAGTTTCTTTTCCAACTCTCCTCTTTCAAAAAGCTGGCTACGTTTTTTAACTTCTTCTGGAGAAAGGGCACGATCATAAACCGTTAGATTACGAACTTTAAGATTAGAGCCCCAGAAGTTTTTGCCTGTACGTTTGGTTGTCCCAATTTGCACCTGGTTGACATCTGGCATATCTTTGATGAAACGACCAGACTGAGGACTTGTGCGCGACAAGACACCATTTACATAGACGCGAACCTGACCTTTTGGTTGGTCTGCATTTGGTCTTTCAACTGTAAAGGTTACAGAGTTCCACTCACCTGGCTTAATCTTCAAAGGAGCAGTTTTATAATCACCATAAAATTGATTTCCATTACCATCACGACCTTCAACGATTGCTGTGTTATCAAGGATGGCCATGGTGAAGTACTCATTTACTTTGGTATCACTAGAAACTGAGAAAAGGTTGTAAAAACGTGGAGCAGATGCATCTGGCTTAAACTCCATATGAATGGTCGCATTTTGAAGTTTTTTAAGCTTATCGAGTTCCTCTTTCATATCAACTCTTTGACCGTTTGAAGGATTAGTTTCTACATCTTCTTTTTCTACTACAGTGTTGACATTTTTTAACTCTCTAGCATAATAATCTCGAGGAATCATGCCCTCTTCTTCTTTATCTTGGTCCTTGTTACTTGCTTCTGTAGTTGCAGAATCTGTTTCTGGTTTATCAGCAGGAGCTGGTGTATTTTCAGCTGCAGGGGTATTTGTTGGAGGGGTTGTCTCTGCTTCAGTAGTCTCATTTTTCTTCAACTTATCCTGATTAACTTCCACACCATTGTCTTTCGCTGTTGCCAATTTTCCAGCTAATTCACTATCTAAATTTGCAAGACTTCCTGAAGAAGCTTCTTTTGGTAATTCTGATAAACCTTGATTATTATTTTTAGCTGCAGTTACAGTTGAGTTTCCTTGTTCATTTGCCAATACAGGATTTACTCCAAACACTACTGCACCAATAGTTACAGAGGCTACACCCACTGCAAATTTACGAATGCCATATCTTTGTTTTCTATCAAAATTCTTCTGATTCATCTTTCTACCTTTCAATTTCACAAAAATAAAGCGCTTTCTTTTTGCTTTAAAATTTTTACTCCCCATCATAGGAAAACACAAGAAAGCAATTAATAAACGAGAGTTGCTCTCCTTCTCTCTTTCAACATTTAGCTAGCTGCAGTCCAAACAGTAGCTCTTTCACTCCTTTCCTAGACACTTTTTCTTTATTATACAATAAAGTCATAGGTTTATCTCGAGCTTGCCATAGAATAGATTTTACTTTCAGTAATATTTTAATATTTTAATATTTTTAAAAGTACTTTCAACATTTATAACAAAAAGAGAGATACTGGGCTCTCTCATTCATTATTTTACGTACTTAAAGGGAATCTCACTTCCACATAGCCAGTTGTAGACTTGGTCATTGACAAAGACATTCATGGCTTCGTGAGCATACTCAGGCATGATGCGATAGGCTTTATCGCAGGTCAGACGGTTGTAAATCGCAAACTGGGTAATCGGATAGCAAACATCATCGTCCAAGCCCGTAATCATCTTAACCTCACCCTTGATACGATGGGCAAGATTTTTCACATCGATATAGGCCAGGGTCGCCATGATTTCCTCCTCAGTTTCGTGGAAGGGGTCGTGAAACTTGAAATAACGGAAAAGTTCATCATAAGCTTCACTGGTATTGCCAATCTCAAGCACTCGTCTGAAGTCTGATAAGAAAGGATAAATGGCAACTGTTTTCTGAATCCGAGGATTGAGTGCGGCTGCAACCAAGGCTAAAGCCCCACCTTGAGAGGCACCATAGCTAGAAAGTATCTTCTCATCGACTTGAGGTAGACTAGCAATGATTTCAACCAACTGGTAAATATCCAGATAAACATCCTTATAAAAGAGGTGCTCCCGACCTTCCACAGAACCACGGATGATATGCCCCTTGACCGTATTTCCTAGAGGAGAACGCAAACCGTCCTGTGAATAGCCCGACTGGCCTCGAACGTCCATGGAAACAACACCGTAACCAGCTACGGTGAAGGCCAGCATGTCAGCCCAGTCCCAGCCACGTCCCATATAACCATGAAAATGGAAGATTAGAGGAACTTTTTCCTCACTCTTTGGAAGAACGACGCGTGCATAGACCTTGCCTTCATTTGTTCCTTCAAATGTTAACTCATAGCACTTGACTTGAGGAATGTGGAAATCTCTCTCCTCCAACTGATAGGCTGGAAGATGGGAAACTTTTTTCACTTCTTCATCCCAGAAAGCATCAAAGTCTTCTGGAACCTCGTCCCGTCCTCTATAAGTCTTGATTTCTTCTAACAAAGCTGGATTTTTCATAATATGCTCCTTTTATTTTGTAATCGCTACCACAACTGTAGCATATCTAGAAAAGCAATGCAAGAAAGAAAGGTAAATAGAAAGATATTTTAGATTCTTTACTTTTAGGATGATGGCCTGAAAGTAGTTTTAGAAACAAAAAAAGAGCATTTCGCTCTTTCTTCTTCTGCTCAATCTTAGTTTTTTGCTTCTTTCTTTTGGAAAGTGGTTTGGTAATTTACTTTAATCGTTACTGTCATGTGAGAGTCCTCGTTTCTTTTTGATGACTCTAGTATAAAGGGCAAACCTGAAAGCTAGCTTAATACTCTTCTAAAATCAAATTCAAACCACGTCAGCGTCGCCTTACCGTACTCAAGTACAGCTTGCGGCTAGCTTCCTAGTTTGCTCTTTGATTTTCATTGAGTATAAGATTTCCTTAGAGAAAGCTTAATCTAGATGTTCCTTCTTTTCCAGATGAAGGGCAATCATCCGCCACTCTGGATCCTCTTGCCAAGCTTCTATCGAACTAATGTAGCTAGCAACTTTTCTGGCTTCTTCTAAAATCGGAAAATCTTCGATAATATCAGCCACTTGGAACTCTGGAAGACCTGACTGTCTGGTTCCAAAAATCTCACCCGAACCCCGCATTTTCAAATCTTCCTCCGCAAGGACAAATCCATTGGTGGTTTCTGTCATGATGCGCATGCGGTCTTTCCCAGAATCAGTCTTGGGATTAGCAACGAGAACAGCATAGGATTGCTTGCCCCCCCGACCGACACGACCTCTGAGCTGGTGAAGCTGGCTAAGACCGAAGCGATCGGCATCCATGATGATCATAACAGTCGCATTGGGAACATTGACCCCGACCTCGATAACCGTCGTTGAAACTAGAATATCCGTTTTTCGCTCTTTGAACTCCTGCATAATCTGGTCTTTTTCATCACTCTTCATCTTACCATGTAAAAGAGCCACTTCTGCCTTACCTGCAAAATGAGCCGTCAATTCCTCTGATAAGGCAATGGCATTTTTCAAATCCAGAGCTTCTGATTCTTCTATCAGAGGAGAGATGACATAGGCTTGAGAACCTTTTTGGATTTCCCCCTCTAACCAAGTCAAGACCTGAGGCAGTTGCTCATGCTTGATCCAGCGTGTCACAATGGGTTTTCGTCCTGCTGGCATCTGGTCAATAATAGAAACATCCATATCTCCAAAGGCTGTGATGGCCAAGGTTCGTGGAATGGGAGTCGCTGTCATCATGAGAACGTCTGGATTGTCTCCTTTTTCCCGTAAAATCCGCCTTTGCCCTACACCAAATCGGTGCTGCTCATCGATGATAATCAAGCCCAGGTGAGCATAATCCACCCCATCCTGAATCAGAGCGTGAGTTCCGATAATTAAATCAGCCTCACCCTTGGCAATAGTCTCCAAGACTTCTCTCTTTTCTGCAGCTTTCAAGGAACCTGTCAAGAGAGCCAGTTTGAGGTCTGGAAAAAGACTCTGTAAACTCTCAAAGTGTTGCTCTGCAAGGATTTCTGTCGGCACCATGAGGGCAGACTGATAGCCAGCTGTCACCGCCGCAAACATGGCTAAGCCAGCGACTACCGTTTTTCCACTCCCCACATCCCCTTGTAGGAGACGATTCATGTGGTGGTCCGACTTCATATCAGTTAAAATTTCCTGCAAACTCTTTTCCTGAGCTTGAGTCAGGGCAAAAGGCAAGCCTTCTTTAGCAGCTGCCACCTTTTCCTGAGACCAATTCAGAACCAAACCGCTTCCCTGAACTCTATTTTCAGACTTGAGAGTCTGCAATTGCATTTGGAAATAAAAGAGTTCCTCAAACTTGATACGGCGAAGGGCCTGCTTGTATTCTGCCAAATCCTTAGGAAAATGCATAGCGCGAACAGCCTGACAACGGGACATGAGTTTGTATTTGTCCAGCAAAGACTGGGGAAGATTTTCCTCTATCAAGAGGTCCAACCCCTGATCAAAAGCCGTTTTGATGACCTTAACTAGACTGGCCTGACTGATTCCTTGAGCCAGACGATAGACAGGCTGGAGGTCATCTTCCACCTGAGCCAACACCTTCATCCCTGTCAGACTAGCCTTGGCACGATCCCATTTTCCAAAGACAGCAAGAGTTGCTCCCAACTCTATCTTATCAGCTAGATAGGGCTGGTTAAAGAAATTCACTGCGAAAACGACTTCTCCCTGCTTGAGGCTAAAGCGCAGGCGATTGCGCTTGAAACCATAATACTGGACACTGGCAGGAGTCACAACTTGACCAGAAAGAACCGCCTTTTCACCGTCTTCCAGTTCCAGCACCTGCTTGGTCTTGAAATCTTCATATCGGAAAGGAAAGTAGAGCAAGAGATCTTGCAAGTTTTCAATTCCTAGTTTGGCGTATTTTTCTGCTGACTTTGGTCCCACACCAGGCAAGACATGCAAGGGTTGATGTAGATTCATGCTCCACTCCTTTCTTTTTAATAATATTCTCTCGGAATACGGTCGCTGAGAAGACAAACCACCTCGTAGTTAATAGTCCCACGGTAGGCAGCTACCTGAGTAGCTGTGATTTCCTTGCCCCCATTGGAGCCAATTAAGGTCACCTTGGTTCCGAGTGGGTAAGGCTTAGGCAATCGAATAGTAATTTGATCCATGGAAACTCGCCCGACTATTGGGCAAGATTGCCCATCTACCAAGACAGAGAAATTCTGCATGTCTCGCGTCCAACCATCCGCATAGCCGATTGGTACAGTCGCGATGACTTGCTCGCTATCTGCCTGATAGGTCGCTCCATAGCCCATGCAAACCCCAGCTGAAACTGTCTTAACATGGACCAGAGCAGACTCCAAAGTCAAGGCTGGGGTCAGGTCATAAGGCAAGTCCAAGACCTCTCCGCTGGGATTCAAGCCATACATAGCGTCTCCCATACGAACGGCATTAAAAATAGTCTCTGCATGCCAAAGAGTCGTTGCCGAGTTGCTAGCATGAACCAAATCTGGAAGACCTTTCATACTGGCCAAAATAGTTTTAAAGCGTTCTAACTGCTTATTAAAGTAGTCATCTGATTCCTCATCAGCAGTAGCAAAGTGGGTAAAAATACCTTCAACACGAGCACCGTGTTGTTGGAGCAAGTCTTTAGCCTGCTTAGCCTCAGCGGCCTCTCTAAAACCAATCCGTCCCATTCCTGAGTCAATCTTGAGGTGGACTGTCAACCCAGCTAGGTCAGCACCAGTAGCCAAGAGTGCTCGAATCCACTCCAGTCCAGCCACAGTCAAGGTGATGTCGTATTCTTTGGCTAGAGCAACAGCTTCGATGTCAGAAACTCCTAAAATAAGGATTCGCTTGCTGAGTCCAGCCTGTCTGAGTTCAATAGCTTCATCGATATTGGAAACGCAAAAGCCATCGACATCATCTTGAATCGCCTTGGCAACGGCAACAGCCCCATGTCCATAGGCATTGGCCTTAACCACAGCCCACTTGAGCGTTCCTTCAGGTATATGAGCCCCCATTTGCTGAATATTGTGTCGAATAGCTCCAAGATGAATCAGAGCCTTGGTTGGTCTATGTGGACTAGCTTTCATGATTTTCCTCCAAAATGACACTGGCTGTTACAAACTGATCTGTATGGCTGATAGACAGCCAAATCTTTCCTGAAAATGGTGCCTGACTAAAATAAGGCGCCCCGCGTTCATTGTTCAAGACTTCCAAATCCTGAAAACTGATCTTTCCAATACCCGTTCCCATGGCCTTTGAAAAGGCTTCCTTAGCCGACCAGCGACCTGCCAAATATTCGATTTTTCTGCGCCCTTTAAGACTGTTAAACCGTTCCATTTCCTTGGCTGTCAGCACGCGCTTAGCAAAGCCTTCATGTCGTGTAACTGCGCTTTCTATCGAAGCCAATTCTTCGATGTCAATTCCGTGTCCAACTATCATTCTCATCAAAAGGAGTTGAGATTCCCCAACTCCATCCTTTTCACTTATTTTGTTAAGGTAGCATAAATCTCTTCTACCAAGGCCTCTGTATTTTCCCAACCCAAGCAAGGATCGGTAATAGAGCAACCAAAGACCTCTGGTTGGTTTTGACGACCATCTGCTAAGTAAGACTCAATCATAAAGCCTCGAACTGTCTTTTTAATCTTCTCATTCCAATCACGATTTTGCAAGGTCTGACGAACAATTCGAATCTGCTCCATATATTGCTTGCCTGAGTTGTCATGGTTGGTGTCAATGAGGATAAAAGGATTTTCAAGCCCCATAGCTTCATAGCGCTCAATGGCATTTAGCAAAGTTTCATAGTAAAAGTTAGGCTCATTTTTCCCATATTCATTAACTGCGCCACGAAGGATGACGTGGGCCAAAGGATTTCCTGAAGTCTCAACTTCTTGACCATGGAAGAGGAAGGTCTGTTTGTTCTGAGCGGCATAGATACCGTTAAACATAACACCAAGATTTCCTGAGGTTGGATTTTTCATCCCGACTGGTGCATCAATCCCTGAGGCCACAAAGCGGTGCTCTTGGTCTTCCACAGAACGAGCCCCAACAGCATGGTAGCTAACCAAATCATCTACCAAGACCAGATTTGATGGATAAAGCATCTCATCTGCCGTTGTCAAACCAGTCTCTGTAATCACGCGGTAGTGCAACTGGCGCACAGCCTGCAAACCATTAATCAGACTTGGAGCCTTAGAGGTATCTGGTTGATGAACCAAACCTTTATAGCCGTCTCCGTTGGTGCGAGGTTTAGCTGTATAAACACGCATAACCATGAAAATCTTGTCCGCCACCTTCTTTTGCAAGGCGGATAAACGGCGGGCATATTCCAAGACAGCCTCTTCATTATCAGAAGAGCAAGGACCAATCACCAAAAGGATACGGTCATCTTCTCCTGAAATAATGTCTCCCAATTCTCTATCACGACGCTCCTTTAGTCGCAAGGCTTCCGCAGACAATTGGGTTTCTGCCTTGATTGCTTCAATATCGATTTCTTGACCTTTTTCAATAAATGCCATACTATTCTCCTAGCGTTTGGTAGATTTCTCTGACGAGGGCTTCCGTATTATCCCAGCCAAGACAAGGGTCTGTGATAGACTTGCCAAATACTTCTGGTTCATTTTGACGGCCGTCTTCTAGATAAGACTCAACCATAAAGCCACGAACGTACTGTTTGATTTTTTCATTCCAATCACGATTAATCAAAGTCTGGCGGACAATTCGAATCTGATCCATGTATTGCTTACCAGAATTGTCATGATTGGTATCCACAATGATAAAAGGATTTTCCAAACCCATTTTCTCATACTGGGCAATGGTATCCATCAAATTATCATAGTAGTAGTTAGGAATATTCTTACCGTACTCATTAATTGCTCCACGAAGAATGGCGTGCGAAAGCGGGTTCCCAGTTGTTTCCACCTCTTTTCCTAGGAAGAGGAAGCTTTGTTTGTTTTGAGCAGCATAAATCCCATTAAACATGACATTGAGATTTCCAGAGGTTGGGTTTTTAAAACCAGTCGCGAAATCTGCCCCACTGGCCACAAAGCGGTGTTGCTGGTCTTCAACCGAACGGGCACCAACCGCCATGTAAGAAATCAAATCATCTACTAGCGGAAGATTTTCAGGATAAAGCATTTCGTCAGCTGTCGTCATACCTGTTTCCGTGATGACACGATAGTGGAGATGGCGAACTGCTTTGATTCCGTTGATAAGACTAGGAGCTTCTGCCGTGTTAGGCTGGTGAATCAAGCCCTTATAGCCATCTCCGTTGGTACGGGGTTTGGCAGTATAAACACGCATAACCATAAAGATACGGTCTGCCACTTCTTCTTGCAAAGCTGCTAAACGCTTAGCGTACTCAAGGACAGCTTCTTCATTGTCAGATGAGCATGGCCCAATTACTAAGAGAATTCGCTGGTCTTCTCCACGTATAATGGCTTCTAGCTCTTGATCACGCTGTGATTTTCTCTCCAAAGCTTGGCCTTCTAATTTTGATAAGGCACGAACTTCTTCAATATTAATTTTAGAACTTTTTGCTGTAAATACCATAACTCATCTCCTTATAAAGCAAACGGATACCAAGTAAAAATTTACTTTTCACAAGGTATCCGCCTCTAAACTATCTCATTTTATTGTCTTTTACCGTGACAGTTTTTAAACTTCTTACCAGAACCACATGGGCAAAGTTCATTCCGTCCAATCTGGCTCAAATCCAGATTTTCTGGCATATTTGCTTGGTGAGCAGCGATATTGCGAGTCGCTGTTGTACTGATATGGTGTTCTGCTTGTGGTCTTTCCTGTTCATGAATTTGTGCTTTCATCATCAAGCGTGTCACATCAAACTCAATCGAACCAATCATGTCATTAAACATACGGAAACCTTCTGCCTGATACTCAACAACAGGGTTGTTCTGAGCATAACCACGAAGTCCTACCGCGTTACGCAATTGATCAAGGGCGTCGATATGATCTGTCCACTTATTATCCACCACTCGTAGAATCAAGACTTTTTGGAATTCTTTAACTGCTTCTTCATCTCGTAGTTTTGAAACCTGACTATCGTAAACCTTCAAGGCACGTTGGAAGAGCTCTTCCTTGATGTCCTTATCAGACAAGCCTGACAAGTCTTCCATCGTAATAGAATCTTCTGGAAGCAAGTTGTACTTAGCAAAGTTCAAAATCGCTTCTAGTTTTTCATCTTGTTTGGCACGCGCATGACCATCAACGACACGACCAATCGTGCGTTTGATCATAGCCTGAATTTCAGGCGCCAAGTCACGGTCTGCAGTGATAACATCGTAACGTTGAGCGTAGATAATCTCACGTTGTTCACGCATGACATCGTCATATTGAAGGACTTGCTTACGGGTATCGTAGTTATTTCCTTCGACACGTTTTTGTGCCGCTTCAACCTGACGCGTTAACATACGAGACTCAATGGCCTCTTCAGACATATTGAGACGTTCAAAGATTCCCTTCAAGCGTTCAGAACCAAAACGTTTCATCAAATCATCTTCAAGAGATAGGTAGAATTGTGACTCACCTGGGTCTCCTTGACGACCTGAACGTCCACGAAGCTGGTTATCGATACGACGGCTTTCATGACGTTCTGTACCAATAACACAAAGTCCTCCAAGTTCACGAACCCCTTCACCAAGCTTGATGTCGGTACCACGACCAGCCATGTTAGTCGCAATGGTAACAGCACCACGTTGACCAGCATTCATGATGATTTGGGCTTCTTTATAGTGGTTTTTGGCGTTCAAGACTTCGTGAGGAACGCCAGCTGCAACCAATTTCTTAGAAATATAGTCACTAGTTTCAACCGCTACTGTACCAACCAAGACAGGTTGACCTTTTTGGTAACGAGCTTTAACGTCTTCGACAACCGCCTTAAACTTAGCCTCGATACTTGCATAAAGAAGGTCTGAGTGGTCAATACGTTGAACAGGACGGTTAGTTGGAATTGGAATAACACGAATGTTGTAAATTTCACGGAATTCTTCTTCCTCAGTCTTACCTGTACCCGTCATACCAGACAATTTCTTGTACATACGGAAAAGGTTTTGGTAAGTGATTGAGGCAGATGTCTTGGTTTCATCTTGGATTGGCACACCTTCTTTGGCTTCAATGGCTTGGTGCAATCCATCAGAATAACGACGACCTTCCATGGTACGACCTGTAAATTGGTCAACAATCAAAATTTCTTGTTCTTCGCTCACCACATAGTCAATATCGAGAAGCATGATGTAGTTGGCACGAAGGGCGTTATCGATAAAGTGAGTCAAAGCTACGTTTTCGATGTCATAGAGGTTTTCAAGTTTGAAGTAGCTTTCCGCCTTGTCAATCCCTGAATCAGACAAACCAATAGTTTTAGACTGCACATCGATGATGTAGTCGTCTTTGTCCAAAGATTTTACATAGTGGTCTGCCATGTGGTAGAGCTGACTTGTTTCAACCGCATTAGCACCTGATACGATCAAAGGTGTACGGGCTTCGTCAATCAAGATAGAGTCAACCTCATCGACCAAGGCATAGTTAAGCGGACGTTGTACCATGTTTTCAGCGCGAACGACCATGTTATCACGAAGGTAGTCAAATCCGATTTCTGAGTTAGTTGAGTAAGTAATATCACACTCATAGGCTTCTTTTTTCTCCATTGGAGATTTGGCAGCCAAGTTAATTCCTACTGACAAACCAAGCCATGAGTACAATTCACCCATCTCAGTCGCGTCACGTTCTGACAGGTATTCGTTAACCGTAACTACGTGAACCCCTTTACCTGAAAGGGCATTGAGGTATACGGGCATGGTCGCAGTCAAGGTTTTCCCTTCCCCTGTACGCATTTCTGGCACGTCACCATGGTGAAGAACGATTCCCCCCATGACCTGAACCTTATATGGGAAGAGACCTAGGACACGTTTGGCACCTTCACGGACAACCGCAAAAGCTTCATAAAGCAATGAATCCAGTGATTCTCCTTTTTGATAACGTTCTTTAAATTCAACTGTTTTTGCTTTTAGTTGGTCATCTGTCAAAGCAGCCATTTGGTCTTCGTATTTGAAAACCTTGTCGGCCATCTTTTCCAGACGACGGATTTCTCCTTTATCATTTTCGATAATTGTTTTTAAAATATTAGCCATGTTTTTCCTTACTTTAAATTCCGAATATTTTAGAATGTTCTTTTAATTTTAGCACAATTACTGATTATTTTCAAGGAAGAATCCCCATTTTGAAAAGGAAAAAGAGGCTAGTTTCCAAGCTAACCTCTCTGACTTTTATGATACTTTAATTGCCAAAAATCGGCAAAATGGCAAATAGGATAAATAGATTTATCCAAAGAGAAAAACAGCAGATCAATCCAAAAACAAAGAGACTGACTTTCTTGGACAGCAAGGCCATCAAAATAGACAGAATACCAAAAACTAGTAAAACTTTCTGCATGATTAAGAGATTGATAGATATTCCCAGAACTGGTTTATCCCAAGGAAGAAAGAAGAAAGCCAGCCAGATCAGCAGAACTAAACCAATATAGACCTTAGAATAGCGTGTAATAAATGATTTTAGATTCAACATCCTATAGCTCCAATCGTTTCAAAATAAACTCTGATAGCATCCGCAACCCATAAGGCACTTTCTGGTATCCAACGTCTGTTAACTTTTATAAAATCGACTAACTGACGATTACACTCACAATTAGCTCCAATACCAGCTCCCCACTTGTAACATCTATCATGATTTTGGCAACCTTGATCCAAAACGTCTACCACAGGTAAAGTAAATCCTTCCCCGTCGTAACCAGGACCACAGTAATTCCCGTGAACAGGCAATCCTGCCTTAAAATATTTAGCAGGTGTAAACGTATTTGAACTATAGTCTTCGCTTATTGTCTCTACCAATAAACCCATGTCAATTACATCTTTCGCTTGTTTATCTTGAACCGCTTTATCATAATCAAAATAAATCCTATCTTTATCTTTTACAAGATAACTCTTCAACAATTCTCCGTTACGAAAACTTCTATCGCTAACTTCCAAAGAGTTTAAGTTATCATGTGAATTAGAGTCTGCAAAAACATTTTTTCCAGCAAATAAAAGTAAAAAGGCAGATAAAGCAACTAAACAAATTTTAACGATAGTTTTCATGACTACTCCTCCTAATAAACATAAGTTATAAGCTAAATACACAAACAATATTTTTACCAAAAGAAAGTTAATTTTTGGTAAATGTACTAAATACACATAAACTTAAAGCTTGTCAAATGAGTTTAAGAAATACATGTTTTATATTATTCTAACAGATGATATTTCATATATTCTCCTCCTTATCTATAAGCTATAAAATATTTAAGTTTGGCTATAATAAAACTACAAAAAATAAGCACGTCAAACTTAACTAAAGAATATAAATAACACATCAATCAGTCACTCCCAAAACCATATATCAAACCATGGGATTAGAGGTTCCCAGTCATTACAATATATAACAAAATTAAGTGAATCTTCTATTTCCATGACTTTTTCCCTCCTTTTTGATATAATAATACCACATTTTTTATAAATGTAGAAAATATTCACATTTTTCTAGGAGGAACAATATGAGATGGGATTATGGACAAATTTTTAAAGAAATTCGAAAGTCAAAAGGATTGACCCAACAAGATGTATGTGGACAAGTCATACATAGGACAACTCTAACAAATATTGAACACGGTAAAGTTATTCCCAGTTTTGAAAACATGGTATTTCTTCTTGAACAAATTGATATGAGCTTAGCAGAATTCAAGTATATATGCAACGAATACCACCCTAGTGAAAGACGAGATATTATTATAGAGAGCCAAAATCCGTCTACTTTTCAAGATACTAGAAAAATGGTTGAACTCACTGAGAAGTGTCAAAAATATCTTAAGACACATCACGATGTTCCTATTCAAAATATCTATCGTCATACAAAAATTGTCACAGAGTTACGAACTAAAGGATTCAAAAACAACCACGTCTTAAAAGATTTGTATGAAGAAATTTGGGACTATCTTGAACCTATGGATACATGGTACATTAGTGATTTGAAATTGCTAGAAACCTTTCTCTTTTTCTTTCCTTCAGAAAATCTTCCCCTTCTTATGGATAGAATTATGAAAACCATCGAAAAATATAAATATTTCCGAGAAACAAAAGTATTTTTATCATCTTTTTTAGCTAATCTCTCCACTGTATATTTTCAACATCATTTATTCAAAGAATGTGAAACAATCACCCTACAACTGTTGGTATTAGCAGAAGAATTAAAAATATACGATATTCTTGGATTTTCTCAAGTACGCTTGGGAATACTACAACATAACTCCGATTTGATTGATAAAGGAATAACTTTACTACAATTAACTAAAGAAGAGTCATTAGTTAAAATACTCGAAAAAGAAATTAATGATTTTTCAAACCTATAATTTGTAATAACTCTCATCATTTGATTATAGTATATTGGAATATAATAAAAACAAATTGATTAGGGAATTTAAAGTAATTTATACCAATGATTTAGAACTTGTATTGTATTATTCCAGATTCAATCTACGATATAAGATGAACACTTCTCTCAAGTTTCATGATTAAAATAAAAATGACTGTATCTATAGCTCCGTAAACAAATCATAGATACAGTCATTTTTTTAGTTCTTACCCCATTCTTTATTCACACCTTTAGACTTCCCTAGTTCCCGTCTCAGGCGAAACATTTTTTTGAAAAAGATATAGTCTAACCAGTCACTGCCTAGAGATATGACTATCAAAAGCAACCCAACACCCCAAGTACTAGCATCTGATTCATGTTGCAGAACAAGAGGGAAAAATAAGAATGAAAAAATTGTCATATCCATGCTAAGCAGAGCTAAAAGGGAAATATAAATCCAGTAAAAATAGTAGAAGATGGGGAAAATTTTACTGTTTCTGTCAGCATTGTCTATCCAATAGAAAAAATATAAACAAGGAAATAAGAGTATCAAATTAAACCAATTAAAGGACAGTTTCATCATCGACACCTCCTCTTTGAAATTGTTTTCTTTAGTTTCGTTCTATCTAAATGTTATTACCGATATAAATCAATGCCTTCCACCTTTAGACTTCCCTAACTCCTTTCTTAGTCTAAGCATTTTTTTGAAACAGGAATAAGTTAACCTATTCAGACCAATAGCTAGCAGAATAAAAAGAAACCAAATGCCCCATAACTTGATATCTGTCAAATTTCTCAAGACGATATTGAAAAACAGAACTGAAACAACTGTCCAAGCAAGGCTAAAAAGAGCATAAAGGGGGATGTAAAACCAGTAAAAATAGTAAAAAATTGGGAAAAATTTACTATTTCTGTTGGCCTTTTCAATCCAGTTATCAAAATAAAAGTACGGTGCTAAAAATAAGAATTTAAACAAATGTTTCATCACCAACCCCCCTCTTTTTGATAGCGTTTTCTTCAACTTCATTCTATCAAAAAAATCTGGAAATGTCATTCCAGATTCTACTTTTTTATTTACGTTTTCTTGCGATGAGATGGATTGGTGTTCCTTCAAAGACAAAGGCCTTGCGGATTTGATTTTCCAAGAAACGCAGGTAAGAAAAGTGCATGAGTTCTTCTTCGTTGACAAAGATAACAAAGGTTGGTGGTTTGGTTGCCACTTGGGTCGCATAGAAAATCTTGAGACGTTTCCCTTTGTCTGTCGGTGTTGGGTTAATGGCAATAGCATCCATAATCACATCGTTCAAGACAGCTGATGGAATACGTGTGTTTTGACTTTCACTGATTTGCTTAATCATCTCAGGAAGTTTGTGGAGACGTTGCTTGGTCAAGGCTGATACAAAGATAATCGGTGCGTAAGGCAGGTATTGGAACTGCTCACGGATATCTTCTTCCCAGTTTTTCATAGTGTGGTTGTCTTTTTCAAGAGTATCCCACTTGTTGACCACGATAATCATCCCTTTACCAGCTTCATGGGCAAATCCTGCAATACGCTTATCGTATTCACGAATACCTTCTTCCGCATTGATGACCATTAAGACCACATCTGAGCGGTCAATAGCACGCATGGCACGCATAACAGAGTATTTCTCAGTATTTTCATAAACCTTACCAGACTTACGCATACCAGCCGTATCAATCATGGTAAACTCTTGACCATCTGTATCTGTAAAGTGGGTATCAATGGCGTCACGAGTTGTTCCAGCAACAGGACTGGCAATAACACGATCTTCTCCCAAAATAGCATTGATCAAGCTTGATTTCCCAACATTTGGACGACCAATCAAACTAAACTTAATGACATCTGGATTTTCTTCTTCATATTCATTTGGAAGATTTTCTACAATAGCGTCTAGCACATCCCCTGTACCAATCCCATGGACAGATGAGATAGGCAGTGGTTCACCCAAACCGAGAGCATAGAAATCATAGATATCATTTCGCATCTCAGGGTTGTCCACCTTGTTAACCGCGAGGATAACTGGTTTGTGGGTTTTATAAAGTTTACGGGCTACGTATTCGTCTGCATCGGTAATTCCTTCCTTACCAGACACGACAAAAACAATAACATCAGCTTCTTCCATGGCAATTTCTGCCTGGTGCTTGATTTGTTCCATGAAAGGAGCATCGACATCATCGATTCCTCCTGTATCAATCATGCTAAAGGAACGATTGAGCCACTCACCCGTTGCATAGATACGGTCACGTGTCACTCCTTCGACATCTTCTACAATGGAGATTCGCTCACCAGCGATCCGATTAAATAGGGTTGATTTCCCAACATTGGGACGTCCTACAATGGCAATAGTTGGTAGGGCCATAACTTCTCACTTTCTACAATAACTTCTTCTGTTCAAGATTTTTTCTAGTTGAGCTTGGTTCAGCTTGACCAAACTGTTCTGCTAGGCGCTGACTCCAGCTTGTAGTCGCACGCGCCCCAGCATAGTCGGCCTGTACACGATCGTAAGCTTGGATTGCCTCAGTTGACTGTTCTTGGTATTCTTCCTCAAAGACAACATTCTCTAGTGGCAGTCTTGGTTTCACATCATGATGTTGATTTGGCACACCTAGTGCCATCCCAAAGACAGGATAGGTGTAGTCAGGTAGGTTAAAGAGCTCTGCCACTTCTTCGGACTTGTAACGCACCAAGCCAATAATGACACCACCATAGCCCAAGCTTTCAGCTGCCAGCAAGGCATTTTGACCAGCAAGAGCCGCATCGACTGAACTAATCAAGAGACCTTCTACACCTTGAGGTTGGAAGTTGTCAGTATGAAGCTGGGCTCCCTTTTCCGCTCGGTTCAAATCTCCGACAAAGAGAAGGAAAACAGCAGACTGGCGAATAGCTTCTTGAGGTACCAATTCATACAAGGCATCTTTCTTCTCTTGACTTCGTACCACAATCACAGAGTAGGATTGAAAATTCTTCCAAGACGAGGCCATCTGGGCTGCTGTCAAAATCTCATTTAAGTCTACTTGAGGAATCTCTTGCTCTTTAAATCTGCGCACTGAAGTGTGAGCCTTCATTAATTTGATTGTTTCTGTCATCGACGGTTTACTCCTTCTAAACGAGTCTCCTCAGCCAAATAGCGGATGCGTTCCATAACTCGTCTGGCTTCCCAGGTTTCGTCATTTCCTTGTTTCCCTTTAGCGAAATGCTTCTCCAAATCTTCAAAGTCGAAGTTGGATGTGAAAAAGGTCGGTAAATTTTCCTGCATCCGATATTGGAGAATGACCTGCAGGATTTCATCACGCACCCAAGCTGTTGATTGTTCGGCACCAATATCATCTAAAATCAGGACTTCAGAAAGCTTAATCTCATCCACCAAGGTCTTAACATTACCATCACCGATAGCATTTTTGACATCAATGACAAAGCTAGGATAGTGGAGGAGAGTGGATGAAACACCTCGTTTTTCTGATAAATCATGAGCCAAGGCAGCCACCATGAAACTTTTACCCACACCAAAATCTCCATATAGGTAAAGACCTTTGCGAATAGCTGGATATTGCTCCACGAAAGCTAATAGCTTTTCAAAAACTGGCAAGCGCCCCAAATCATCCAAGTCTACTTGAGCCAAACTAGCTTTCTTGAGAGTAGCTGGCAGATTGATTAACTTGAGGCGGTTCTTAATAGCCGCTTCTTTTTCAGCCGCGATTAGTTCAGGAGTTTCTTCATAAGAAACATCCGCATAGCCATGATTCATGACCAAAATTGGCTTGTAGCCTTTGGCGATATAATCTGCATCCCCACGAAGAAACTTGTCTCTCTCGGTGATGTACTGATTAAACTTGGAGATACTGCGATTTAATTCCTCTGGAGTCAGGGATTCTTGCTGGATAAAGGCCGCAACATCAGGGTCCTTCATGATTTTCTGGATCAAATCTTGATAATGAAAACGACTAGGTTGACGTTTGAGTACGTCTCCGACACTTTCCATCTAATCTCCTCCTTTTTCTAATCGAGCTAATAGTTCTTGTTTCTTACGTTCTAGTTCCAGACGAGTTTCCTCGCTGGTTTCATTCTTATAATCTGGATTGCTCCACTTGGGTACATTGGACTTGGCAGGACTGGGGTTACTGCTTTTTTGAGTCTGGCTCTTCTGCCCTCGCTCACGGATGCGCAAGACTGCCTCTTCTGCCGAATGTATCTTTTGATAGGCGTAATCATTGGCTACCTTCATGGCATATTTCTCATTGATGTTTGCCGAATCGACCTTATTAAAGGTCAACAAGAGAATAATATTGATGACTTCGTCCAGCAAGCCCAAGCCAGCCATCTGTTGCAAGAGTTCTCTTTCTGTTTGGGTAATAGTCCCCTTGCGTGTCTGCTTGATTTCTGCCAAGAACTGCAGGGCAGTTTTACTTTTTGCTTCCTTGATAATGGTTGCTTCCTTAGGACTAAAGTCAGAGGAAACAGGTTTTTGAGCAATTTTTTCCCGCATGCGTTTGGTTGAAATAACCTGGGAAACAGCTGTTGACTTAGCCAATTGATAGGTCTCAAACCAAGTCCATTTCTTCTCCTCGGCAATGGCAAAGAGCTTTAAGACATCGGACTGTTCATTCGCAAATCGAAGTCCATCTCGAGCCATAAGATGACGAAAATGTTCCAAGTCAAAATCGTTAGCCACTTTCTTCTTGAGACCAAGGTCTTCTTGACTGCCTAATTCTGCCAAATCTGGAAAGACTTGATTGAGTGAGACAGGTATTTCTTCTCCCTCAGCACTCTCAACTTTCAAATCCTCCACAGCTGCATCGCCAATCTTCTTCTCCAAAAGTCTGCGATAAACAGAATGCTCCAAGAAGTCCTGACTCGAAAGTGGAGTATGGAGGGCTAGCTGATAGGTATCCCCTTTTTGATAGAGGGTCAAGAGATTGAAAGCAGATAGGATTTTCAGGGATTTTATCAGTCTATCCATCCCAAAGTTGAGATGGTTGAGAATGCTTGAAAAGAGGTATTCCTTTCTACCATTATCCCAAAAACTGATTGTATAAAGATAAAGGCTCAGTGCCTCCTGACCGATAATCGGGAGGTAGCACTGTACCAGAGATGAGGTATCTTGCGACACCCGATTATTCTTTAGATAAGAAAAACGGTCAATTGGCTTCATTTATCTTTCCTTTTTCTTTTTAGAGGACTGGGTGATTTGTTGGAGCAAGCTCTCTAACTCACTGACATCCTTAAAACTACGATAGACACTGGCAAAACGCACATAGGTAATCTCATCCAGTTCAGCCAACTCCTCCATGACGAGTGAACCAATGTCCTCACTTTGAATTTCATTTTCATTTCGACCACGGAGTTTCTGTTCGATACGATTGACTACCATGTTGATTTCATCACTTGACACAGGACGTTTCTGGGCTGAGCGGATAATCCCATTAAATATTTTATCTCTGGAGAATTGTTCCCGTGTGCCATCTTTTTTCACAACCACTAAGGTTCTTTCTTCTACCCGTTCGTAGGTTGTAAAACGGTGTTGGCATTCATCGCACTCGCGTCTTCTACGAATAGTGTTCCCTTCTTCTGCTTGGCGACTATCGATAACACTTGACTTGGTAGCCCCACATTTTGGACAACGCATCCTTTCCCTCCTTATCGTTTTCTTTTCATTATACCATTTTTTAAGCGATTCCCAAAACAATTCTTCTTTTTGCTTGACAAGTTTTTTGTTTTGTTGTATTATTTAATTAACACAAAGAGATGAGAGAAAGGAGACCAAGATGTCCTGGACATTTGACAACAAAAAACCCATCTATTTACAGATTATGGAGAAAATCAAGCTTCAGATTGTTTCCCATACACTGGAACCCAATCAACAACTTCCGACCGTGAGAGAGCTGGCTAGCGAGGCTGGTGTCAATCCCAACACCATCCAAAGAGCCTTGTCAGACCTTGAACGAGAAGGATTTGTCTACAGCAAGCGCACAACTGGACGATTTGTGACTGAGGATAAGGAACTGATTGCCCAATCACGCAAACAATTATCGGAAGAAGAATTGGAACACTTCGTTTCCTCCATGACCCATTTTGGCTATGAAAAAGAAGAACTACCAGGCGTAGTCGGCGATTATATTAAAGGAGTTTAAGCCTATGTCATTACTAGCATTTGAAAATGTATCCAAATCTTATGGAGCAACCCCAGCCCTTGAAAATGTTTCTCTTGACATCCCAGCTGGAAAAATTGTTGGTCTCCTTGGACCAAACGGCTCAGGAAAAACAACCTTGATTAAACTCATCAATGGCCTCTTACAACCAGATCAAGGACGTGTCCTTATCAACGATATGGAACCAAGCCCAGCAACCAAGGCCATCGTGGCTTATTTACCTGATACGACCTATCTCAATGAACAAATGAAGGTCAAAGAAGCCCTAACCTACTTCAAGACCTTCTATAAAGATTTCAATCTGGAACGCGCCCATCATCTACTTGCAGACCTTGGCATTGATGAAAATAGTCGTCTCAAGAAATTATCAAAAGGAAACAAGGAAAAGGTACAACTGATTTTGGTTATGAGCCGTGATGCCCGCCTCTACATTTTGGACGAACCGATTGGTGGGGTGGATCCAGCAGCCCGTGAGTATATCCTCAATACCATTATCAACAACTACTCGCCAACTTCTACCGTTTTGATTTCTACCCACTTGATTTCTGATATCGAGTCAATCTTGGATGAAATTGTCTTCCTCAAAAACGGAAAAGTCGTCCGTCAAGGAAATGTAGATGACATTCGCTATGAGTCTGGTGAATCCATCGACCAGCTCTTCCGTCAGGAATTTAAGGCCTAAGCAAAGGAGATTATTATGTTTTGGAATTTAGTTCGCTACGAATTTAAAAATGTTAACAAGTGGTATTTAGCCCTCTACGCAGCTGTGCTAGTCCTTTCAGTCCCCCTAGGAATGCAAGGACACTACTATAATTATATATCTTTCAAAGATAGCCAACCTTTCCTATTTATCTTTCTGGCTCTCGTCTTTGGTGGCTTGATAATTACACTTGGGATTTCAACTCTTTTCTTGATTATTAAACGCTTCAAAGGTAGTGTCTATGATCGACAAGGCTATCTGACTTTGACCTTGCCAGTTTCTGAGCACTATATCATCACTGCTAAATTAGTCGGGGCCTCTATCTGGTCTATACTTAGCTCGGCTGTACTGGCTCTAAGTGCTTTTCTTATTGTGACTATAACGGTTCCAGATTGGATGTCACATTATGACTGGTTCCCACTTGTAGGAACATACCTTCCTAAACTCTCTCTTGTGGGGTTATCCTTCCTACTAAATATCATTTCAGGAATCCTCTGCATTTACTTGGCCATTTCCATCGGACAACTGTTCAATGAATACCGTACAGCACTCGCTGTTGCAGCCTACATTGGTATCCAAATCGTCATAGGATTTATTGGAGTATTCTTCAATACCAGTGCTAACTTCTATGTCAATTCACTAGCAGGATTTAATGATAATTTCTATATGGGAGCAAGCATAGGCATTGTTAAAGAACTCATTTTCATAGCTATCTTTTACCTCGGAACCTACTATATTTTGAGAAACAAGGTTAATTTGCAATAGTTTCATAATCAAAAAGGATAACATCTCATCGCAGAGAGGCTATCCTTTTTTCTTTTATCTCATTGTCTATCTAACTTTATCTTACAGACGAATCCTTCTAACCAATTAAATAACAAAATCTAATTTAAAGGTCCTGTTTAATTTCTCTATTGTGTCACTATCATTATATTCCTTACATATTCTCATAGCTTTGGAACATTCTTTTTTGCCTAACTCTACTTGATTCGTTTTTATGAGATAAATACCTTTTAAAAAAAGCAAATAATTCTTTTCAAAATAATATCCTTGTCTGGTCAGTAAATTTTCTAAATCATCTATAAAAAATTGAGCGCTATCTAACAAATTATTTTTTAATAATAATTCTAAATTAAATAAATATAGGGGAATTACTCTATGTGTTCCCATGTCTGTTTTTAAAAAATGTCGTGTTTTCTTGATTACCACTCTATATAGTAAGTTAATGGTTTTAGTATTCATAAAAAACACCGAATGATAGAAAATTTTTAGTTCATACTCCATCCAAGTATCTACCGAAAGCAAATACTTGATTAGCTCATTGCATTTAGATGTATTATAAGGAAGATTTGCAAGCCGATTAATCTGTTGTTCAGCAATCAATTTTATGTGAAAATTGCATAAACTTTTTCCCTGCTTTTGTTTTAACTCTATTTTATCCACTAATTCTTGAAGTAGAAATATTTCTGAAGAGTTCA
Source organism: Streptococcus mitis (assembly GCF_009496155.1). Lineage (GTDB taxonomy): Bacteria > Bacillota > Bacilli > Lactobacillales > Streptococcaceae > Streptococcus > Streptococcus mitis_BQ. Next base: position 77,601 of record NZ_WIJP01000005.1, read on the forward strand.
CAGCATGTTCTAATTCTTCAAAAAAACATTCTTTTTTGGAATAATAGCAATGAACTAATTCTTCAAATTCCGAAAATGATATTCCCAGACGATTTAACAAAATGTAAAAATGATCAATAGATAATTTTGTAATCCCATTTTCGAAACGAGAAATAGTTGATTCACTAATCTTATCACAAGCCAAATCTTTAAGACGAAAATTTTTTGAAATACGAATATCCTTTAAAACTGCTCCAAAATTTTCCATACTATTCCTCTTCCATTTCTGCAAAAAATAAAACCTGTTTTTTTATTTGTGATATGATTATATCAAAAACAAGACAGAAAGGACAATATGATTATGAAAAATTTTTATTATCATCGGTTGCTTCACTGAGCCTAGTGTCAACACTAGCAGTAAGTAATCCAGTTTCTGCTCAAGAATCATCCTCTCAAACGACTTATAGTAATTCAAGTGGAAGTTGGATAAAATCTGGTAGCCGTTGGTGGTATAAACATTCTGATGGTTCTTATACTAGAAACGGGTGGGAAAAGATCAATGAAACCTGGTACTATTTTGATAGTGAAGGTTGGATGAAGACAGGTTGGATTAAAGAATATGGGAACTGGTATTATCTAGATGATAGTGGTGCTATGAAAACGGGATGGTGCTGGATTTCTGGTAGCTGGTATTATTTAAATACTAGCGGTGTCATGCAAACAGGATGGTGTAGGGTATCGGGTATTTGGTATTATTTAAATACTAGTGGTGCTATGCAGACAGGTTGGCACAATATTGGGGACGATACTTATTTCTTTGCTAGTAGTGGAGCAAGACAAACGATTAATCGTCGGGCTTTAGTTCTTGGTGAAACATCAACGAGAGCAGTACCTATCGAAGATGTTAATACTATGGAAAAGGTTTTCAGTAACCAAAACTTTAGTGAAGTTGTTCGTTTCCCTGATAAAACAAAAGCTGAGATTATTGCAAAAATGCAAGAACTGTTTGAATCTTCTAGCGAAAGCGATGTGAACTATCTTTACCTTACTTGTCATGGAGGAGAAGATGGGAAGATAGCCATTGGTAGCGATAAAACATCCTTTTCAGGTTGGGAATTAGCATCTATACTGAAACAATATAAAGGCAAGTTTGTGGTTATGCTGGATTGTTGCTATTCAGGAACAATTATAGATGTAGGTGAATCAGATGAAAAGGTTGCCTCCAAGTCTGAAGAAAGATTTGATGAACAAGCATTTTTAGCAGGATTCTCAACAGGAGATCTAGCAAGCAAGAATGGTGAAATGCTTGATTCTAAATTCCTCGTACTATGTGCCTCTTGGAAAGGTGAAAAATCGTATAGTTTAGTCGGAATAGGTAGTCTTGCCACTAGATACTGGGCAATGGGTACAGGTTGGGATTCACTTCAAAATAGAATGATTTCGCCTATGGCAGACACCAATACTAACGGAAAAATCACTTTAGAGGAACTGTATCAATACTCTTATCCTCTAGTACTTGAAGATGCATCAAGCAGTAATAAGAAGCAACATGTATCAGTTTATCCAGAAAACAGTCAATTTGTTTTATTCCAAAAATAAGGAGTTAAGAAAATGAAAGTATCAAAAAAAATCACACTATTTGGTTTATCTCTAGCTGGTCTAGCTTTACTAGCTTTCCCTCATTCAGGAAAGGCCTTCGAGCTTGAAGAAGAGTGGGTTATTAAGGGTGATGTTCAATATCAAGATGGCAAAATTCTCCGATTTAATAATGGCAATGAAGTAGATATCAAAGTCTTAGATTTGCCAAAAACTGAGAAAATCGAGTGGAAAGTTACTTTAAATGGTCAAGATCAGACTGTCAATTTTCTAGGTCAAGAAAAGGACAAGTCTATGATGGGGGTAGAGGGGCGTTATCTGAATTTCTATGTACCTTATGGCTATAGAGGAGATATCAAGGTAGAAGCCAAGAGCGGAAATGAAGTAAAGACATGGTCCACTAAAGTAGTAGATGATGTATATAATGACGGTGGAAAGAGTGGTTACTTCCGTATTGACGAATCAAATGATCAACACACCTACCTTGATGCAAAATGGGACTACCAAACTAAGACCTACACTGCTACCTTACCAGAGACTGTCAATGGTCAAAAAGTATTTGCTTGGGCAGACGACTATGAAGAATTGAAACTTCAAAAACCAGGAGTTATCAGTCATTCCTACAGGGGGGCAGGAGCCTTCAAAATACTTTATCCGATTGTAGAAGCAGAAAGCTGGCTAAAAAAGAATTACAGTGAAAAGTGGTACTATCAAAAACAAGGTCAATTAGTGCAGAACGATTGGGTTAAGGACAAGGGAACTTGGTACTTTATGAATGATAAAGGGGTCATGTTCAATCAAACTTGGCTCTATCAAGGTGGCAACTGGTATGCCTTTAAATCATCAGGAGCTATGATTTCAGCTGATTGGTTATATGATAACGGCTCTTGGTATTACCTAAACAATTCGGGTTCAATGGCAACAGGCTGGGTAAAAGATGGTGGCGCTTGGTATTACCTAAACAACTCAGGTTCAATGGCAACAGGCTGGGTAAAAGATAGCGGTTCTTGGTACTACCTAAACAATTCAGGTTCAATGGCAACAGGCTGGGTGAAAGATAGCGGTTCTTGGTACTACCTAAAAGACTCAGGTGCTATGGCGACTGGTTGGGTAAAAGATGGAGATCAGTGGTACTATCTCGCATCATCTGGTAAGATGCTTCACAATACCTATACACCTGATGGTTACTATGTAGATGCCAGTGGCGCTTGGAAATAATCTAAAGTATACATTTTATTCCATCAGCTATTAGTGTACCTGCTCAGACTAAATGTTATCAGAGGTGCAAGAAAAATCTAGATAATAATACAAAAAGCGAATCGAAACAATGAATTCTGTTTTGTTCGCTTTTTGTATTCTATTCGAGAAATTATGGAAAATAATCTCTCTTACTTATTAGACTTTTATTCAATCTAGATTGAATATTCTATAGAAAATTAAATGCATTATACCAAACAATGTTTCTTTGTTTTTTATCTCTTTATCATCCACTATAAAATTAGTGAAATACTAATTTTTATGGTATACTAGCGATAATAAATAGTTATCGGTAGGAAAAAATTATGCAGAATAAATTTATCTTTAAAGAGAATGGAAAATATAACAGACAAAGCTATAAAAATACTTTATTTACAGACTTACCTGAAATTGATGGGCAAATTGATTTTTGCCGTAGTGATTTTAGAGGTTCAAAATTTTATAATTTAAATATCAGTGCAAATTTTGACAGAGCGGATTTTATGGGATGTAGCTTTCAAAGTGTTAATTTTCTTGATACAAGCTTTGGCGCTCCTCAATTTAAAAATTGTATTTTTGAAAATGTGATATTTAGAAATAATCACTATAATGCTACAGTTTTTATCAAATGTTCTTTCTTAAATTGTAAATTTGATGAAGAGAGTATATATTCCAACTTTACCGAGTGTTCTTTTAATAAAACAGAATTTAAAAATCTAAATTTTGAAAGATCTACAGTGGATAATTCAAAATTTTTAGAATGCAACTTTTCAAGTGTAGACTTTTCAACATTAGCGGCTGAAGATTTAACATTTGAAGCAACATCTTTTTCAAGTGTCTCAATGAGCATCAATTACTTTTTTTCATATTTTATTGATTCTAAAACAAATTTAAAAGATATAGTATTTGAGTATAGAGGAAGTAAAACTTATCTAACTGAAGAAGTTTCAGATAATTATTTTAATAACTTACTTGAAGAGCAAAGATATTCCGAGCTATTTAATATGTGCATACTGCTAAATAATGAAGCTAATTTATACAATATTTTGCTTACTATTATCTCTAAAAAGGATACCTTGGGATATCAGTTACTTCGATGTATAGAGTGTATTATTTTCTATTTAAAAAAGGGAATGTTAAGTTTTGAAACTGCTAGTTCCCTATTAAATCTTTTAAAAATTTCTAATCAGAATATTGATATTAACAATTTATCAATTAATGAAAAAATTTATAGTTTAGAGCAACTTCTAGTTACTCTCCCGTTCGACAATATAAAATTAAAAGGAAATAATACTCCAGATTTTATTATTAAATTTAGATGTGCCATTGATTCTGAAAACGAGGCTGGTGAATACATTGAAAATTTATTACATTCTATTTTATTGTCTGCCCAATCAACTCTGGATTTTTCTTATAAACTTATAAAAAAAGAGAAAGGCTCTTGGATTTTTACATTTATGATTTCATCTGCTTTTCTAGTTTATACTTTAAAACAAATACAACAGATGGTTGTTAATACTCAAATAATTTGTAAGAATCAGTTGCAAATTCGATTCACTGAATCCGTAGTAAATGACTATATTCAGAGGTTGGAACACAATCGTTCAATTGATCTAAATTCATCAGAATTAGTTCCGTTAAATCATGACTTAGAAAGTTTGACACAGCTAATCCGTAATACTGACTTGACTCCAATAGAAACCAATGAAGATATGCTTGGCAAAATTACAAATATTGATATATCTAAATTAAATACTTAACACAATAAAATCATAAAGTAAGGGAGTGAACTTTATGATTTTATTTTATCTAGAAAGTAGTTATTGATAATAGTTTATCAATTTATTAAAAGCTAAATGTAGAATACTAAAATCATTTAATAAATTAACTCTAAAACTATAACTATGTTCGTAATTTTTTAAATAAGAATTCATTGGAATTGTAAAAACATTACAGTTCTTTAAAATCTCTAAAGCAAGGACTGATGAGTCGGCTAAACAATTTTTATTTTTAATGTCTATATGCGCAATTCCCCAATATCCTTGATTGCAAGGCTCCATTTGAATACACGTTCCTTGTAAGTAAGATGAGAGCATTTGAAAATTACTTCTAGCAGTTTGCAAATGAGTTTTTACAAGTACATCAATTACCTCACCATTATCTAGATAGCCTTTAAGCATATTCAATGACCCTATGGAAAATGGACTTGCAGAATAATTAAAAATTCGTTCCATTTCATTTAGCAACTCTTTCCTTTTTGTCAAAAAAATTGCAGATTTAACTCCATTTAAATATGCTTTTTTTGATATAGATTCAATAATAATTAGATTGCTAAAAGATTTATATTTTTGATGTTTCTTAAATGGAGAAACAAAATTATTATTCCAGACTAAATTACCATAAACACTATCAATAATCACAAAAATTTTTTCTATTTCGCACCACTCTAAAAAATCAGTGTCTGCAATTGAGATTGATTCGCAGAATAACGGATCTGTAAAAATAACTATATCAATACTTTTATTTTTACAATCTTGCTTTATCTGGTTTATATTTAGAAATTGTTCAGAAAAAACAGTATATCCATTCTCCAAGTAAATATTTAAATATGAGTAGTAACACGGTGCAATGAGTAGGACATTTTGTAATCCTAATTTTTTTAAAACATAACTTAATAAGAAGCTTCCAACAGTTGCACTAGGGAAAATACTCACGTCAACACTATTATTTAACAGTTGTTTTATAGTTTTTTTAAAGTCAAATAATTCATCGGGATATCTATAGTTAATATAATCTGTTGCTTTTAATGAATCTTGAATCTCAACGATTACTTTTTCATAATTTACATCAAAAACTTCAATATTCCAACTAGAAACAAGAAGTGTTTCTTGGTTAATGTGCTTTTCTAAATATGAAATATCATTAATTTTTTCTTGTTTACTGAACATGAGATTTCCTACCGATAACTATTTATTATCGCTATACAAAGCACTCAAATAGGTTTATAATAGCATGATTATTGATAAAGGAGATTTTTATGGATTATAAACTTATTTCTACTTACTTAGATTATTGCAAAACTCATAAGCGTTTGAGTTCACACACAATTCGCGCTTATAAGAATGATCTTATGCAATTTTATAACTCAGACCATGATAATGTCGAATCCTATATAGAACAGTTGACACAATCTAACATAAAAACGAATACACTAAGAAGAAAAATTGCTTGTATGAAGGTGTTTTATAACTATCTAAAATACCAGAACATAATTGAAGAGAATCCCTTCAATCAATTGCGCTTTCAATTTAGAACTGAAAAAATATTACCTAAAACGATTCCGCATGACATTCTGAAAAGCATTTTTATATATTTAGAACAGAAAGTAATTGTATCTAAAACTGATTATCAAAAACAACACGCTGAAAGAAATCTACTGATTATTTCACTGTTACTTTCAACAGGCATCAGAATTTCTGAACTTTGCCACATTCATCTCAAAGATATTAATCTTTCCAATAAGACACTCCATATTATAGGAAAAGGTAAGAAAGAGCGTATCCTATTTTTAGGAGATCAAAAAACATTCAATTTATTAGAAACATATATAAATAAAACAAGAAATGAATCCAATGATTTCTTGTTCCCAGGGAAACATTCACTTAAGCCATTGTCAGAGCAAAGTGTACGTTTAGTTATAAAAAGAATCGTTGAACAAAATAACTTTTCTAGAACTATTACACCGCATATGTTTAGACATAGCTTTGCGACAATGCTTCTAGATAGTGATGTAGATATTCGATATATTCAACAAATTCTTGGACACAGTTCTATATCAATCACACAAATCTATACTCACGTATCTCATTCAAAACAAAAAGAAATACTTAGTTCTTTTAATCCTGTATCAGCGATTCATTCTGATAAAAAATGAACACTCATTAAACACACTTATTTCATATATTTATAATTGTTTTACTATATTCTAATAAGCATTGATAGTATAGTAGATTGAAACAAAATATGCACAAATATATTAGAGGGCGAATTAATTTCTAGAAATGTTTTAGCAACCGTAGTGTACTATTGTAGATTCAATCTGTTTCATATCCCAACTTTAAAAACTTTTAGAGTAACAAATGAAGTATTTGATAAAAAGGAGTATAATATCTTTAAAACGGATTACATGTATATCGATAAGGAGGGCAACTCTTTATGCTGAGAAAATTTGTTAGTAAGAAGCACCTCGTACTTTACTTCTTTTCTATTGCCATTACTTGGCTGGAAGCAATTATCACACCAGCCCTTGTTCAGAATATTGTTGCTAGTTTTACCAATCAAGAACTAGGACTTCTTTGGAAAGTATTGATTCTAGGAATCCTTGGTAATCTCATCCTCTTACTAGGCTTGGCTGGGAAACGCTATTACTACGATCGTTTGATTACTGATTTCAAATATGGAATCAAGAGTACTATTTTCAAGCGATTTTTAAACAGTTATGAGATTGATGAAAAAGATATCTTGTCCGACCTAGAAAACGACGTCAAGCAACTAGAAGAAAGCTATATTGAGCCAACGGTCATCATCATTTCTTCTCTTGGCTTCACAACTGTGTCCATTCTCTATGCCCTTTGGACCAATTTTTACCTGGGCTTGATTTTCATTCTCTTCTACTCCTTTCCAGTCCTCTGCAGTGCTATCGGATCAAAGCGTTTGAACTCACTTTCTGAAAAGCGGTCAACTGTTAACCAAATCTACTTAGCAAGCTTGACAAATTTTATTGGCGGTAGTCAACAAATTCGCCATTATCAGGGGCAAGACTACTTTTTTGCTCGCTACCAAAAACAATTACAAACCAGTCTAGATGCCGAAATCAACTATGAAAAACAGCGAACCTTAAACAGTCTCTTGATCAATAGCATCGATGCCTTTTGTTCTGTTACACCAATCGTCATTGGTGGCTTTATGACCTACTATAATTATTTAAATGCGGCTAGTTTTGTAGCCATCTATCTGGTTTCCCATAATATCGGCTATCAATTTCAAGAGCTAGCCTACTTTACCAACACCCGAAAAGCAACTCGAAGTCTTCTTAACAAATACCAAAAACTTTTAGGTCAGTCTGACTCCATCTCGCCTAGAAGTATAGGAAACATTTTCCCTATCCAACTTGACACCATCTCCCTTGAAAAAGAGGGGAATATCCTCTTATCTCCTATTTCCATGCACATCAAGCAAGGAGAAAAAATTGCCATTATCGGGGAAAGTGGCTCTGGTAAGACAACTCTACTCAATATCATCCATGGAGAAGAGATACCGACAAGTGGACAGATTAGCTTTGCTGGTCAAAACCTGTCACGTCAAGAAATCACAAGTCTTAGTTCCTATATCCTCCAAGATAGTCATTACTTTGACACACTCTCTCTGGAAGACAATATCCTTCTAGGACTGGATAAAAAGGAGGATAGGCTAAATCATATCCTCAAGACAACTGGTTTAGAACATTTGAAAAATCGAACACTCAGCAATGACAGCCTATCTGGTGGCGAGAAACAACGCCTAGAAATCGCTCGCGCCCTCTACCACGATAGTCAACTCATCTTAGCAGATGAGATTAAGGCCAATCTTGACTTGGAAAATAGCAGAAAGATTAGTGACTTGCTCTTCTCCCTACCTCAAACAGTTATTGAAGTCATTCACCACTACACAGAAGAAGACTTAAAACACTATAACCAAGTCATTCACTTAAGCAAAGAAAAGTAATAGTCTATATCATACGATTTTAAAAAGCAAGGAACCCGAATTCCTTGCTTTTTAACTCAATGAAAATCAAAGAGCAAACTAGAAAACTAGCCGCAGATTGCTCAAAACATGGTTTTGAGGTTGTAGATAAGACTGACGAAGTCAGTCACATATATACGGCAAGGCGACGTTGACGCGGTTTGAAGAGATTTTCGAAGAATATTAACTCAATATCAAACTAGCTACAATAGGGCTGACAAAGACATAGAGAATACCTGTGACACCGATAGCCAAACCACCCATGGCTCCTGCTACAGAGCCGTATCGGAAGGCTGTCCCTGTTCCAACTGCGTGACCTGTTCCACCGAGGGAAAGACCAACAGCTACTGGGTCGTCAATTTTCAACCACTTCAAAAGGGTTGGGCCAATCACACTGGTTAAAATTCCAGTTGCCACAACAACGACCAAGGTCACAGTCGTCAAACCTTGCAATTTTTCTGTGATTCCCACTGCCATAGCGGTTGTTACTGACTTAGGAAAGAGAGAAATAGCTAGGAAAAAGTCCATGCCAAAAATCTTAGCCACAAGTGCTGTGAAAGAGGTATTGACCACTACTGCTAAGAGACTACCAAAGAGAATACTCCGAGCATGGTGCTTCATCAAGTGAAAACTCTTATAAAGCGGAATCCCCAGAGCAACAGTCGATGGGACAATCAAGTTGTTCAGATAAACCCCACCTTGGTAGTAATATTGATAAGAAATACCCGTCACCTTTAGAAAGATGATAATGAAAACAGCTGACAAAAGCAAGGGCGTTGTCAATGGATGGGGAAAACGTCTGTAAATCAGCATTCCCACTAGATAGGCTAATATAGACAGGGCAAGCCCAAACAGGGGATTGGAAACAAATTCACTCATTTTGCATCTCCTTTCTCATAATCTCCCTCAAACCGTCGTTTGATGAACTGAACTACCAAGGCTATGAGGATAATATTGATGACTGCTGCAAAAAAGATAATCAAAACAATTGGCAAAAGATAGGGAGCAATCACATCAAACTTCTCCATGATTCCCACTGCTGGCGGCAAAAAGAGAATGGTCATATTGGCCAGCAAGAAATTCCCAACCATGTTGACATGTCTGGTTCTCAGCCACTTGAACTGTAGGGCTAGAAAGAGAATGATTAAGCCGATAATACTGCCTGGGATGGGCAAATGAAAGAAACTGGAGATTCCCTCACCGATTAGAGAAATCACAAAGAGAATCATTAATTGAACATATAATTTCATCCTAAACTCCACGAAATAGACTTCTGCATACCAGTTTACTCTTTTTTCAGAAAATTTCAAGGAAATGCACAAGAGATGATGAAAATTAGAGAGGAAAAGGGATACAGACAGTTAAAATTAGTGAAAATAGGCATGATTTAGGGTGAAAGATTCTACCATCCTTCTTGCCAGCATTCTTGAAAAGTAGTATAATTATTGCATGCGCAATCATCTTGTGATACAGAGACTGTCCGTAAATGGACATTCTTCTATGTTATAACTCTAAAAAGAAAGGAGATACTATGACCTATTTGGAAAAATGGTTTGATTTCAATCGGCGTCAGAAAGAAATTGAAAGTCTCTTGGAAGAGACTGTTGCTAATCAGAGTGAACAAAGTCTGACCTTGAAAGAGTTCTACCTGCTCTACTATCTGGACTTGGCTCAAGAAAAATCTCTACGCCAGATTGACCTGCCAGATAAGCTTCATCTGAGCCCGAGCGCTGTTTCTCGGATGGTGGCTCGCTTGGAAGCTAAAAATTGCGGTCTGCTTAGTCGCAGGTGTTGTGATCAAGATCGACGCTCTAGCTTTATCTGCCTGACAAGTGATGGGCAAAAGACACTGGCCACTCTACAAAAGGCTGTCGAAGAAAGCTTGGAAACTAGTTTGGATTTCTTGATTTAAGATGATTTTAGAAAAAAAGTTGCGTGCGCAATCATTTTTCTTGACATTCTCTTTTACAAGGAGTAAAATAAAATCATCATCAAACAAAGGAGTTTTAAACATGATTGAAATTACCTATCTAGATGCCAGCAAGAACGAAAGAACTGTAACCTTCGAATCTTATGAAGACTTTGATCGTTCGCAACAAGCTTGCCTTATCGGCGTCGCAGACTACTACCCTGTCCAAAAATTAACTTACAACGGTCATGATTTGGACTACCATGGGACTTACGAAGATGTCTTCTTCTATCTCATGAAACAAGATTTAAGCCAATATAACTAAAAAAAGGAGAAATACAATGGCAAAAGCAATTACAGATGCAACATTCGAACAAGAAACAAAAGACGGTTTGGTCTTGGTAGACTTCTGGGCAACTTGGTGTGGTCCATGTCGTATGCAAGGTCCAATCTTGGATAAATTATCTGAAGAACTTTCAGAAGATGTCTTGAAAATCGTAAAAATGGACGTTGATGAAAATCCAAACACAGCTCGTGCTTTTGGAATCATGTCTATCCCAACCCTTCTCTTCAAAAAAGACGGCCAAGTGGTCAAACAAGTTGCTGGTGTTCACACAGCAGAACAAATCAAGGCCATCGTTTCTGAATTGAGCTAATCACACTAGAGACCAAGTACTTTCTTTGGTCTCTTTTTTCTTGCCCTTTGCCATTTTTCAAAAAATATGCTAAACTGTAGGTAGAATATTACGATGTTTGGGACATGCCATCGCTAAAAAAAACCTTGACTTGGTATTTTTTAGCTCCCTCAAGGGAGCTTTTTGCGTGCTCTGAACATTTCCCATTTCGGAAGGAGTACTATGAAACGTCAATCAGCCTTGGTCGTCTTTAGTGGCGGTCAAGATTCTACAACTTGCCTCTTTTGGGCTAAAGAACACTATGAAACGGTTGAAGCCGTCACCTTTGCCTACGGTCAACGCCACCATCTCGAAATTCAAGTCGCTAGAGAAATCGCTGAGGAACAGGGAATCCGTCATCATATCCTAGATATGTCTCTGCTGGGACAAATCACTGAAAATGCCCTAACCTCTGATCTGGAAATTGAGCAAAAAGAGGGGGAGGTTCCCAATACCTTTGTTGATGGTCGCAACCACCTCTTTCTATCCTTTGCGGCAGTTCTTGCCAAACAACGGGGCATGAAAGACATCGTGACAGGTGTCTGTGAAACAGATTTCTCAGGCTATCCTGACTGCCGTGATGTCTTTGTCAAATCCCTTAATGTTACTCTCAACCTTGCCATGGATTACGATTTTGTTATCCAAACGCCTCTCATGTGGCTAGACAAGGCTGAAACTTGGGAATTAGCCGACCAACTCGGTGCCTTTGACTATGTTCGTGAAAAGACTTTAACCTGCTACAACGGAATTATCGGAAGTGGCTGCGGAGATTGCCCAGCCTGCCATCTACGTCAACATGGTCTAGATGTTTATCTCTCACAGAAAGGAGAAGCATAATGTTTTTTGCACCCAAAGAAATCAAACAGGAAACTGGGGAATCTCTTGTCTACAATCCTCACAGAACCTTGGTATCAAAAGAATTTACCTTCGATGCTGCCCACCACCTCTTTCACTATGAGGGAAAATGTAAGTCCCTGCACGGCCACACCTATCATTTGCAGATTGCTGTCAGTGGATTTTTAGATGAACGGGGCATGACCTACGATTTCGGAGACATCAAAGCGGTCTACAAGAACTATTTAGAGCCCCACTTGGATCATCGCTATCTAAACGAAACTCTTCCCTATATGAACACGACTGCTGAAAATATGGTTTACTGGATTTTCCAAACCATGAATCAAGAGTTGCCAGACGAGCGCGGTCTCCGTTTGGAATACGTTCGCCTCTATGAGACTCCGACTGCCTTTGCGGAGTTTAGACGGGAGTGGTTAGATGACTAGGGAACGTGTTCTCAAACTACCAGTTCTGGAAATTTTTGGCCCAACTTTTCAAGGCGAAGGTCGTGCTATCGGGCAGAAAACCATGTTTGTCCGCACTGCAGGTTGCGACTACCACTGCGACTGGTGCGATTCTGCCTTTACTTGGGACGGCTCTGAAAAGCCAACTCGTATGACAGCTGACGAGGTCATTGCTGCCTTGGATAAACTAGGTAGCTACGACTATGTAACCCTATCTGGTGGAAATCCTGCCATCCTAGCAGCCAACATGGCTCAATTGGTCACCAAGCTCAAGGAACGCGGTGTCACTCTGGCTGTTGAGACCCAAGGCTCCCGCTGGCAAAATTGGTTAAAAGATATTGACCAAGTCACCCTGAGCCCCAAACCTCCTTCATCCAAGATGGAAGTCAACTTTGAGACCTTGGACTTTATCGTTTCTCAACTAGATCCAGATAAAGTCACCTTTAAAATTCCTGTCTTTGATGATGCGGATTTAGCCTTTGCCAAAAGGATCCAAGAACGCTACCAACCAGATGTTCTCTTTTTATCGGCTGGAAATCCTGAGCCCAAGGCCACAGGCAATATTATCCAAGACCAACTAGATCGACTCAAAGAACTCTGGGAACGCATCGCTACCGACGATAGCTGGGGCAATGTCCGCGTCCTTCCTCAACTGCATACCCTTCTCTACGATAACCAACGTGGTGTTTAAAATTAGAAAGAAAAAATCATGTCACAACAAGAAGAAATGAAAAACCTCAGCCTACTGGGCAACAAAGAAACCAACTACATTTTCGAGTATCAACCAGAAGTCCTCGAGTCCTTTGACAATCGTCATGTGGAAAATGACTATTTTATCAAATTTAACTGCCCTGAATTCACCTCGCTTTGCCCTATTACCGCTCAGCCAGACTTTGCGACGATTTATATTTCCTACATTCCTGACAAGCTCTGTGTTGAGTCAAAATCCCTCAAACTCTACCTCTTTAGCTACCGAAACCATGGAGATTTCCACGAAAACTGTATCAACACCATCGGGAAAGACTTGGTCAACTTGCTAGACCCTCGCTATTTAGAGGTCTGGGGAAAATTTACACCTCGCGGTGGCATCTCAATTGACCCCTACTACAACTATGGTAAGCCAGGAACTAAGTATGAAGGCTTGGCAGAACAACGCCTCTTCCAACACGATCTCTATCCAGAGAAAATTGACAACCGTTAAACTCATACTCAATGAAAATCAAAGAGCAAACGAGGAAGCTAGCCGCAGGCTGCTCAAAGCACTGCTTTGAGGTTGTAAATGAAGTTGACGTGGTTTGAAGAGATTTTCGAAGAGTATCATACGAAAAAGCCCTGTTCCTCATCATGAGGAGCAAGGCTTTTTAAATTTCAATTATTCTTCTGTTCCAAGACAGTTTTTAGCAACGAGAGCTGCAAGAACTCCACCAACAATTGGTGCAAGGATGAAAATCCAAACTTGTTGAAGAGCTACGCCACCTACCAAGACAGCAGGAGCCAAGCTACGTGCTGGGTTTACTGAAAGTCCAGTGATGTTCAAGCCAGCTAGAATCAAAGCTGTCAATGACAAACCAATCACCAAACCAGCGATTGCGCCATTACCTTTGCTTGCTGATGTTACAGTCATGATAACCAAAACAAACAAGAAGGTTGCGATTGTTTCAAACAAGAAACCACCAAAGACAGTTACACCGTTTGCCAAGGCATTTTCACCAAGACTTGCAGTTGACATACCTGAATTTGCCAAGAGGAAGAGTACAGATCCAGATGCTAAGAAAGCTCCAACTACTTGTCCAAGGATGTAGTTTACAAGCTCTGAAGATGACAAACGTTTGTTAACAAACATAGCAATAGAAACAGCTGGATTCAAATGAGCACCTGAAACAGTTCCGATTGAGTAAGCTGCAACTACGATGGCTAAACCAAAGGCAAAGGCAATCCCTAGGTGACCTAGGCCATCAAGACCATTTCCAAAAACAACAGCTCCTGTTCCGACGAACACAAGCATGAACGTACCGATTAACTCAGCAACAAATTTTTTCATTTTCTTTCTCCTTTTTTCAAAAACTAGATACTAGTCTATCAAAAGAGGGAAAGGGTTTCAAGAAAATTGATTGGGAATTTTGTGTAAGTTTTCACATTTAATAGTCGAAATCTAATATTGAAAAGATTGAATTGCTTTTTTCAAGTCATCTTGTAAACTATTTCTCTGGTCAAGTTGAACATAGACTTCCAACAAACAGGATCTGAAGTTAGAAAATTTATAAAAATCTTCCCTTTCTTCTATCGGAAAATCAACAGTTTTTATCCAAGAAGCTACTTGTTCTTGCGCTAACTTCCCTTTTAAAATCGGTTCATAAAGTACTCTCGCTAAACGCCAATCCTCATCATCTGTAAAACGAATCGAAATTCTTTTAAATAGTTGACCAAGTATGTCAAATACTTCATGAACTCTGCTTATAGGAAAGTCTGGATGACAAACCACCTCTGTCAGTAAATCGGCTCCATGTGCAAAAGCGTGAACCCAACCATACTGACTTGAAAAACCTGTCATGTCCTTTTCTTTTGAAAGATAGTACAAACCTTGATTTAAAAGGGCATTACGAATTTCTGCTTTTAATCCCTGATAAAAAACTGATTGCTGGTTGGCATCTGCAGACAAGAGATTTACATAAATAAGCGCCCTAAAAGAACGTTCAAGGGTTGAAGCTCCTAGCTTATCGAGCTCTTTATCTAGTCCACCATCAGAAACAATCATAGCAGATATAAATTGAAATTGCTCCTTTGTAAATAGCTCTTCCTGAATCCCTCTAGCAAAGCTTATAAAAACAAGGTCATCGCGAATTTCTGGAGAAGGATCTCCCAAATGATCAAGTAACCACTGGATTTCTTCCTCATGATAACTTGGTTTTTCTTCTGCCATTTTTCTAAGTAACTCTTGATACATGGGCAATACCTCTACATTTCTAGCAACTTGATATAATCTAGCCCCCATTTCTCGACAGCATCTAAAACAACTCTGAATTCCTGCCCCATTTCGGTTAAGCTGTACTCAACTCGTGGGGGAACTTCGGCATAGACCTTTCGTTGAACAATCTTATCCTTTTCTAATTGACGGAGATGACGGGTCAAAATAGTTTGAGTAATTCCAGGCAATAATCTCTGCAATTCTTTAAATCGTTTGGTACCCGTACTCAACTGATAAATGATTACCAGTGCCCATTTCCCCGTTAAAACCCTCTGCGTTGTCGCAAATGGACAAATACCATACTCACTCACTTTATTTGTCATAAAATATCTTCTTTCTATTTTTTTAAAAAAATTTATCTTTTAGTATCAATAAAAGTACTACTTTTGATACTAGCTATCGAAAAAGTATCTACTTGTTTTTTTGTTTGTAACTGTTACAATTATATCATAAAAAAGAAATGGAGAATAGATATGTCAACAAACTTAGAAATTTTCAACGCTTATAACCAAGCTTTAATTGCTGGTGACTTTCCTGGTGTCTTTGAAACGATGGCAGACGATATTGTCTGGCATCAACCTGGTAATCATAGTATATCTGGTTCAGTTGTTGGTAAGGACAAGCTAGGAACTCACCTGGCTACATTTGCTGAGAAAACTAATGGAACCTTTAAGGTGATAACAAATTGGGTTTCTGACAATAAGGATTTAATCGCAGCTAATGTTACTTTTCTTGGAACACGGGCTGATGGTACTGAACTCAATATGAACGGGATTGACCTCTTCCGTATTGAAGACGGAAAAATCAAAGAAGTTTGGCTCTTCTCTTCAGATCAAGCTGAAGAAGATAGCTTTTGGGGATAATTTAAGAGACCAGGACAAAAAATTTTGATTTTAGGAATTCTTTATTATAAATTTTTTAAAGCAATAGACTAGATAAAAAAGCGAACAAGACAGAATTCTGAGTATCAGATAACTCGTTTTGTTCGCTTTTTATATTTAAGGTTAAACTTTTGTCCCAGACTCTTTTAATTTACTCTCCCAACTGGGCACTGTAAGCGATAATCTGGTCAACCGTGTCTGACAAAAATTGGATGGTATCACGGAGTGGTTTATCTGTAGAGATATCTGCTCCGATAATTATAGCTGACTCAAGCGGTGTCTTGCTACCACCTGATTTGAGGAGATTGAGCCAATCTTCAGCTCCAGCTTCTGAGTTTTTAAGATGGAGGTAACCTGCAGTCGAGATGACTAGTCCTGCTGAGTAGGTGTAGCTATACAAGCCCATGTAGTAGTGAGCTTGGCGCATCCAAGTCAGTGCTGCATCATCGTCAATTTCAATGGCATCTCCCCAGAAATCCGTCAAAACTTCCTTCATAATGCTGTTGAGCTTACTTGCTCCGAAAGTTTCTCCTTCTTCAATCAATGTATACACTTTACGCTGGAAGGCTGCTTCCAAGAGGTGGGTAATAAAGTTATGGAAGTAGGTGTCTGTCAAGCGGTGAGCCAGAGCGAAGCGTTTTTGACGTGGGTCGTCAGATTGGTGCTCCAAGTAGTCACTGAGAAGCAACTCATTGAAGGTCGAAGGCGCTTCGACATAGTAGGTCGACATGTGGGCATTAAAGTAGCTTTGGTGATTATCTGAAAAGATGAATTGACCAGAATGTCCTATTTCATGAATCAAGGTATAGACATCGCTCAAACGACCTGTCCAGCTCATGAGTACATAAGGGTGCACGCGATATGGATCCGCCGCATAACCACCAGAATCCTTACCACTATTAGCAGCAAAGTCCACCCAGCGTTCTTCTTGGTAACGAGCAACTTCCTGACAATATTCTTTCCCCAAAGGTTCTACCGATTTCATAACCAAGTCATAGGCATCGTCAATAGTCACTGCAGGATTGAGGGCGCTATCCAAGTCCAATTTCCAATCTGCAAAGGTCATCTTTTTAAGACCATTTACCTTGGCAACATGCTTGAGGTATCTCTGAGCAACTGGCGCAAAATCCTTCATGATAAGGTCAATCTGACGATCAAACATAGCACGGTCCACTTCTTGCTCAGCTAGAAGATAGTCAAAGACTGAGTCGTAGCCCTTCATATCAGCCAAGAGTTTTTCAGACTTGACCTGGGCTAGATAGGCTGCTGCAGCTGTATTTTGGTGCTTACGAAGCCCTTCCGAGAAAGAACGGAAGGATTTCTCACGAACCTCAGCGTCCTCATGGTTTTGGTAGAAATTCTCATAGGTCACAAAGCTATTTTTGTAGGTCTTGCCATGGGCTTCAAAGTCAGCCATTTCGAAATCCCCAGCTCGCATCTTAGTGTAAATATCCTGCGGACTGTAGAAAACTTCACCAAGATTGGTCAAGGCCTTCTCCACATCAGCCCCTAAGTAGTGGGCTTTTTTGATTTTGGCCTGACGAATGGCTGCCGTCAAGTGAGGTAATTTACCCAAACGGTCTAAGACTTCCTCATCAGCTTCCACCAAGG
This sequence comes from Streptococcus mitis, assembly GCF_009496155.1. Classification (GTDB taxonomy): domain Bacteria; phylum Bacillota; class Bacilli; order Lactobacillales; family Streptococcaceae; genus Streptococcus; species Streptococcus mitis_BQ. The sequence continues at coordinate 95,531 of NZ_WIJP01000005.1, forward strand.
CATCGTCAAAGAAGGTCAAGGCTACACTGGCATCTGTTTCGAATTCCATCCCAGCTTGAGCAATGTTAGCAAATTCTTCATTGCTATAGTCTGTCGTCTGAGGCATAAATCCATAGTTACCAATATGGCTCATCTGAATGTAGATTTGTTCTAATTCCGCAAAGGCCTTTTCAAAATCCTCAAAAGTATGAAGATTGCCCTTGTAGTCACGGCTAAACTGGTTGATGTCTTCACGAGCCTTCTCGATTGCACGCAAGAAATCCTCACGGTCTTGGTATAGGGCTGTTAAATCCCAAAGTTCCTTCTCTGGAAATTCTGAACGGTGTTTTTGTTCCATTTTCTTCCTCTCATTTCTCTAATTCTAATAAAACACTAAGGGCTGATAAAGCGTAAAGTGGTGCTGTTTCTGCTCGCAAAATGCGAGGACCAAGTCCTGCAAGAACAGCTCCTTTTGCTTCAAAACTTTCGATTTCTGCAGGTGAGAGACCACCTTCTGGACCAAAGATAAAGAGCAGTTTGGCTCCTTTTTCAAGACCAGAGACCGCTTGTAAGAGCGCAGCTGTTTCTCCTTCTTTTGCTGATTCTTCATAGGCTACTATGATAGAGTCAAATTGGTCCAGTTGAGCTAAAAAGTCTGATTTTTTCTCGAAAAGTGTGACACTCGGTACTAGATTACGCTTGCTTTGTTCTGCTGCTCCAAGGGCAATTTTTTCTAGTTTTTCAACCTTTTTACCCAATTTCTTGCCATCCCATTTGGCAACCGACCAATCGGCAGGAAAGGCCCAGATTTGGCTAGCACCCAGTTCGGTTACTTTTTGAGCGATGAACTCCAGCTTGTCCCCCTTGGGAAAACCAGATGCGATGGTCACTTGCACAGGCAGTTCCACATTGTCAGCTAATTCTTCGACCAACTCAAACTGACGATTTTCCACATCCAGCACGCGCGCTAAGCGCTTAATTCCATCATCAAAGACCAAAGTAACCTCATCATCTTCCTTCAGGCGCATAACCTGAAACATATGCTTGCTGGTTTCCTTGTCCTCAATGGTGACAGGAGAGACTGCACTCCCCTTGACAAAATACTGCTGCATGCTAGCCTCCAATCACACCGGAAATATCCTTGGTTTTCTTAAAGACACAGGCATTCCATTCCCCTTGAATCATATGGGTTTCAAGGAAAAATCCAGCTGACTCAGCCGACTCGCGCACCATATCCCACTTGTCCTTAATAATTCCACTCATGATAAGGTAGCCTTCATCCTTGACCAAGCGATAGGCATCCTCCGTCAGATGAATGAGAATATCCGCCAAGATATTAGCCACGATAACATCTGCTTCAATCTCAATCCCCTTAAGCAAATCTCCCGCAGCAACATGGATATTTTCCATACCAGGGTTGAGCTCAATATTTTCCTGAGCAACTCGAACTGCCACATCATCTAGGTCGTAGGCCAAAATTTCTTTGGCGCCAAGCAGCGAACTAGCAATAGAAAGGACACCTGATCCAGTTCCCACATCAATCACCGTTTCGCCACCACGAAGAACCTGCTCCAAGGCAAAAAGACTCATCTTGGTTGTTGGATGAGTTCCCGTTCCAAAAGCCATACCAGGGTCTAGCTTGATAATTTTTTCTCCCGCAGTCGCCTCATAGTCTGTCCAAGACGGCACGATAGTCAAATCATGAGTGATACGAGCTGGCTCATAGTATTTCTTCCAGTTGTCTGCCCAGTCTTCCTCATCCAAGGCAGTCGTCCCCATTTTTACTTCTCCCAAATCCATAAAATCTGTCAATTCTGCTAAGCGAGCCTGTAAGTCCGCCTCAACCACTGCTACATCTACCGTTTCAGGGTAGTAGGCGGTCACAACGATTTCTTCTTGCTGCTCCACCTCTGGAAAAATCTCGCCAAAGCGATCCACATTTCCCACATAGTCCATGCTGTCTTCGATCGCAACACCCTGGGCACCTAACTCAATCAAGAGATTAGAGACTAGCTCCTCTCCCTCACGCTTAACTGTAACTTTTAACTCTTGCCATGTTTCCATCATTAAGATACCAAGCCCGTAAAACACAAAGCCAAAATAGAAACTTCTCTGAAGACGCTTGTGTCTAAGAGAAGTTTATCTTTTTGGCACAGTGTTTAGGGCGAGTTCAGTTTAGAAATGTAACCGAACCATCCTTTCTATTTCTCTATGCATTTTTTCATGTATACCATATCCATGCCTTCTTTTTCAGGTTCAATATGGGTTTGATGGTAGCCGTTCTTCTCATAGAAAGCAACCATACCTTCATCCTGTAATACCGTACACAAATCCCACTGTCTAACGGTTGGAAATTCCTCTTCTAGCAAGCGCAATCCCTCAGAGCCATAACCTTTTCCTTGATACTGGGGCAAAATCGCTGCCGTTCCCAACCAAGCTTTCGTTAACTCGTCATTGGTCTGAGCTCGTAAAAATCCGATGTTTGCTTCATCTTCTTTCACAAAGTAGTAATAGCTATTGGGACGCTCGACTAGTTTCCACTTAATTCGTTCACTGTCCTCCAGATAAGGATCGTATTCATCTTGGTATTTGTCATAAACAGCCTTAAAGCTAGCTCTTTGAATCGCAATGATGGTCTCCAAATCCTCTGCTCCTGCTCGTTCAAGTCTTATCATAAACTTTCCTCCAAATAATCCCTCAATCTACCCTGCAACTGCGGAACTACTTGACTGGATGTCAAAAATTCCTCAATGCTCATCAATTTGTATCCCTGTCCTTCATCTCCAAATGTGATATTATCAAACTGCTCCTGTGTCAGCCGACCGACTAGAAATACCGATTGTTTATCCGCAAAAAGCACACTTGGATAACCCCTACTCCAAAGCAGACAATCCTCAGTCAGATGAATCCCCAGTTCTTCATAAACTTCACGCGCCGCACATTCAAATGGGCTTTCGTCCCCTTCACGGCCACCACCCGGCAACTCCCACATATTAGGCCAAGGGATATTTTCCTTATCATCACGCAAGATGACCAGTAGCTTATCACCACAAAATAAGGCAATCTTGCAACCTTGGAAATCAGTAAGTTCTATTTCCATGCTAGACTCCTAATACCTCGGATAAGGATAAAATTCCCCCTCTTCCAAGCCAACTTTTCCTTCTTCAAAGACTTCTTGGTTCCATTCCATGACGAATTCTTCTGCTTCTGGGTCTTCCAAAAAGTCCATAAGGGCATCTAGTCCAACCTCGGCAGTATCTTTAAGGAATAGCGCAAAATAAGCTAAAAATTCGCGAGAAAATCCTTTTTTAGGCAAGTAAGGGATGACAGTCAAATAGTCTTCCTCATTGACTGTTGATTTAGCAGGATTGTAAAAAAGCACTGCTTCCTCAAAGAGAATGTCATCTGACGAAACCTCTCCGTCTTCATCTACCATCTCCACACCTGCAGCATTTTGTGCCTCCAATAGAAAACTCACTTCAACCGCGTGGTTGCGCTTGTCCCAACTAATCTCAAAGTCAAAGGGAAAGTTCTTCTCCAACTCTTCCTCTAAAACGTCTAAAAATCCATATGTTGCCATTTTGTCCTCTTTCTATGCGACTCTTAAATCGCCCCGATTGCTCGGAAATATGCTAAAATAGATACTACCATCTTACCACAAAATTATTTTATGTCCTAATTATACCATATTGCATCATTTAAACCCTTGGTAGCAGTGATTTTCTTAGCAGTCTGATTTCTTTATTTTTCCCAAAAAAGTCGACACAAAAAAGCCCTTGAAAGGGCTAGCAAATCTATAGGATCAATAGACAAGTAACTAGCACAATTAGATGTGCTTTTTTATTGACCATTCCCACGATGCCACACTTAATCTTATGCTTGTATCTTCTTATCTGCAATAGCATCTGTCAAAGTCTGAGAAAAGTTAAGTCCCATTTCTCGTCCTAACTTGTCTGCCCATCTTGGTATGGTCAAAGTCTTTTTAATTGGTTCCTGACTTCCTAGGTATTCTGATACATCAACAGATACCATAGAAATAAAAGATTTACCTAGATCATAAGTTGACACGAAATCTTCATCATCTTTAAAAGGATCGTTATCAATTAAAGACAAGCTATTGATATCTGATGGCTGGGGCAAATCTCCATCACTCTCTATCAAATCTGCGACAGTTATGCCTAACCACTCCGAACCCATAGCCAAAGCCTCAGAAATCCCCTCTCCTTGTGTAGCTGAGTATTCAAAATCTGGGAAATGGACAAAATAAGTCGCTTCTGCTCCGTCTGTATCGTCATAATAAAATAAAGCTGGATACGTAACTAACATTTCACTACCTCCATATCAAAAAGCAGGGGCTGAATTTTACAACCCAGCTTGCTTTCTTATCCCTCTTTCAGTGTACTTATTCAGCTCACCATGGGGGACTGTGATGGGTCTTTCTCCTTGCTTCTCCATTTTAACATGGGAGCCTTTACCGCCTTTGGTCTTTATCCAACCATGTGCCGTAAGGAGTTTGACCATCTCTTTTTGTGTCATAGGCATAGCGCTTTTACCTCCTGACAACACCATTATAACACGTGTTATACGTATTGTAAAGAGGGATGATACTTATTATTCTCTCATACCAAAAAAACCCTAGTTGTGGTTCTAAGGGCAGCCAATTTATTCAGACTTATTTTTAAATACTGCTTCTTTATAAAGCACTTCATCATCTGTATAGTCAATTGTAAAAGTATCTCGATTTAAGACAGACTGAGGCGGAGTTGAATGAATCATAGGAACACTGCGTACCCTATACTTTTTATCTCCAATTTTTACAAACTGATTAACTCTCAAGGCTTCCAAATCAGGATTTTCCACAGTTATGACAAGGAGACGATTTACTACTTCAAAAACATCAATTATTCTATTTTTCATGTTTTTCCAATTCATAATTATTATTAGAACGAACTTCTTGGTAAACAAAATCAAGTTTAGGTTTAATGTTTTCGTACAAATCTAAAATCTCTTTTGGAGTATCTTCACGGAAGATAAATTTTCTTTTCCCTGAGATAGCTTTATCACTAAGAATCCAATGACGAATTTGTTTTGTAAAAATCAAAACTTCCTGACTTGGTAGTTCCATTATTTCCATTACTTATCACCTCTCTTTTCATTATAGTTCATGCAATAACATTTAGCAATATTATTTCTCAAATCAGTAATTACACTTCTTAGACTCAACTATCATATTTTGAACTTTAAGGGAAATCAATTCTCTCATGCTAATCCCTCTCCTCATCAAATTAAATAGTCAAAAAGATTCTATCTCACACCCTGAATATTACAAAACCATTGAAATATCACAACTAATAGGTTAGAATGGACATAGTAAGATATAGTAGATGAACCATTTAACTCAGATCCACGTTAGAAAGGACTGCTATGCCAGACAATCTCGCACTTCGCATGAGCCCTAAAACCATCGACCAGGTCATCGGTCAGGAACATCTGGTCGGACAAGGAAAAATCATCCGCCGCATGGTAGAAGCCAACCGCCTGTCCTCCATGATTCTCTATGGTCCTCCGGGAATCGGCAAGACCAGTATTGCCTCTGCCATCGCAGGGACGACCAAGTATGCCTTTCGAACTTTCAATGCGACAGTTGATAGTAAAAAACGATTGCAAGAAATTGCGGAAGAGGCTAAATTCTCTGGTGGTCTCGTCCTATTACTAGACGAGATTCATAGACTAGATAAAACCAAGCAAGACTTCCTCTTGCCTCTCTTGGAAAGTGGACTAGTCATCATGATTGGGGCTACAACTGAAAATCCTTTCTTTTCTGTCACTCCTGCCATTCGTAGCCGTGTTCAAATTTTTGAGTTGGAACCTCTGTCTAACCAAGACGTCAAAGAAGCCCTGCAGATAGCTCTAAGTAACCCTGAGCGTGGTTTTGATTTTCCAGTAGAGCTAGATGAGGATGCGCTGGATTTCATAGCAACTTCTACAAACGGAGACCTTCGCTCTGCCTTTAACTCACTGGATTTGGCAGTTCTCTCTACCCCTGAGAATGATGAGGGCATCCGCCACATCACCCTCGACATCATGGAAAATAGCCTGCAGCGGAGCTACATTACTATGGATAAGGATGGAGACGGTCACTATGATGTTCTATCTGCCCTGCAAAAGTCTATCCGTGGCTCAGATGTTGATGCCAGTCTTCACTATGCTGCCCGCTTGATTGAGGCTGGTGATTTGCCAAGTCTCGCTCGTCGCTTGACTGTTATCGCTTATGAAGATATCGGTTTGGCCAATCCTGAGGCCCAGATTCATACCGTGACTGCTCTGGATGCTGCACAAAGGATTGGATTCCCAGAAGCCCGCATTCTCATTGCCAATATCGTGATTGATTTAGCCCTTTCTCCAAAATCCAACTCAGCCTATGTAGCTATGGACAAGGCACTTGCCGACCTCAAAACATCAGGGCATTTGCCTATTCCTCGGCACCTGCGTGATGGGCACTACAGTGGAAGCAAGGAACTGGGGAATGCCCAAGACTATCTCTATCCACACAACTATCCTGGAAATTGGGTCAAGCAAGACTATCTGCCAGAAAAAATTCGTAGTCATCACTATTTCCAAGCAGAAGATACTGGTAAATATGAACGGGCTTTGGCTCAAAGAAAGGAAGCTATCGACCGTTTGCGAAAAATCTGAAATCCTTTTCAAAAAATTGCACTTTCCTCTTGATTTTTTTTGAAAAAGTGGTATCATATAAACATAGAAACGCTGTGGTGTACGACTTCACACTTAAGTGTTGACCGACTATTTTTTGTATTATTAGGGAAACAAAAGTCTTCTAACAGCATGTAGGCCGTCTCACACGGAAACAGCTTCAGTTAGAGCGAGTTGCCCACCTGCTTAATTGCGCGGGTTCAATACAAACCGTGAAGTTTCGGCACCAATACAGCTTTTTTCTTTGCCTCCTTAGCTCAGCTGGCAGAGCAGCGGACTCTTAATCCGTGGGTCACAGGTTCGATCCCTGTAGGGGGCATCTAAATACAACAGGAAAAGCCTTGATAACCAAGGCTTTTTTGCTTATCTATAACTGATTTGCCTCATCATTTGCCCCACTTTTAAATCTATCTTTTCTTTTTGAACCAAATTACATCTTAACAAATAGTGTAAAGCCAGTTACTTTTGCTTTGATGCCATACAATATTTTCATGTAGAGAAGACAAATTTTATCTTCTCTTTTTATTTTCAAAATAATAAAAACTGATTTTCTTTTCATGAATCAGACTGAAACTTCCAAATTTTCCATTTTGTTTATTGATATTTCCTCTAAAAAGGTGTATAATATTTTTATTATCAAACTATACTATACTATATAGGGGGTATTGAAATGAAATTTTCTAATCGTTTATCGCTATTCCTTGCAGGAGTTGTTTTTGTCCTTTTAGGACTTTTCCTATTTACAAACCCAGTAGCTAATCTTGTTGCTTACAGCTGGTGGATTGCATTTGGTTTACTGGTTTCTTCTATAGCAGCTATTTTAGGCTATTTCTCTGTACCAAAAGAGCTTCGCTCACCAGCTCATCTTTTCCAAGGGATTGTTAATCTTCTCTTAGCTCTTTACCTCGTTGCCTATGGCTTTGTGACGCTGCCAGTTGTCATTCCAACTATTTTAGGAATTTGGTTAATTGTAGAAGCCATTATAGTTTTCTTTAAAGGCAATCGTCTGGGATTGATTTTCCCTATTATTGGCAACCATATCATGTGGATAGCGTTGCTTGCATTTTTACTAGGTCTAGTGATTTTGTTCAATCCAGTAGCTACAAGTGTCTTTGTCGTTTATGTCGTTGCCTTTGCATTTTTAATTGTTGGTTTCACCTATATCCTTGATGCCTTTCGTAAATAATCTAGCTGCCATTTTGGGCATATTAAAATAGCTGGGAAGTTACATTCTCAGCTTTTTCTGTTGCCTCCTTAGCTCAGTTGGTAGAGCAGTAGACTCTTAAGCTATGGGGCGCAGGTTCGAGCCCTGCAGGGGGCACATCTAAATCAACAGAAATAAGCCTTGAAACCAAGGCTTTTTTTAACGTCTAATAGCTTTTTGTAGAAAAGTATTTAAAAATAAAAGAGAAGAGAATCTCTCACTCTCTTCTCAGTATATCTTATTAAATTTAGTTTTTCTTAATCTAGCTGATTTTCCTTTGCAACGACAAATTCCTTAACCAATCGATAGATAACAGCAAATATCGGTGTAAAGAATATCATCCCAAGTAAGCCAAAGAGATTGCCTCCAATACTAGCAGCCGCAAGCGTGAAAATAGCTGGCAAACCAATAGATTGACCTACAACTCTAGGATAAATAAGGTTTCCTTCAATCAGCTGTATAACTTGATATAGAAGAAGAGAAAGTAAGGCTTGAGTAGGACTCACTGTGAAGATAAAAATCGCTCCCACAACACAAGCAATCATAGGCCCTACATAAGGAATGAACGATAGCACTCCTGCAAATATACCTGTCATTACCCCATAAGGTAGTCCAAACAGGCTGTAGCCAACCGCTATCATAACTCCTATGATGACTGCTTCAATCAGCTGACTCATCAAAAATTGGTCATAAGTCTCTAGTGCTACTTGTCCAATGTAAGTTAACTTTGTCACCACTTTCTCTGGAAATATAACTTTTAGAAGTCTACTCGTCATCGCTGCCAGATGTTCCTTACTGGATAAAAATAAAAAGGTAAATACTATAATCAGAAAGGCATTCATTATACTTGAAAAAATATTTCCTATATTACTAGTCAGACCGGATAAGAAGGTTATCAAAGCTTGACTAATAGAGCTAGACTGTCCCTGAATTCCTGATACGATAGTTGACAGCATGTCTTTGGTTACAAATTCCGAGCTGTCTAGCAATTTCCCAAGTTGAGTCAGGACTGTTGAAAGGACTGCTCCCAGCTGACTAATAGTCTGAGCAAGGGTTGGAAGCACCAAAACCAAAAGACAGATCACGATTAAGATAAGAGATAGGAAAACAAGCACCATAGCAATCGGACGGCGCAACCCTGCCTTTACCTTCATTTTAACTAGGAATTCTTCAATTTTTTTCATGGGAACATTGAGCACAAAAGCAATGACAGCACCATAAATCAAGGTAGAAGTTACTTCAAAGAGAGATACTGCCCCTGATATAAAGCTTGATGCATTCAGAATTACAAGAGTAACCAGCCCTATAAAAAGGATTAATGGGGTGTATTTTTTTACTAAATTCATAAATTCTCCTTAATAAACATGTTTAGATACGACTATACTATTTGGTTTTTCAAACTCTCGGTCAAGGTAAGCTTGGTAAGTTCCTGGTGCGATAAATCCTTTGGGTGAGAGGATATCGGTGCCAGCCTGACCGACTATGGTATCAGCCAAGAGCACACAGTTTGTAGATAAGACAAAGTAGGATTTAAACTTAGATTTGATAAATTTATAAAGTTCCCCATCTGTCTCATGTCTGATTTTATAAGCGTAGGTGTAGTCTTCCTTACCATCACCTGTCATGATTTTATCTGCACTTGGCTCCCATGGAATCGTCAGTTGTTTCAATTCAGCCAACTTTTTCTGAACTGCTTTTTCCATTTCAGGCGTCAAATCTATCCCATAACCAAAAAGCGTTTTTTGACTCTCACGTTTACATAGGTCAATGTACTTGTCACGATCACAGAAATATAAGACACCATCTCCTACCATGCCAAATAAGGTCTCAGAAGACGGATCATAGTTGCCATAAGAAATAACACGGCCTTGATAGCAGATATCCACATGACCAATTGCCGAAAACAGAGAGGTCTCAGCTGTATGAACAAAAATTTCAAGCTCCGCTGTCTTACCAGACTTCACCATTCCAAGATGGATATCCTCTCTCTCATCAGCATTTTCCTGCATGAATTTGTTGATTTTTGCTAAAGTTCTTGCAGGGATGAGAGCGGCTAGGACAATAGGTAAGCTAATTCTAATACGACGTTTGAGATGGTTTTTCCCAATTTCCCCTTCAAATAAGAAACCGTCACGGATATTGGACAGACCATAAAGGAAAAAATAAGCCCCTAATACAAAGAGTTGAAAGACAGAATTTCCTGTAGAGGACAAAAGACTAGTCCCACCAAGAAAAACTAGTACGAGTCCATCTAGTAAGAGACGAAAACGAGGTCGAATTTTGTTTTTGCGGTAGAGAACATAGGTGACAAGGTTAATACTAGCATGAAAAATCTGATAAACTCCAATCACAAGAGCCAAAATATAAATCGGCACATCCGTCGCAAGATTGGAGCCAAGCAAATATCCCAGCACTAACAATTTAACCAGTGCAACTCCCAAGGTGTCCGTTGACTGACTTTTTTTGAAAATACGTAATACTAAATCTAAGACCGTTGCTATCCAAGCTAAAAACAGAACCAGTCGAATAACCTTTACTGGCAACCAAGTCCCCGTGACCATCAAGATGAGACCTAGCAGAACAAACAAGAACCCCTGAGCAAGTAATTTCTTACCTGTCAGACCTAAAGATAGAATTTTCGCCATATAAAAACCTTTCAACAATAAAAATTAAACACTCCGATTAAACTGACTAGTAAATAGCCAACACTACAAACAGCCTGTGCCAGCAACATATGGTGACTAGAAATGACTGTAGTAATGTCACCATCTTGTCTTATGCACTTCTAAAATTTGTTATATTGATTAGAAGCCAGAGCTTATAAAAACTAGCTAAACTCGAGAGATAGACACAATTGCGACGAAAAAATGTATAACCAATTCAACTTGTTAAGGTAAGAAAGCATTATTTCCAATCTATTAATTATTCATCTATTACCTATTATGACACAATATTCCCTATAGTTCAACTTTTTACTTGTTTTTATATTACACGGACTAAAAAGTTTTCAACAGTTGATTGCATTTGTTTTAATAAGTTTTAACCTTTCTTGGTTAGATAAAAAAAGAACCATACAGTTTAGAATCTGTATGGTTTTTGCCCCACTTTTGTCCCATTTTTAAATCATGACATTGAAAATACCTAAAATCACTTATATTTCAATATTTTTAATTGCTCTCAATATGAAAGTCCTTTCCAAATCCCTGTAGGGGGCATCTAAATCAACAGGAAAAAGCCTTGATTTACAAGGCTTTTTTGTGTAGTCTTAGCACTAAAAAACGATAGAAAAAACACCCCTTCTGAACTGCACCCCAAAAGTTAGACAGAAAAAACCTAACTTTTGTGGCGCAGTTCATTCGCGCCACATAAAGTTATTTAAGCATATCCTTTTCTCTCATTACCATTTTCTGTTATAATAAATTGTACTTCTAAAATAGAAAGGTCTTAAGATGACAACTCTTATTAAACATAAACGTGTAGAATTTTCAGAACTTTTTTATGACTTAGTTTTTGTTTTTGCAATTTCAAAAGTAACTACTTTAATTGACCATCTTCATAATGGTATTTTGACTTGGAATTCTTTCCTTGATTTTTTCATTGCTACTTTGTTTCTCATCGATTCCTGGATGATTCAAACCGATTATACCAATCGCTATGGAAAGAACTCTTTATTTAACATAGTAATCATGTTTATCAAAATGGGAATTTTACTCTTTATAGCCAATATGATTGGACCTGATTGGCAACAATATTTTCATTATCTCTGTTGGGCTATTGGTACATTAACCCTTACCTTATTTTTTCAATATTTGGTTGAATTTTTTAGAAAATCAACCGATGATGCTAATCGGGAAAGTATCAAAGGTTTTCTATGGATAACAGGTCTAGGAAGTTTAGGATTCTATCTAGCAGCTCTTCTTCCTATTTACCTTAGAGTCTATATCTTATTTGCTAGTATTCTGCTAACATTTATTATGCCAAGTATCTTGCTTAATAAATGTTAGCATTACCAGGTAAATCTCCCCCATTTAATCGAGCGCATCTCCCTTCTTGTCATTATTATGTTTGGAGAGATGATTACGGAGCTAGCTAACTTCTTTACAATCGAGAATTTCTCGATTTATTCGGTTCTTTATTTCATTATTATGATTTCTCTGTTCTTGTTTTATTTTGGTCAATTCGACCATGCTATTGATGAAAAATCTAATCAAAAGGGACTATTTCTAATTTACAGTCACTATCCTATTTTCATTGGACTTCTTATGATGACCGTTTCGATGAGTTTTCTTCTGAATCCTGAAGCTAATCGTCTCTTTGCAACCAGCTTCTCTTATATCGGATTTGGCCTCTTTCAAGCTGCTGTCCTAGTAAATGGGCCCCATAACAAACACTATCTTCGCTATTCGAAAAGTTACTACTGTGTCCAAGCGACACTCTATCTGGCTGCCTTGATTCTCTCTTTAATCTTTGCTTCTAATCCTATAATAGTAGTGAGTATAACAACCATTTTAGCTCTAGCTATAGCCATTCATTTTATTTATTTTTATATGACACAGAATAAAAAATATTCCAAATCTAACTGGGGGCTCTTTTAATGAGTTTATAACATAAAAAAGCTTTGGGAACCAAGGCTTTTTTGATTTCTATCTAAACTTTTTCATAAGGTATTTTCGTGCAGGTGCTTCAACTATTTGAACGATTTCAAATCCTTCTTTTTGATAAAGGTGCTGAGCTGCTTGATTTGCCTCGAAGACATTTAGAGAAATACTATCTATGTCTCCATTTTCAAAGACCAAACTAACAAATTTCCTTAAAGCCTGCCTACCTAAGCCTTGTCCCTGTTTCTGGGGATTGATAAAAAATCTTCCAATATGAAGATTGCTGTCTTCTTGCCTGATTTTCTGGATAAGTCCCACAAACTCTTGTCCATCAAAGATAGAAAAGATTCCTTCCAAATCTTGCAAGATTTGAATTGTTAAAGGAAAAGGAATCATTGTCCCCATCCATTGTTCTTGAAAGGATTTGCCAAGGGAGTTAGACCATCGGCATACGAGCTGGGCATTTTCTGTGCTCACATTTTCTTCAAAACGAATTGTCATCTTGACCTCACTATCTTGTTTATGTTTCTCCATTATACTACTTCTCCTATTTTTTACGAATAGATAAGTATGATAGATATTTATTTTTTTCTTGTCGGGAGCATTCTCGCTTCCTTTCTTGGTTTGGTCATTGACCGTTTCCCTGAGCAATCCATTATCCGACCGGCTAGTCACTGCGATTCTTGTCAGACTCGCTTGCGTCCCTTAGATTTGATTCCGATTATCTCCCAAGTAATTGGTCGCTTTCGCTGTCGCTACTGCAAGGCTCGCTATCCATTCTGGTATGCCATCTTTGAACTAGGCTTAGGGCTCCTCTTTCTATCTTGGTCTTTGGGATTACTTTCCTTGGGACAAGTCGTCCTCATAACTGCTGGCTTGACCTTGGGCATCTACGACTTTCGCCATCAAGAATATCCCTTACTAGTCTGGATGACTTTCCACCTACTCCTAATGGCCTGCTCTGGATGGAATCTGGTCATGGCCGTCTTCCTTATCCTTGGAATCATGGCTCATTTTATCGATATCCGCATGGGTGCAGGGGATTTTCTCTTTCTTTCTTCTTGCGCTCTCGTCTTTAGCGCGACCGAATTACTGATCTTGATTCAGTTTGCTTCTGCGACGGGCATCCTGGCCTTTCTCCTGCAAAAGAAAAAGGAAAGACTTCCTTTCGTGCCTTTCCTTTTACTCGCTGCTTGCATGATTATTTTTGGTAAGCTACTGCTTGTTTGATAAAGTCCTGAATTGGCTCTCCTTGGTGGAGAGCTTTTACAATTTTCGAACCGACGATAACACCATCTGACACCGCATTGAAGCGTTCTACATCGGCTTGACTAGATACGCCAAAACCTGTCAAGACTGGGATATCAGCCACATGATGCAATTGTGCCAAGTGCTTGTCCAAGTCTGCACGATAATTGCCAGATTTCCCTGTCACCCCATTGATGGCAACTGCATAGACGAATCCTTCTGCCCCTTCAATCAACTCTTTCTGACGCTCAATCCCTGTGGTCAAGCTTACTAAAGGAATCAAAGCAATGTCTGTGTCTGCCAAAAAAGGCTCTACAAAGTTGGCATGCTCATGAGGCAGGTCTGGAATAATCAAGCCCTTAACCGCTGTATCTGCCAAACCTTTAACAAAATTCTCCACACCGTACTGAAAGAGGGGGTTGAAGTAGGTCATGATGACCAGCGGAACCTCTGTTTCAATGGTTTTCAAGGTTTCAACCAAAGCCTGGGTAGAAGTCCCGTGGGCTAAACTGCGCAAGCCAGCTTCTTCGATAACAGGTCCATCTGCAACAGGGTCTGAAAAGGGAATGCCCACTTCAATGGCAGAGACACCCAAATCTTCTAAAAAGTGTATTGTTTCTCCGAGTCCATCCAAACCTTTCTCATGGTCTCCAGCCATGATATAGGGAACAAAAATTCCTTTTCCAGCTGCTTTAATAGCATTCAATTTTTCTGTTAGTGTCTTAGGCATGAGCTTCTCCCTTCTTTGCTGCATCTGCTTCCAAGCGGTCTTTGACTTGAACCACATCCTTGTCCCCACGACCTGATAAACAGACAATCATAGACTTGTCTGGGCCCAGTTCTTTGGCCAATCTCACCGCAAAGGCAATAGCGTGACTAGATTCCAAGGCTGGGATAATTCCTTCCACACGAGACAAGAGCTGGAATCCTTCCAAGGCTTCTTCGTCTGTCACAGGAACATAGCTGGCACGTTTGATATCGTGGTAGTGAGAATGTTCTGGACCGATGCCAGGATAGTCCAAACCTGCTGAGATAGAGAAGGCTTCAAGAATTTGACCATGGGCATCTTGGAGCACATCCATGAGAGAACCGTGAAGAACACCCGGACGACCCTTAGTCAAGGTAGCTGCGTGATGCTCTGTATCCACACCAAGTCCTGCTGCTTCAGCTCCATACATAGCTACTGACTCATCTTCTACAAATGGATGGAAGAGCCCGATAGCATTCGACCCACCACCAACACAGGCTACTAGGGCATCTGGTAAATCTTGACCTGTTAAGTCACGGTACTGTTGTTTAGCTTCTCTACCGATGACACTTTGGAAGTCACGAACGATTTCTGGGAATGGATGAGGCCCCAAGGCAGAACCAAGGATATAGTGGGTATCATCGATATTAGCTACCCATGAACGAAGAGCTGCATTGACCGCATCCTTGAGCACACGCGAACCGTCTGTCACTGCCTCAACCTTGGCTCCCAAAAGCTCCATACGGAAGACATTGAGAGCTTGGCGTTTGACATCTTCCTCACCCATGTAGATAGTACATTCCATGTTAAAGAGGGCTGCAGCTGTTGCAGTTGCTACACCGTGCTGACCAGCACCTGTTTCAGCGATAATTTTCTTTTTACCCATGCGTTTAGCAAGCAAAACTTGTCCCAAGGCATTGTTAATCTTGTGGGCTCCTGTATGGTTAAGGTCTTCACGTTTAAGATAAATCTTGGCTCCGCCAATATGCTGGGTCAAGTTTTTTGCGTAGTAAAGGGGAGTTTCACGCCCCACATACTGGCGCAAGAGTTGGTTTAATTCCTCTTGGAAACTTGGGTCTGCCTGACTTTCACGGTAGGCCTTCTCCAACTCCAAAACTGCTGTCATCAATGTTTCTGGGACAAAACGTCCGCCGAATTTTCCATAAAATCCATCTTTATTTGGTTCCTGATATGCCATGCTTTACCCTCTCTATAAATCTTCTAATCTTTTCATGATCTTTTTGTCCATCTGTCTCCACTCCGCTTGATACATCTACTGCATAGGGAGTAAAGTGGTGAATTGCTTGTACTACATTGTCTTCATTAAGCCCACCTGCGATAAAGAAGGGCTGAGTTAGTCCAATCGTATCCAGTTGACCCCAGTCAAAGGTCTTGCCACTCCCAGCCACAGGGGCATCAAAGAGTAGATAGTCTGCCTGAGAATTGGGCACATGACCCTCTCCATCCACCTGCACAGCCTGAATGCTGGCACAAGGCAAATCCTCAAACAAATCATCTGCCACCTGACCGTGAACTTGTACCAAGTCCAAGCCAACTTTGTCAATCGCTTCTAACAGTTCTACCCGACTTGGTGAAACAAATACACCAACCTTTTTGACATCTGCAGGAATAAGCTTTGCCAGCTCAGCAGCCTGATCCAAAGTCACCTGTCTTTTACTAGGTGCCAAGACAAAACCGATGTAGTCTGCTCCTGCTGATACGGCTGTTTCCACCGCTTCCTTGGTCGATAATCCGCAAATTTTAACCTTTGTCAATTTGCAACTCCTTGATTCTCTGGGCTACATCTTCTGCCTGCATGAGAGCTGTCCCTACTAAAATTCCGTTAAAGTATGGCGCTACTCGTTCCGCATTCTGCCCTGTGAAAATAGCAGATTCAGAAATGTACAAGCAATCATCTTTGAAATGTTTAGCCAAATCTACACTGGTCTGCAAGTCAACTTCAAAGGTGGTCAAGTTGCGATTATTGACCCCGATAATCTCAGCACCAAGTCTATGGGCTACTTCTAGTTCAGCTAGATTGTGGGTTTCCACCAAGACTTCCAGACCAAGCTCTATCGCGTATTCGTAAAGTTCCTTGAGTCGTTCTTCGGACAAGGCAGCCACAATGAGCAAAATGACTGTCGCACCAGCATTACGGGCACGTATGATTTGCTTTTCATCGATGATAAAGTCCTTGTTGAGCGTTGGAATCTGTACCTGACTGGAAATCTCCCGTAGATAATCCAGGTGCCCTTTAAAGAAAACTTCATCTGTCAGAACAGAAATCATCACTGCTCCGTTCGCTTCATAAGTCTGGGCCTGTTGCACGATATCCACATCGAGATTGATATCTCCCAGACTAGGACTAGCTTTCTTGACCTCAGCGATTACCTGCAAGCGTTCCTGATGATTCTTCAAAAATTCTGCCAAGCGATAGGTTTGACGCAGGGGCTGGATTTCCTCCAGCTCCATCTGATCGACCTCACGCGCCTTCTGCTCCAAGATTCGTGCTAAAAATTCCTGACTCATTTTTGGTACTCCTGTAACAGTCTAAGTTTTTCAAGGGCCTTGCCACTAGCAATGACTTGACGGGCCAAGGCAACTCCATCCTTGATACTAGCCACCTTACCATTAGCATAGAAACCAAGACCAGCATTTAAGACCGTCGTTTCCAAGAATGGACTTGGTTCGTTTTTCAGAACGCTGAGCAAAATTTCTGCATTTTCCTGAGCATTTCCTCCACGAATATCTTCGATATCGTAGCCTTCCATTCCCAAATCCTCTGGGGTAAAGCTTGACAAGCTGATTTCGCCATTTTCAAGAAGAGCAATCTTGGTTGTTCCATTCAAGCCAGCTTCATCCAACCCTTCTGGCCCAGCAACCACGATGGCACGTTTGCGACCCATATTTTTCAAAACCTGAGCCGTACTTTCTAGAAGTTCTGGACGACTAATTCCAAGAAGCTGTGTTTCCAAGGCCATTGGGTGAATCAGGGGACCAGTCAAGTTCATAATCGTTGGAATTCCCAATTCCAAACGAGCTGGCATGATGTATTTCATAGCTGGGTGCATATTTTTGGCAAAGAGAAAGACGATGCCAGTTTTATCAAAAACCTTACCTAGTTCAGCTGGTTTAAGGTCTAGGTTGATACCCAAGGCTTCAAGGACATCTGCAGAACCAGATTTAGAAGAAATCGAGCGGTTACCGTGTTTTGCCATATGAACACCACCACCAGCCAAGACAAAGGCTGCAGTTGTCGAGATGTTAAAGCTGAAAGACTTGTCCCCACCTGTACCACAGTTGTCCATGGCATCATGAATCTCAGTTGGAATATGTTGGGCATGTCCTCTCATGACTTGGGCAATGGCTGTGCGTTCTTCAGGTGTTTCCCCCTTCATCTTAAGAGCCAAAAGGAGAGAAGCAATCTGTGCCTCCGTTACACGCCCAGTTACGATACGCTCAATGACATCCGTCATTTCCACACCTGATAAATTTTCAAATTTTGCTAGTTTTTCAATAATCTCTTTCATCCTAGTTTCCTCACTTTACAACCTTCTCGATAAAATTCCGAATAGAAGACAAGCCGTCTGGCGTTCCGATACTTTCTGGATGGTACTGGAAGCCATAAATTGGTAGGTTTTTGTGTTGAATTCCCATAATGGCCTGGTCATCAGTTGAACGAGCTGTCACTTCGAAGTCTTCTGGCATTTCCTCAATTAAAATACTGTGGTAACGCATGACCGCACGGCCATCCTCAATACCTTGATACAAAACAGATGGCGCTTCAAAGTTGATATTACTCTGTTTCCCATGCATGACTTTGGGAGCCAAACCTAACTTACCACCAAAGACTTCTGCAATGGCTTGGTGACCCAAACAAATCCCAAGAATCGGCTTTTTGCCAGCAAAGTCACGAATCATGTCTTCCATCTTACCAGCATCAACTGGCCAACCAGGACCAGGAGAAAAGACCAGACCATCTGCTTTTTCAGCTTCTTCATACAGCTTGGGATCATCATTTCTCAAGACCTGAACTTCTGCGAAATTTCCAATGTATTGAGCCAAGTTATAGGTAAAAGAATCATAGTTGTCAATCAATAAAATCATGGTCTTAGTTCTCCAATTCTAGTCATAGATTTAGCCTTGTTAATGGTTTCTTGGTATTCATTTTGGGCGACAGAGTCGTATACAATTCCTGCCCCAGCCTGCACATAGGCTGTTTGATTTTTGAGAATCATAGTTCGGATGGCAATGGCGAAATCCATATCACCCGTCGCAGACAAGTAGCCGATTGCTCCTGCGTATACGCCCCGTTTTTCTGTTTCCAGTTCATAGATCCGTCTCATAGCTCGAATCTTTGGTGCTCCAGAAACTGTTCCAGCAGGAAGTGTTGATTTCAAGGCATCCATAGCAGTGAGTTCTGGAAGCAAACGCCCCTTGACCACACTGGTCAAATGCATGACGTAGCGGAAGAGCTCTACTTCCATATACTTGGTAACTTGGACACTTGCTGTTTCAGAGATGCGACCAATATCATTACGACCTAAGTCTACCAACATTCGATGCTCTGCTGTTTCCTTCTCATCCGAAAGCAGGTCTGTCGCCAAATCCTTGTCTTCTTCATCCGTAGCTCCTCTTGGTCGCGTCCCTGCAATCGGATTGGTTGTTACGATGCCATTTTTGACAGAAACCAAACTTTCTGGACTGGCACCGATGATTTGATAATCCCCAAAATCATAGAAATAAAGGTAATTAGAAGGATTAGTCACGCGAAGATTTCTGTAGAAGTCAAATGGATTTCCAGTAACTTCTGCTGAAAAACGCTGACTGAGTACACATTGAAACATATCCCCGTTACGAATCAAGTCACGAGCTGTTTCTACCATTTCCTCAAACTTCTGAGGAGCGATATGGGATTTGAAGTCAAGTGGTGATAAATCCAAATCTTCAAATTCATTTGGAGCAGGAATGCGTAATTCCTCAAGCACTTGATTCAAAGCTTTTTCCAAGTCTTCTTGACTGCGCTCACTATAAAGAGCATCCTCGATGACATGGATTTTTTCCTTCTTGTGGTCAAAGACCATGTAACTCTCATAGACGAAGAAATGCATGTCTGGCGTTCCAATTGTATCTTGAGGAATTTGACCAATTTCTTCATAAAGAGAAATCATATCGTAACCCACAAAACCAATGGCTCCTCCACCAAAAGGTAGGTCTGAATGGTGTTGGCTCTTATAAGTTACTTCATAAAGGAAATCCAAGGGATCACGATCAATCACTTGCCCATTTTGATAAAGAACTCCATTTTCAAACTTAATCTCAAAAACAGGATTATAGGCTAAGATAGAAAAACGAGCTGTTTCCTTGTCTCTCGGAATACTCTCTAAAATAACCTTGTGTTGCCCCTTTAGGCGCATATAAGCCAAGATTGGTGATAAGACATCTCCATGAATGATTCGTTCCATTGTAATTTCCCTTTCAGTTCTACTTCTAGTCCGTGATGACTGTATGAAAAATCCCCACGCAAAACAACTTGCGTGAGGACGAAATTCGCGGTGCCACCTCAATTATAGGATTTCTCCTATCTCTCATTCCTGTCTTAGAAAGATTCTGTAACAGGCTGTGCGATAAAGGGCACTCCCTTGAGAATTATGTTTTCTTCTCTTATTTCAGATGAACCCAACCTTACAGTTTTCTCTGCTTGTTTCCAGCAACCACAAGCTCTCTGTGAGAGAAAGGACTGTAATTTTTCCATCTATTATTTTTTAGCTTCTAGGTAGTCCGCAATTGCAGCTACGTCCTTGTCTCCACGACCAGAGACATTGATAATGATAATGTCGTCTTTACTTAGTTTCGGTGCACGTTTAACTGCTTCTGCGATAGCGTGCGAACTTTCAATCGCTGGGATAATTCCTTCAGTCTTGCTGAGGAGGAGCAAGGCTTGAACCGCTTCTTCGTCTGTCGCAGCCACATAGTCCACGCGACCTGAATCTTTGAAGTAGGCGTGTTCTGGGCCAACCCCTGGATAGTCCAATCCAGCTGAGATAGAGTAAACTGGAGCTAGCTCTCCGTCCTCCTTAAAGACTGCATAGGTCTTCATGCCATCGACAATTCCGATACTACCTTTTGTCATAGTAGCTGCGTGCTTGTCTGTATCAAGTCCGTGCCCAGCAGCTTCAACCCCAACCAATTTGACTTCTTCATCAGCCACATACTGAGAAAATGCACCGATGGCATTGGAACCACCACCTACACAAGCAATAACGTAGTCTGGTAAACGACCTTCTTTTTCTAAGATTTGACGGCGAGATTCTTCACTGATGACCTTTTGGAACTCATGAACAATGGTTGGATATGGGTGAGGTCCTACAGCAGATCCCAAAACGTAGAAGGCTTCCAAATCATTCATCCATGCTCCAAAGGCTGCATCAACAGCATCTTTGAGGGTACGAGTCCCTGTTTCAACTGCATGAACAGTTGCTCCCATCATCTCCATACGGAAAACATTGAGACGTTGACGTTCCACATCCTCTGCTCCCATGTAGACATCACAGGCCATACCAAACTTGGCTGCGGCCGCTGCAGTCGCAACACCGTGCTGACCTGCACCTGTTTCTGCGATCACTCGTTTTTTGCCCATACGTTTAGCAAGAAGAATTTGCCCTAAAACGTTGTTGAGCTTGTGAGAACCAAGGTGGTTAAGGTCTTCACGTTTGAGAAAAATCTTAGCTCCACCTAGGTGCTCTGTCAAACTTTCTGCAAAATAGAGCGGTGTTTCGCGACCTGAATAGTCCTTTAGGTAATGACGAAATTCTGCCAAAAACTCTGGATCATCTTTGTACTTTTCAAATGTCACTTCCAACTCATCCAACAAAGCCTGAATCGGCTCTGGTACGAAACTACCACCAAATTGTCCAAAATAACCTTTAGTTGTCATAAAATTTTTCCTCTTTCTGTATTGATTTCAAGATATGAAAAAGCCCACACACAGAATTAAATTCCGTGTGAGGGCGTTGGTAACGCGGTGCCACCTCAATTATAAAGGGACTATTCCCCTTTACATCTCTGCCTTGTCTAACAACAAGTTGCACTGTAAGGTGTGCGCACCGAATTTTCATTGTTTCAAATTCATTTTTAAAATCAGCCCACTTTCACTACTTCCAACCACCTGTTCACAATCACCACAGGCTCCCTGAAGATCAAAAATAGTTACTTTTCTGATTTGTTGAACTTATTTTAATACTTTGTTTTTTCTTTGTCAAGACTTTTTCACAATTTTTTTGATGAAGCTAGTACTTTTTCAGAAACTGTTTTGAAAGTCTCAATGATATAGTCCACTTCTTCATCACTTAATTTAGTGTGAAGAGGGAGCGTAATTTCATTTTCAAAGAAGGCATAGGCTCTTGGATAATCTGCCATATCAAAACCAAGATTCTTATAGGCTGTCAAGAGCGGAAGCGGTTTGTAGTGAACGTTACTTGCAATTCCCGCTTTGGCCAATTCTTGGATGATAAGATTGCGTTCTTCTAGGCTAGCTCCTTCTACATGTGTGATGTAGAGGTGGCGTGAAGATTCTACAGCATCAGTCTTGTGTGCCAAAGGATGGATGCGAGAACCTGCAAAACCACGATCATAGCGGTCCACAATGTTCTTACGGCGTTGCAACAAACTTGAGTAACGGTCTAATTGTACCAGACCAAGCGAAGCCATGATATCGGTCATGTTGCACTTGTAAGCTGGCGTTACGATATCGTATTCCCATGAGCCCAGTTGCATCTTGGCAAGAGCATCCTTGGTTTGCCCGTGAAGGGAAAGAATTTGGAATTCCTTGTACATCTCTTCGTCGTCAATCGCTGGATTGGCCTTCCAAGTTGCGCTTCCACCCTCAGCAGTTGTAAAGTTCTTAACAGCATGGAATGAGAAGGAAGTAAAGTCAGCGATAGAACCAGCAGGTTGTCCTTTATAAGTAGATCCCAAAGCATGAGCACTATCAGAAACAATCACGATACGGTTAAAGGCTTTTTGCCACTTGCTTGAAGCTGTAAAGAGGTCACGTTTCTTCTCCACTACTTGGAACAAACGGTCATAGTCGCAAACAATCCCTGCAAGTTCTACTGGGATAATCACCTTAGTCTTTTCAGTAATGACTTGCTCAAGCAAGTCATAGTCCATCTCAAAGGTATCTGCTTGGATATCCACCATGACTGGTGTTGCTCCCACGTGAGTGATGACACTACATGAAGCTGTATAGGTCATGACTGGAACGATGACCTCATCACCAGGCCCAACTTCCAAGACGCGCAAAATCAACTCAAGAGCGGCAGTCGCAGAGTTTAGGCAGACAGTCTTAGGAGTCTGTGTGTATTGAGACAAGCGACGCTCCAATTCTTTGGTCTTAGAACCAGTTGTAATCCAACCAGAACGAAGTGTGTCCGCCACTTCAGCAATTTCTGCTTCTGTAATATCGGGTGGTGAAAATGGAATATTGTAATTTGGCATTGATTTGCTCCTTTTATCTGTACTCATTTTCTCATGACTACTTTATTTTAGCACTTCAAACACGGTTTGAAACATGATTTTAATGTCTCCAAGGAAACTAAATTCTCGGAGATAGGCGAGGTTATAGTGCATCTTTTCAGGGAGAACATGCTCCACATAGGCTTGGTCAACTGACAGACCTTTTTCGGTCATTTGACTGATGATAGTATCCTCATCCTTGTAGTTGATGCTGGCTGGAGAGGTAATACCTGCTGGCAAGAGCAGGGTCGCCATCATTTCAGGGCTATACTGCTCTGTGTAGCGTGGTACTTCAGGTCGTGTACCGACAAAGGACATCTCACCTTTGAGGACATTGACCAACTGAGGTAGTTCGTCCAAACGGACACGGCGGATGAAATTTCCCACTTTGGTAATGCGGCTATCGTTAGCAGCAGTCACCAGACTTCCTTTTTTATCCGCATCCGTTACCATGGTACGGAACTTCCAAATCTTGAACCGACGGTTATACTGGGTCACGCGCTCTTGCTTGTAAATGACTGGCCCCTTGCTATCCAACTTGATCCAAATGCTCAAGATGAGAAAGATGGGAGAGGTCAGAACTAGTACGACCAAGGCTAGAACCCAGTCCAAGCAACGCTTGAAAATCAGCGAACCCTTCCTTTTAGAGACAAGCTGGTAGTAAGACTCAACCTCGCTTGATTTCATTTCCACGGGCAAGTCTTCCCATTTCAGCATGCTGTTTCTCCTTTGTTTTTATTATACTATTTGTCAACATTTTTCATTATACCACAAAATGGAAAAGGCGGTGAAAGAAATCTGTAATTTGAAAGATTTCCTTCTTACACTCAATGAAAATCAAAGAGCAAACTAGGAAGCTAGCCACAGGCGGCTCAAAACACAGCTTTGAAGTTGTAGATAAAGCTGACCTAGTTTGAAGAGATTTTCAAAGAGTATTAGGACATGGCCCCTGCCTGCAAACTATACATCTTGTGATAGGTTCCTCCCAAGGCCAAGAGTTCCTCATGAGTGCCACTCTCGATAATGTGCCCCTTATCCAAGACATAGATACAGTTGGCGTCTTGGACAGTAGAAAGACGATGGGCGATGGCAATGGTTGTCCGCCCCTGTCTCATCTTAGCTAGTGAAGCTTGAACCAGACTTTCTGTTTCAGAGTCAATATTGGCTGTCGCTTCATCCAAAATCAAGATTTTAGGCTGACTGGCTACTGTTCTAGCAAAGGCAAGAAGCTGGCGCTGTCCAGTAGAGAAGCTCGAACCACGCTCAGACACAGGGGAGTTATACCCCTGAGGAAGATCTTGAATAAAGGAATCTGCATCCACGAAGCTAGCTGCAGCCTGTACCTGCTCATCACTAAGATTTTGGTACATGGCGATATTGGACTTGATGGTTCCATGATAGAGGAAGGGATCCTGCAAGACCAGCCCGATATTTTTTCTCAGTTCTTCCTGACTGTAGTTCCTAATGTCCACATCATCCAAGAGAACTCGCCCTGACTGAAATTCATAAAAGCGCATGAGGACATTGATAATAGACGATTTCCCTGAACCTGTATGACCTACAAAGGCAATGGTTTCACCCTTGTTAACCGAAAAAGAAATGTCATCCAGAATCGGATGTTTTCCATCATATGAGAAGCACACATGTTCGAATCGAATATTTCCTTCTTTGACTTTAGCCTGCCCATCTTCTTGAAGAGGCTCATAGGTCCTCTCGTCTATCAGGGCAAAGACACGGTCCGCAGAAACCATAGACGTTTGAAGGGTTGAAAAGTTTTGCGTTACCTCAATCAAGGGATCAAAGAGGCGATTGATGTACTGAATAAAGGCATACATGGTCCCTGCTGTTATTCCCAAATAAAGTCCACGGTAGCCAAAATAGGCCATTAAAACTGCATATCCTAGGAGTTTCAGCAAACTCATGGCAGGGCGCAAAAAGAGGGCATCCAAGGCTACAGAACGGTTGGCATAGACCAAGTGTTCTTGATTAATCTCATCAAATTCTGCCTGCAGGCGCTTCTCTTGATTAAAGGCCTGGATAATCCTAATTCCCTCGATGTTTTCAGCCAGCTTACTATTGATATCCGACAAGAGACTTCTGGTTTTTTCGATAATCTTGACTGATTTTTTACGGTAAAGATTGACCAAAAGGAAAATCAAGGGGAGAAAGAGCAAGACTAAAGCCGTCAAACGAAAATCCAGAACCAACATGGTATAAAGGGTTGTCAGAAAAATAAAAACTGCTGAGATAAAGCTGGATAAAATTCCCGAAAACATATCACTGATAGTCTCGGTATCATTTGTCAAACGAGAGACGATAGAGCCTGCTGGTGTCTTGTCAAAATAGGACATACCCAGTTTCTCCATATTGGCAAAGGCATCCCGACGAATATCCCTAACAATACTGTATGACACCCGTGCAAAGAGAAGATTACCGACATACTGGACCAGAGTTTGTAGGATATAAAGGCCATAGTAGGTCAGCAAAACGGTCACAGCGAGTTGGTTGAGATTGCTGAGATACTGGTCGATAAAGTGGGAGGCCACAAGGGGAATGACACTTTTTATGATCGTAGTCGCTAGGAGAAAACTAAGTGCCAAAAAAGTCAGGAGTCCATAAGGCTTGAGATAAGACATCAAGCGCTTCAATACAGCCCATTGTTCTTGTTTATTCTGCATCTTCTTCTCCTTTCATTTCTAACTGCTGAGACTGGTAGGTTTGGGCATACCAGCCATCCAAGGCTAGCAGGTCTTCGTGCCTGCCTCGTTCGATAATTTGACCATTTTGCAGGACTAAAATCAAATCTGCATGAACAACTGCACTGAGGCGATGCGCTGTGATAATGGTTGTCTTGTCCTGACGCGTTTCCTTAAGATTGTCGATGATGGCATATTCTGTCTTGGCATCCACGGCTGACAAAGAATCATCCAAAATCAAGATATCAGGGTCTAAAATCATAGCCCGACTCATGGCCAGGCGCTGCTTTTGACCTCCAGAAAGACTGACTCCCTTTTCACCAATCAACGTATCAAATCCCTGAGGCATGTCTACAATGTCTTGGTAAACTTGAGCTAGCTTAGTCGCTTCCTCGACCGCTGAAAGGGACAAGTTAGGATTGCCAAAGCGGATATTGTCTAAAATCGAAGTCGCAAAGAGGAACTGGTTCTGAGGAACATAGCCCATAAGACTACGAAGATCTGTCAGACGATAGTCCCGAATATCGTGGCCGTTTAGGTAAATGGCTCCCTTGTCCACATCGTATTCACGCAAGAGGAGCTTGATCAAAGATGTTTTCCCAGAGCCCGTCTGCCCAACCAATCCCAGTGTTTGCCCTTTTTCTAGACTAAAGTGAATATCCATCAGTGTTTCCTCATTTTCAAAGGCAAAACTATCAATATTGTACTCCAAGCGCCCATTTTCAATGCCATCTAAAGGTAACTCGGGGTCTTGTACAGGTGATTCCTGAAACAACAGTTCCTCAATCCGCTGGTAGGAAACCTTGCCTCGCTGAGTGATATTAAAGAGGAAACCGATGGCCATTAGAGGCCAAACCAGCATATCCAAGTAGCTGATAAAGGTAACTAGATTCCCAACTGTAATCTGCCCTTTCTGAACCATCAAGGAGCCGACCAAGAGGGTTAACACATAGGATGAACCAACAAACAAGAGAACCATGGGATCAAAGAGGTTATCGTATTTCATGGTTTGCAGGTTCTTTTGGAAGGTTAATTCATTGACTGACTGAAAGGACTTAAGCTCATCCGCCTGATAACCGAAAGACTTGGTCACTTTGATACCTGATACAGACTCCTGTACCTTGTTATTAAGTTCAGAAAAGGCAGCTTGCGATTCGCCAAAAGCCTTGTGAGTCTTTCTGCCTAAACGACTAGTTGCATAAGCCATGAAAGGCAGGGGCAAAATGGCAACTAGGGTCATTTGCCAGGAAATGCTAAAGAGCATGGTCAGCAAAGTCACCAAAGCCGTGATAGAGGCATCTACCGCTGACATAACACCGCCTCCTGCCAGACGAGTCAAGGCATTGATATCGTTGGTGGCGTGCGCCATCAGGTCCCCCGTCCGATAGGTCTGATAAAAGGCTGGAGACATTTTTGTGAAATGCTCAAACAAGCGAGACCGCATCATCTGCCCCAAACGGTAGGAAGTCCCAAGGATATACATACGCCAAACATAGCGCAGATAGTACATCCCAAAGGCCGCAAGTAGCAAATAAAATAGGTCAAGAAGAAGGTCCTGCTGGGTTAATTGCTCCGATGTGATGGCATCAATGACCCGCCCCATAACCATGGGGGGAATGAGATTGAGAACAGAAACCAAGACCAGGGCCACAATCCCCACTAAATAACGGCGTTTTTCTAACTTGAAAAACCACCAAAGTTTTTGAATAATGGACATAAAATCCCTTTCTGATTGCAAACGGAAACCTGAGGCCAAGACTCAATGAAAATCAAAGAGCAAACTAGGAAACCAGCCGCAGGTTGCTCAAAGCACTGCTTTGAGGTTGTAGATAGAACTGACGAAGTCAGTAACCTACATACGGCAAGGCGACGTTGACGCAGTTTGAATTTGATTTTTGAAGAGTACAAGACCCCAGGTTTTTCTTATTCATAAGTTACAACTGTAACAGCACCCTTGTCATACTCAGCGATAAAGATATTGGCTACATTGTCATACCCTTGCTTGCTGAGGTTATCAAGCAGCCACTCTTCGCTACGGCCAATCGATTCCAAAACATCAACTTGAATCACACCGTCAGTCACAACTGGATACTTAGGATTTTCATCTCCCATTTGGACCACGATGAGTTGACCATTTTGCTCCTGCACAGCTCGTTTGACTTGTTTCATCTGGAAAATTCCTTGGCTACGAAGTTTGAGGGCTACATCCGCTGCAGACAAGCCAACTGAACGACAGGCTTCTGGGTCAATCTTCCCATTTTTGATGAGGAGAGTCGGTTTCCCATCAATCAAGCGTTTGACAAAACGAACATTGTTATTGAGCCACTTGAGAGTCAAGACCAAAATCGTCCACATCATCAAAATCACTGCGTACTGGAGAATACTGATAGAACTATTGTAAATCACCCCACCGATGATACCACCAAGAACATAGTTCTGAATTTGGTCTGTCGCAGAGTTAGGTGCTAGGTTCCCCTTTCCTGTCACATTGATCACGAAAACCAGCGAGAAAAGACCCAAGGCCAGTTTGATTAAAATTTCCATATAATTGAGTGTCATTTGTTTACCTCCACCAATTCAATAGCGTCTGTTTGATGCAATTCTAATTTCTCTAAAAGATACTTGTCTGGTTGGCTCCCGTTCATAGCGCGGTAGAAATTTGGACCTACCTTGACAAGCGCTCCATCAGTGGCAGCTGAAGTATTGACGTAAACTTCTGATTTATCCACTCCCAAGTCTTTGGAAACGACCTCTATGAAATGAAGGGAAGTTTGAAATTGGTTGTTAGAGGCTTGATTGGTCTGATATTTTGAAATTGTCACCAAAAGCATGGCCACTAAGGTCAAGGCTAAAATCATGACCAATTCCCGAAACTTAGTCCCCTTTTTATCACGATAGGCCTTAAAAGCAAAAAATCCTGTGATAGCTAGGAGCACAATCCCAAAGCCAATCATGATTCCATTTTGTTGACTGATTTGGCTAAGCACATAGTCATATGAGTAAAATTTCATTTATTTTCACTCCCTTTCATAAAATCATTCTTCATTATAAACGAAAGAGGGTAATTTTTCAAACCATACGTTGGGGAAATAGACCTTTTTTTGGTATAATAAAATCTATAATCTGAATGAAAAAGGTAACTTTATGAAACTTATCTCATGGAATATTGATTCCCTCAACGCAGCCCTAACTAGTGACTCAGCTCGTGCCAAATTATCTCAAGAAGTCCTACAAACCTTGGTCGCTGAAAATGCTGATATTATCGCTATCCAAGAAACCAAGCTTTCTGCCAAGGGCCCTACAAAGAAACACTTGGAAATTTTAGAAGAACTCTTCCCAGACTACGAAAACACGTGGCGTTCTTCCCAAGAGCCTGCCCGTAAAGGCTATGCTGGAACCATGTTCCTCTATAAGAAAGAACTCACACCCACTGTCACTTTCCCAGAAATCGGTGCCCCTTCTACCATGGACTTGGAAGGCCGCATCATCACTCTAGAATTTGATGATTTTTTCGTGACCCAAGTTTACACACCAAATGCTGGCGATGGCCTCAAACGCTTGGAAGAACGTCAAGTCTGGGATGTCAAATATGCGGAGTATTTGGCTGAACTAGACAAAGAAAAACCAGTCCTTGCAACTGGAGACTACAACGTAGCCCACAATGAAATCGACCTTGCAAATCCTGCTAGCAACCGCCGTTCACCTGGATTTACCGACGAGGAACGTGCTGGATTTACCAACCTTTTGGCAGCTGGATTTACCGACACCTTCCGCCACATTCACGGCGATGTTCCAGAACACTACACTTGGTGGGCACAACGCAGCAAGACTTCAAAAATCAACAATACAGGCTGGAGAATCGACTACTGGCTCACAAGTAACCGCATCGCTGACAAGGTGACCAAGTCTGACATGATTGATTCTGGTGCTCGTCAAGACCACACACCGATTGTCTTGGAAATTGACCTGTAAGGAGTTTCTATATGGACTACAATGCGGTCATTCCCGAGTTTCTCGTATCAAATATAGAGCAGTCCCGTTCCTTCTACTGTGACTTACTAGGTTTTAGGATTGAATATGAGCGCCCAGAAGAAAACTTTCTCTTCCTTTCTCTTGAAGATTGCCAGCTAATGCTAGAAGAAGGCAGCGCAGAAGAATTAGCTCAGCTGACCTATCCTTTCGGGCGCGGTGTCAATATTTCCTTTGGCATTGCAGATGTTCCTCAGCTCCACCAAAAACTGCTGGAAGCTGACTATCCTATCCATCGTCCCCTGACAAAAAGAGAATTTCGAGTAGGAGATAGCTTTATATATCCCCATGAATTTGCAGTTCTAGATCCAGATGGCTATTTTTTAAGATTTAGCGAGTAGAAAAATAGAGACTGGAAAAAATTTTTAAAATCAGAAAAAGGCATATTGTCAGGTGTCTAAAAACTTGATGATATGCCTTTCATGATGGAAAAATCTTCTAAATGTTAGCCAATAACTGATTTTTTGCCCATTTTTATTGTATACGTTCGTTTTTTAAGAAAAATACTAACAAAATATTTGATTTCTAAAGTTATTTATTGTAAAATGAAAACATTGGCTCAAGCCTATTTAAAATTAAATATCACTTTACTTGTTTATGTCGTGAATTGGCACGATGTTTCTACAAGGTGCCGGAACACCTAACAATAAGTAAGTCAGTAGTGAGGTATGGTCGTTTTTGCCATGCCTATTTTGGGGACTTACTTAGAGATTAAGTAGGTCCTTTTTTCTATCAGTTTTATTAGATAGAAATCTGAAACAAACAAATGGATTGGCTTTTAGACTTTAGGAGGTCTTATGAAATTATTAGAAGAGCGCATCCTCAAGAATGGGCATATCTTGGGTGACAACATCCTCAAAGTGGATTCCTTTTTAACCCACCAAGTTGACTTTAGCCTGATGCGAAAGATTGGTAAGGTTTTTGCGGAAAAATTTGCTTCTGCTGGTATTACCAAAGTCGTAACCATTGAAGCGTCAGGTATTGCCCCAGCCATTTTTACAGCGGAAGCCTTAAACGTTCCCATGATTTTCGCTAAAAAAGCTAAAAACATCACTATGAACGAAGGAATCTTAACTGCCGAAGTTTACTCCTTTACCAAGCAGGTGACCAGCACCGTTTCTATCGCTGGAAAATTCCTCTCACCAGAGGACAAGGTCGTGATTATCGACGATTTCCTTGCTAATGGCCAAGCCGCCAAAGGCTTGATTCAAATCATCGAGCAAGCTGGTGCCACAGTTGAAGCTATCGGTATCGTGATTGAAAAATCCTTTCAAGATGGCCGTGATTTGCTTGAAAAAGCAGGCTACCCTGTCCTATCACTTGCTCGTTTGGATCGTTTTGAAAATGGTCAGGTCGTATTTAAGGAGGCAGATCTCTAATGCAAACTCAAGAAAAACATTCGCAAGCAGCCATTCTTGGCTTGCAGCACTTACTAGCCATGTACTCAGGATCCATCCTGGTTCCCATCATGATTGCGACAGCCCTTGGCTATTCAGCTGAGCAGTTGACCTACCTGATTTCTACTGATATCTTCATGTGTGGAGTGGCAACCTTCCTTCAACTCCAACTCAACAAATACTTTGGGATTGGACTTCCAGTCGTTCTTGGAGTCGCCTTCCAGTCGGTCGCTCCCTTGATTATGATTGGGCAAAGCCATGGTAGTGGCGCTATGTTTGGTGCTTTAATTGCATCGGGTATTTACGTAGTTCTTGTCTCAGGAGTCTTCGCAAAAATAGCCGATCTCTTTCCTTCTATCGTAACAGGATCTGTTATCACTACAATCGGTTTAACCTTGATCCCTGTTGCTATTGGAAATATGGGAAATAACGTTCCAGAGCCAACTGGTCAAAGTCTCTTGCTTGCCGCCATCACTGTCCTGATTATTCTCTTGATTAACATCTTTACCAAAGGATTTATCAAGTCTATCTCCATTTTGATTGGTCTGGTTGTTGGAACTGCCATTGCTGCTAGCATGGGCTTGGTGGACTTCTCTCCTGTCGCGGCAGCACCGCTTGTCCATGTCCCAACTCCACTCTACTTTGGGATGCCAACCTTTGAAATCTCATCTATTGTCATGATGTGTATCATCGCAACGGTGTCTATGGTTGAGTCTACTGGTGTTTATCTGGCCTTATCTGATATCACAAAGGATCCAATCGACAGCACGCGCCTGCGCAACGGTTACCGCGCAGAAGGTTTGGCCGTACTTCTCGGAGGAATCTTTAACACCTTCCCTTACACAGGATTTTCACAAAACGTTGGTTTGGTTAAATTATCAGGTATCAAAACTCGCCTACCAATCTACTACGCAGCTGGTTTCCTGGTTCTCCTTGGACTCCTTCCTAAGTTTGGTGCCCTTGCCCAAATCATTCCAAGCCCTGTCCTCGGTGGTGCCATGCTGGTGATGTTTGGTTTTGTATCTATTCAAGGGATGCAAATCCTCGCTCGTGTTGACTTTGCTAACAATGAACACAACTTCCTTATCGCAGCAGTCTCCATCGCTGCAGGTGTCGGACTCAATAACAGTAATCTCTTTGTCAACATGCCGACAGCCTTCCAAATGTTCTTCTCAAACGGAATCGTCGTAGCCAGCTTACTCGCCATTGTCCTCAATGCGGTACTGAATCATAAAAAGAAATAAGAAAAAGAGGTGCGAGCCTCTTTTTTGTTTATCACAAGTTGATTATAAATATAATCAATCCCAATTCCCATCTAATATTTCTTTTATAAACTTCTTAGGCATCCAAAAGGAGTGTTTTGTAATCCTACGCCCATCTGGAAGTTCATCCGTATCAGATAATGAGCCTTTCCCAACAAATGTTCCTTTTTCAATTTCATAATAAGCATTGGTAGCATGTAATTTCGTAAATAGGATTCTATTTATCTTACTTTGAGGGAAATTAGTTGAAACTTTATTACCATTTTGAGTTAATTTAACTCCGTCAGAAATAATTTGTCTAGTTTCCTGCCACACTCTTTGGATTTCTTCTAATTGTCTATCTTGAAATCCCCAAAATTTAATAGAATCTAATACAAATAGCTTAGGTTCAATTTCCTTAAAAATAACGAAGAGGAATCGTTTATTATAAATTTCATTATAAACATGTGACGATTCCCAACTATCTGTTTCTGCTAATTCTTTAAAACAATAAGTTTTAAATGGAGAGTCTTCCTTAGGTAAATTATTCTTATCTACTCGAATAACTCTCAAATTCATGTTTGCTTTCTGAAATTCTTTAGTCTTATCTAAATCCCCTGTTAAACCTAAAATTTTTCTAATCAGAGTACTATTCTTACCTTTTGCTTTGGGATTCACTTCAAATCTATCATATAACTCTTGTTCAGAGAAACCTTTGTAGGAAAGAATCTTCTCTGCAATAACCTCAGTAAATGACTTTTTTTCACCCCTAAAATTAGCCAGAACACTTTCTTGATCTGATTGGTTAAAGATTTTATGATTAATCAGATAGGTCATATAACTTGATTTTAATTCCCAAGCTCTTTGTTTGGCTAATTCATGACTAAAAGGTTGTTGTCTTAAATCCTTTCCTTTACCTGCTCCTTTTGTACAAGTTGATAAATAGTTTCCATCTGATTCTGATAATTCATGCGCCCTTCCATTTTTAATTTTATCTGTAATTTTCTGATAGTCTTCAAGGATGACTACCATATCCTCCTCAAACCATTCATATAAAAATATTTTTTCAATGACATAGTCCTTCATTGTTTGATTAGGAATTAAGCCATTGTAAAACAATAACAAAATCTTTGCACATTTTTTCCATAAATGAGTGGAGTAAAAATCCTCTAAATTTTCCTCCATATAGTTTAGTATTGTTAATACAAGTCGTTCTTTTGCACTAAGTGTCCCATTTTTGTTTATCTTAAAAGGAGTAACTTTTAATTCTACACCTATTTTTTCAAAGTCAGCTTCCGAATCACTATTTGGCTGATAGCCATAGAAATATTTTTCAATATAATTTCCATATTGCCCTTTTGACTTCATACTAATTGCTTTATCTTGTACCTCAGAGACTACTCTATCATTATAATCGTCATATGATTTATAAAGCGAACGATTATACTCTTCCATAACATCGGAAAATTTTCTATTTAATAGTTTGTGAGAATATTCAATAACACTATCGATATCTTCATCGTTATAGTTAAATAAGTTTTGATCCATTTTCTTCTCCTATCTTTTATATTATATCAAATTAAACTAAAGCAAACATTAATACTTGATCAATCATTGAAAATAGTATATAATGGATTAAACTGTAAAAAAATGAAGGAGAAAAGATGAAAGTTCTCGAACTATTTGCTGGAGTTGGCGGTTTTCGGATAGGATTAGAAAATGCCGATAAGCAACTCTTTAAAACAAAATGGGCAAACCAATGGGAACCATCTCGTAAATCTCAAGACGCATTTGAGGTCTATGACTATCACTTCCCCAATAGCGAAAACATCAATATTAGTATCTCTGATATAACAGACGAACAATTTTCCAAAATGGATGCCGATATGATTGTCGGTGGTTTTCCTTGCCAAGATTACTCTGTTGCACGTAGCAAGAAAAATGAGAAAGGTATTGAAGGAAAAAAAGGAGTTTTATTTTGGGAGATTATTAGAGCAACGGAAATCATTAAACCCAAATACTTAATTCTAGAAAATGTAGATAGACTTTTAAAAGCACCTTCAAAACAAAGAGGACGCGATTTTGCAATCATGCTCACAGCTTTTAATAATCTCGGATATTCTGTTGAGTGGAGAGTTATTAATGCTGCTGAGTATGGCAGAAGCCAACGAAGACGTCGTGTATTCTTTTTCGTATATCGAAATGATACAGTATTTGCTAAAAAAATTGACAATCTTTACGAAAAAAATGAAGAAATCTTTGAAGATAATAGGTATGATGACTATATTTTCAATCAAGGTCTATTTGCAAAACAATTTCCTATTAAACCTATAGCAGTTAAAAATCGTCATGTGTTTTATGAGTTACCAAATGATATAGTTGAAGTTTCAGATACTTTTACTGGTACTGTTTGGAATACAGGAATTATGAGACATGGAAAGTACTATTCTATTGATACAGAACCTAATTACAATGGTAATCCTATCACTCTAGGAGAAATTCTTCAAGATGAGTCTGAAGTACCTGAAAAATATTTTTTAACTGATCAGTCAAAATTGGAAAAATTTCAATATCTTAGAGGACCTAAGAAAATTGAACGAACATCCTCTGACGGACATCAATACATCTATTCAGAAGGAGGAATGTCACCTTATGATGATTTAAACCTTCCTGGACGAACAATGCTTACATCCGAAGGAACTGTTAATCGTTCTACACATTTATTATTTGTAAATAATAAATATAGATTAATTACCCCCATTGAAGCTGAACGACTTCAGGATTTCCCAGATGATTGGACAGCTAAAAAGAAATTATCTGATGGTTCTATTGTAGAGGTATCTGATAAAATGAGAATGTTTTTTATGGGAAATGCTTTAGTTACTGAAATTGTAAAAGAAATTGCTAAGTTTATTAAAGAAGTTGATTGATTTATCTGAAACTAAAAAAGAGGTGCGATCCTCTTTTTTGTTTATCTATATCCTCACCTGTCTGTCTTCTGACCGTTGACCTGTGACAAACATGGTGAAG
This sequence comes from Streptococcus mitis, assembly GCF_009496155.1. Lineage (GTDB taxonomy): Bacteria > Bacillota > Bacilli > Lactobacillales > Streptococcaceae > Streptococcus > Streptococcus mitis_BQ. The sequence continues at coordinate 130,932 of NZ_WIJP01000005.1, forward strand.
GTTGCTTTGCAGACGTTTCTGCCTTCTTGATTGGTAATATCGACATCCACTACACAAGTGGTGCGACCTTGATGGACACATTCTCCTTTAATGGTCAATACATCGTCGAGTTTTCCTGCTTTAAGGTAGTTGATAGAAGACTGGAGCGTCACTCCATCAAGCCCCAGAGATATGACCACCAAACCACTGATTTGGTCGCAAAGGGTAAAGAGATAGCCACCATGGGCATTGCCATAGTAGTTGAGCGACGAGTCCACTACTTTGGTCGTCACCACAACGTGACCATCTCTCATTTGTTCAATTTCGTAATTTTCAAAGGCAGATATAGCGTCAAAATGAAAATCTTTCATCGTTTCCTCCTGATATTTCAAACGACACTATGATACTACTTTTTATAGGACTGTGCAAGGAGAAAGCTCCTAGTCTGGCAAAATTCCGACCTGCTCCACAAAGCTCATAAAGGCCGCCTGTCCCTGCTCTGTCTGCTTGTAGACTCCTGCATCCTCAAGTACACGCGTAAAGATAGCACCAACAGAGTCCTTGACGATTTCAAGAGCTTTTTCTTTATCTGTTATGTCTGGATATTGGGCTCTAAGTTGGTCTGCCCATTCCTGATGATAATCGGCAACCGTAACAGCTTCTCCTACAAGATAGCTAGCGACTTGCTCCACTTCTTCTTTCAGACGTGGTGGCAAGATTGCCAAGCCCATGACCTCAATTAATCCGATATTTTCCTTCTTGATATGTTGGACATCCTTATGGGGATGATAGATGCCATCAGGATGTTCTGCAGAAGTCTGATTGTCCCGCAAGACCAAGTCAAACTCAAACTGGCCATCACGTTTGCGCGCTATAGGTGTGATGGTGTGATGCGGTGTCCCGTCTGTCTCTGCCAAAATCTGCACACTAGGATCTGAATACTGACGCCATTCCTGCAAAATCTTGTCAGCTAAGTTTATCAAATCTTCTTTAGAAGCCGAAGTCAAACGTAGTACTGACATAGGCCACTTGACAATCCCAGCCTTAACCTGCTCGAAACCAGTAAAAGAGAAAGTCTTTTGCAAAGGAGCTAATTCCATAGGAAATACGTGACGGCCTCCCTGATAATGATCATGAGTTAGAATAGAGCCCCCAACAATCGGTAGGTCGGCATTAGAGCCTGCAAAATATCCTGGAAACTGCTCTACGATAGCCAACAAACGCTCAAAACTTTTTCGACTAATAGCCATAGGGCGATGTTGCCCGTCTAAGAAAATACAATGCTCATTAAAATAAGCATAGGGCGAATACTGGAAGCCCCACTCCTGACCCGCCATTTCAAAACGGATAATACGGTGATTGCTGCGAGCTGGGTGGTTGACCCGACCATGGTAGCCTTCATTCTCTAGACAAAGCTGACACTGAGGGTAATTACTAGCTTGCACCAACTTGGCTGCCGCAATCTCCTTTGGATCCTTTTCAGGCTTAGAGAGATTGATGGTAATTTCAAGCTCTCCGTAATCAGATGGAACACGATAAGCAATATTCTTTGCAATAGCCTTGAGTTTGATGTAGTCATTCTTCTGACTGAGTTGGTAGAAACCCTCTATCGCTTGCTCAGGAGAGTGGACATAGGTTTCCCAGAAGTCACGATTGACCTGACTCGGACAAGGAGTCACCAAGTCCATCAGTTCAGCACCAAGGATTTCACGTGCAGTCTGACTATCCTCAATCGTCTCTAATCGAACGGCTTCCTCAACCAGCTGGTCCTTGAGGTCAATCACTTTATCCAGATTAGTCTCAACTTCCAAAACACCATCTCCCACTCGTGCCAAGACACGATTGGTCAGGTAGATTCGATCCATTTCCTCAAATGAACTTTCAGAAATGACATGTCTTACAAATTTATCTACTAAGGTCACCATAAAGCCTCCTTTTGACTAGTCAAGGACGCAAGTGCCACCTGCAACTTCAGCTATATAGAAGCTTGGAGCGTATCCAACTACTTCCTCGTAGTGTTTTCCAACAGCTTCCTTAAAGGCATCGACAGAATCTTTTTGCACCAAGGCAATGGCACATCCGCCAAAACCTGCCCCTGTCATACGAGCACCGAGAACTCCTTCTTGTGCCCAAGCTGTGTGAACAAGGGTATCCAATTCCAAACCAGTTACTTCATAATCATGCTCCAGGGAAACGTGTGACGCATTCATCAAACGACCAAATGTTTCCAAATCTCCTGCTTGAAGGGCTGCTTGAGCTTTGAGGGTACGTTGGTTTTCAAGCACAGCATGGCGAGCACGTTTCAAACGATTTTCATCTTTAATCAGATAGCTGTATTGGTCAAAGGCCCACTCATCCAATTCACCCAAGGTCTGAATGTCCAAGGTAACTTGCAGTTCTTCCACGGCTTTTTCACATTCAGAACGGCGCTCATTATATTTAGAATCCGCCAATTCACGGCGTTTGTTAGTATTCATGATGACAACGACATTGTCCTTCAAATCAAGTGGCACCAAATCATACTCTAAGGTGTTGGTATCAAGGTAAATAGCACGTTGATCAGCCCCCATACCGATAGCAAACTGGTCCATAATACCAGAATTCACTCCGATAAAGTTGTTTTCTGTTTGTTTTCCGATTTTAACCAAATCGAGACGCTCTAATTTTAAGTCAAAGAGATGCTCTGCCACGACCCCTGTCAAAAGTTCCAAGGATGCTGATGAAGACAAACCAGCACCATTTGGGATATTCCCATAAACATAAAAGTCAAAACCTTTGTCAATCACATGTCCAGCTTCTTGCAAGAAATGAAGGACACCTTTTGGATAGTTGGTCCAGTTATGCTCTTTTTCAAATTTGAGGTCAGCTAAAGGTACTTCGATGATGCCCTTGTCCTCAAAGTTTGCTGAGTAGAATCGCAAGACTTGGTCATCACGTTTGCGAGCTGCACCATAAGTTCCTAAGGAAATGGCTGCTGGAAATACATGTCCACCATTATAGTCTGTGTGTTCACCAATCAAGTTGATACGGCCTGGTGAAAAGAAAGTTTGGTCCGCTTCTTGACCAAAAACAGCAAGAAAGTCTTTACGAAGAGCTTCAGCAGTAAGATGTTGTGTCATATGATTTCTCCTTTTACTGTCCGTTAAGTCATCTTAACGTGTAATCGTTTTCTTCTATTGTATACAAGGGATTTCCCAAGGTCAATCCTTTTTACTAAATTTTTACTAAACTATCGGTAAAAGACAGAAAAATATGATATACTAATCTAATCAAGGAGGATTTATGGCTACCTTAAAAGACATTGCACAGCTAGCCTCTGTCTCTATCGCGACCGTATCCCGTGTCCTAAACCGCGATCAGAGCCTATCTGTTACAGAAGAAACCAGACACCGTATTTTAACCGTTGCTGAAGAGTTGGGCTACACCAAGCACCTCAAGACAGGCGAGTCCCACAAGCCCAAGCAAAAGATTGCCATTATCCAATGGGTCAGCGAACAAGGAGAGCTAGACGACCTCTACTACTACCAGATTCGCTTAGGCATAGAAAAAAGAGCCCAAGAACTGGACTACGATATCTTGCGCTATTTTAATGACCATCCTTTTACATTAAGCGAGGAAGTAATTGGGATTCTCTGCATCGGAAAATTTAGCCGAGCTCAGATTTCTGCCTTTGAAGAATACCAAAAGCCTCTTGTCTTTCTAGACAGTGATACTCTTTCACTAGGACACACCTGTATTATCACGGATTTTTACACTGCCATGAAACAAGTTGTCGATTATTTCTTCAATCAAGGGATGAACCGTATCGGGATTCTAACAGGCCTTGAGGAAACAACTGACCAAGAAGAAATCATTCAGGACAAGCGTCTGGAAAATTTTAAGAACTACAGCAAAGCAAAGGGAATCTATCATGATGAACTTGTCTTTCAAGGTAGCTTTACCGCCCAGTCTGGCTATGACTTAATGAAGGAGGCCATTCAGAACTTAGGAGACCAACTCCCGCCAGCCTTTTTCGCAGCCAGCGATAGTTTAGCCATCGGTGCCCTCCGTGCCCTCCAAGAAGCTGGAATCAGCCTACCAGACCGCGTCAGCCTCATTTCCTTTAACGACACTAGTCTGACCAAACAGGTCTATCCTCCCCTCTCTAGCATCACCGTCTATACCGAGGAAATGGGCCGAGCAGGTATGGATATTCTTAATAAGGAAGTACTCCACGGTCGCAAAATCCCTAGCCTGACCATGCTGGGAACCAGACTGACATTGAGAGAGAGTACTCTGCCATAACTCCACAAATTAAACATGACAAAAAATCCTAATAGAGAGTCTCAAATCTCCATTAGAATTCTCTTTTTTAGTCCATCACAATCATAGACTTAATGGTCTTACGTTCATCCATGTCTTTATAAGCCTGGTCGATATCTTCCAGTTTATAACTTGAAGTAAAGACGCGACCTGGATTGATATCACCATCAAGGACGGCTTTTAGTAAAAATTGCTTATCGTATGTTGTCGCAGAAGCTGCCCCACCTGCTACAGAGATATTTTGCATAAATGTCGAACCAAGAGCACGATTATTATAGTGTGGGACTCCTACAAATCCCATACGCCCTCCATTATGGAGAACACCAAGAGCTTGATCAACCGCTGCTTCTGTTCCAACACATTCCAGAGCTGCATCTGCACCACCACCTAGAATCTCACGCACCTTGGCAATACCTTCTTGACCTCGCTCAGCTACAATAGCTGTCGCACCCGACTCCAGAGCCATCTTTTGACGATCTTCATGACGACTCATAAGGATAATTTGCGATGCACCACGCATCTTCGCCGCGATGACAGCACATTGACCTACAGCACCATCACCAATGACCACAACCTTATCCCCTTTTTGAACATTAGCAACACGCGCCGCATGATAGCCTGTCGGCATGACATCTGCAAGAGTCAAGAGGGACTTTAGCATACCTTCTGTGTAGTCAGAAGGTTGTCCAGGGATTTTAACCAGCGCCCAGTTTGCATAGTGAAAACGAATATATTCCGCCTGAAAATCGCCTCCCAAGTTATTACCAATATGATTATCGCAAGAACCGTCAAAGCCAGCAAGACAGGCATCACACTCACCACATCCATGTGTAAACGGGACAATGACAAAATCACCTGGCTTCACCGTCGTAATGGCTTCCCCAGTTTCTTCGACAATCCCAATCGCTTCGTGTCCACTATTTTTATGTCCCGATTTAATATCTGGATTGCGGTAACTCCAAAGGTCCGAACCACAAACACAAGCACGAACCACACGAATAATAACATCATCCGCTTCTTGAATACTTGGACGCTTAACCTCTTCAATACCGACCTGACCTGCTTTTTTATAGACTGCTGATTTCATTAACATATCCTCTCCATTTTTACTAGTTTAAGTATACACTTTTTATTATGCTTTCGCTCACTTATACTACACCTCATCAATGATGATGATTTTGATCATGACTTGCTTCTAACTCTGTTATATTGCGCTTATGTGCTTGGTGAGTTTCTAGGTCGGCATCAACTTCAATAGTGATGTTTTGAAATCCACAATCTTTTAGCAAGTTTCGTATGAATTCTTTACAAGTTTCCATCTGTTCAATTTCTTTTAGGCAAACATGAACAATGGCATTTTTTTCCAAACCATCCATAGTCCAGAGATTAAGCTGGTTAAGGCTAGCCACATTGTCTAATCCCTCTAAGTCACTCATGACTTGCTTGATATCGACACCTTCTGGCACAGCATCCAAGAAAATCTTGAGTGCGCTCCAAAAGCGAGGAATTGCTTTTGTTAGAATGAAGATAGAAATGACAAGCGACAAGATAGGATCTAAGATATACCAATCTGTAAATCGGAGGATAATCGCCATTAGAATGACAGCTAACCAACCAAGAGTATCTTCCAAAAAGTGCAGGCTCAGAATCGACTCGTTCTTTGTCTTTCCCTTGCGAACTACTAGACTAGCTAGCAGATTGATGCTAACTGCAATGATCCCTAGCCAGAGAATACCTTCATCATTAACGGGCTGTGGATTAAAAAGTTTAGTTATATTTTCCAAAATCACTAGGATGGATCCTGTGATAAGAATCACAGCAGTCACCAGGGCCCCTAAAAGACTAAATCGCTTGTAACCCAAGGTGTACTGCCTATCTTCTTCTCTATTTGAGATTGTTTCTAAAAAGGCCGATATGCCAATGGCTATAGCATCTCCCAAGTCATGGACAGAATCAGCAAGAACAGCACTCGAACCAAAGATTCCTCCTGCAATAAACTCAACAATAGCATAGCTTAAATTTAAGAAAAAAGCTACCCAAACAGTATATTTTGCCTTCATTTTTCTCATTCCTTTGTTATAATAGACTTATGAACACCTTGTTCATTATCATTATCCACTAAAACTCAAAGAAAGGATAGAAGCAAAATATCAGCTTTATTCAGTTCTGAACAATTTGCCTCAAATGTCCATATGACTAACATTGACCGCCGTATCAGTAAAACCAAAAAAGCCATCTATCAGGCTTTTCTACAATTTTTGAACGAGAAGGGCTACGAATCCACTACAGTTCAGGATATCATTAATCTCGCAGATGTGGGACGTTCCACTTTTTACTGTCACTATGAGAGCAAGGAACTACTTCTGGACGAGCTTTGTCGCCACCTCTTTCATCACATCTTTGAAAGAGAGGAGTCCATTTCAACCGAGGATTATCTCGCTCACCTCTTTCTACATTTTCAGAAAAATCAAGACCATATCACCAGTCTGCTATTTTCTAAAAATGACTACTTCCTCCGTCAACTCCATAAAGAGCTAGAACACCATGTCTATTCCGTGCTAGCTGATAAGTTGAAAAAAGCTCACCCAAGTCTGCCTCCTTCTTACCTCCAACACTTAGTCATGTCCAACTTTATCGAGACATTGACCTGGTGGCTCAAAAAAGGGCAAGACTTTACAGACCAAGAAGTTGTCCAATTTTATCTAGACCTTCTCATTCCTAAAAATTGAATACAGAGTAGAGCTCAGTTGCCTTATTTCTAGGCTACTGAGTTTTTTATCTTTTCAATAATCAAAAAAGCCCAGACGACATTGTCTGAGCATTTTTCTATCTAGTCGTTTAACCAAGTTGAGTTCAGCATTTTTAAGCTATTTCTTCAACAAACCTTGTTCTTGTAGAAACTCCTTGGCTACTTGTTCTGCTGACTTGCCTTCAACACCGACTTGGTAGTTGAGCTGGCTCATCTGGCTTTCAGTAATTTTACCAGCCAATTTATTGAGAACTGTTTCCAATTCTGGATGTTTCTTGAGAAGAGCTTCTTTCATTAGTGGAGCCCCTTGATAAGGTGGGAAGAGTTGCTTGTCATCTTCCAAGACCTGTAAATCATAACGCTCCAATTCCGCATCAGTCGAATAGGCATCCGTGATTTGAATATCCCCTGACTGAATTGCCTGATAGCGAAGAGCTGGCTCCATAGTCGCTACATTGAGATTGAGGCCATACATTGACTGCAAGCCCTTATTGCCATCTTCACGGTCATTAAACTCAAGCGTAAAGCCTGCCTTCAGCTGCCCTTCCACTTTTTTCAAGTCCGAAATGGTCTTTAAACCATATTCTTGAGCAATCTTTTTCGGAACAGCTACAGCATAAGTATTTTGATAAGACATGGGTTTGAGATAGGCTAGATGATCCTGCTTGGCAATGCCATCACGCGCCACTTGATAAACCTGCTCTGGCTCATGATCTACCTTTGGTGATGGTTGAAGCAAACTTTCAGTCACCGTACCAGTAAATTCAGGATAGATGTCAATATCACCTTTTTTCAAAGCTTCATAAAGGAAACTTGTTTTCCCAAAATTCGGTTTAACAGTCGCAGTCATACTGGTATTTTCTTCAATCAGCAATTTATACATATTGGCCAAAATTTCTGGTTCTGGACCTATTTTCCCAGCAATAACCAGGTTCTCTTTCTCTTTTTGAGCCAAAAGGGCTGGACTATAAGACAGACCAAGCAATAGCGTAACCAAGGCAAAACCAGAGAAAATCGTCCGCAATTTCGCTTTTTCCATTACTTTTAGTAGGAAGTTAAAGCCAATGGCCAGCACTGCAGAAGAAAGGGCCCCAATCAAAATCAGACTGGCATTATGACGGTCAATCCCCAAAAGGATAAAGGAACCGAGTCCCCCTGCCCCAATCAAGGCCGCCAAGGTAGCTGTACCGATAATTAAGACCGCTGCCGTCCGAATCCCAGACATGATAACAGGCATGGCAAGTGGAATTTCAAACTTCTTGAGACGCTCCCACTTAGTCATCCCAAAGGCAATCCCAGCCTCTTGCAGACTCGGATCAATTCCCTTCAGCCCAGTGATGGTATTCTGTAAAATCGGAAAGATCGCATAAATCACTAGTGCTGTCAAAGCCGGCAAGGTTCCAATTCCCATCAAGGGGATAAAGAGCCCCAACAAGGCCATAGACGGGATGGTCTGGAAAATCCCTGCAATCTGTAAGACCCAATCCGCCAACTTCTCATGATAGCGAAGATAAACAGCCAAAGGAATCGCGATAAAAATAGCTAGTAACAGGGTCAAAAGTGACAACTGCAAATGTTGAGATAGGGCTGTCAACCAATCACCAAAACGATCCTGAAAAGTTGCAATTAAATTAGTCATGAATACTACCTCCAAACAAGTCTGCAACAAAGTCTGTTGCAGGAGCTTTTAAAATAGTCTCAGAATTCGCCACCTGACGAATCTCTCCATCCTGCAAAACGGCAATACGGTCCGCCAACTTCAAGGCTTCATCCGTATCATGGGTCACAAATATCGTTGTCATCCCAAACTCTTTATGCAATTCTTTCGTCAGAACCTGCAACTGTTTTCTCGAAATAGCATCCAAGGCTGAAAAAGGCTCATCCATGAGGAGAATCTTAGGCTGACCAATCATAGCACGAACAATTCCAACCCGTTGCTGTTCTCCACCAGATAATTCACTCGGAAGTCGATGCCCATACTCAGCTACTGGCAAGCCAACCTTGGCCAAAAGCTCTTCTGTTTTCTGAGCAATTTTTTCCTTAGTCCATCCCTTCATCTCAGGAATCAGGGCAATATTTTCCGCGACCGTTAGATTGGGAAAGAGAGCAATGGCCTGTAAAACATAACCAGTAGAAAGACGAAGATCCCGCTCATCATAATCTTTGATGCGCTTGCCATCCATATAAATATTTCCATCAGTTGGTTCCAAGAGACGGTTAATCATCTTAATCATAGTCGTTTTACCTGAGCCAGAAGGCCCAACCAAAACCATAAACTCCCCATTTCCAATCTGTAAATTGACATCTCTCAAGACATCTTTTTCTGTGTAACGTAAAGCTACATTTTTGTATTCAATCATTCTGTATCCTCAATTTAAAACTTACCTCTATTGATCAAAGCTTCTATCTTAGGCAAAACTTCCTTATTATTCCAATACTACAAAATTTTCCCGTTTTCTAGACGGAAAATATCGTACTGGGCACAGGCGTCACCATCAATCTAAGTCTGACCATAGCTAACCACGTAGTTTTCTTGTCCTAAGAGTTGGAAAACAAAGTCAAAAGTGACCTTTGCTTATAAACAGCTAATTTGATCTATCTTAAACCTCATTTTCCATCTCTTTCAGATTAGCCAAAATTCTTTCTTGAAAACCTTCAAACTGACGAATTTCTTCCTCTGAAAATCCTTTGTAACAGATAGTATCCAATCTTTGACTGACACGTTGCCCAACTTCTTTCTGAGACTTGCCCAACTCTGTTAAAACTAAATACTTCTTACGCTTATCTTCTCCACACGGACTGACAGTTACAAGATTTTGTTCCTCTAGATTTTTTATCATAGTCGTCAGCGTATTATTAGCAAGCCCAGTCGCAAGCGCAATGTCTGTCGCCGTAGCACAGCCTGTCTCACTATTCCATAAAACCGCTAAAATCTTCCCCTGCTCACTCCGATAAAGAGAGTCAGGGTCTTGTCTTAGTAACTTTTGAAAAATCCGCCCATTCAACAAACGAATATGATGGGCTACCAAATGACAATATTTCATGAAACCTCCAATTTATTTCCATATCGATACGAATAAAAAATATTATAGTACTTATTATTCTAATTGTCAATTATTTCGATTTAGAACTAATTTTTCTCAGTAAAAAATCTCCTACTCAAGGTAGAAGATTTCAATCTTATAAACTTAATCCGTCATGTCCGATACCAAAGTTCGATGCTCCAATGGAATGCTACACATAACTAGCAAGAAAATGAAACCGGACTGAATCCAGAAAAGGGCCAAGTCAAAGATTCCGTGTACAGCAACCACTGTAAGGAAAGATAGATAAAGACCGATAATCGGACGTTTCCCCAACTCCTGACTCATATCCATCATCAATCGAACAGGAGCAACAGAAGACAAAACTAATAAAATAGTCCCAACAATTCCGTAACTCAGAATCGTGTCAATATAAAGGCTGTGAGCATGTTCATGATAGGGAGCATTTATCCGAGGATAAGAGTGCATATAGGTCAATGGCCCCTCACCCCAAAAAGGATTTTGCTTAAACAAGGCCATCCCCGCATCCCAAATAGAAATCCGTTCTTCCATAGAAGAATCCAAAGTTCCCATCCTAACTCCCAGATCACTTGAAAAGAGGAAGCTCAAGCCGATCGCGAAGACCCCAATACTAAGCCAAAAAGCCTTCCAGTTTTTAATAGTCGTAAAGAGATAGATGATTGCTCCAGCGATAATAGCAGGAAAGGCAGTTCGATTTTGAGTAAAGTTCAAACCAAAGAGATTCACAAAGCCTGCAATCACACAGAATACTTTCAACCAATTCAACTTGGTCGTTGTAAACAGATAGAAAGCAATCATAATACAGAAACAACAAATAATACCATAATAATTAGGATTAAAGAAGGTCACTTCTGCACGATTCTGATGCCACACCTGCATGTTAGGTGAAAGAAAAGCATAGTTGAATTTCTTCACAATTTGGAAATGTTCTAAACTCGCAAAAACAGCTGACAATACGCTACCAAACAAGACGAGCTGCAAAATCAATCGAAAGAATTTATGTGATAACATCGACTGATAGTGCAAAAAGAAAACAGTAAATAGAAACATTCCTACTGAAGCCACAAGACCCATCCAATTTTGTGCAAAAATGGATATAATAGTACTATAGCCAAGAAAAAGAAGCAGCATCGGATGCTCCCCCATTTTCTGAAGAATACTTTTCATATCTCCTGTAAAAATCAAACTGATAATATATAAACAGAATACAACTACAAAAAGATAAAAGGGTAAAAATATACTCAGGATAATTCCCAATAAAATCAGCTCTTTACTAGACAACCCTTTCAGCTTTTTAATAAAGCCTATTGATTTCAAAATGAATCCTTTCTCTCCAAATCAACTGATTCAGATAATAGCAAGCTATCCTATATTGTACCACTTTTTTAGCAATTTGAAAACAAAGGAAACGATTCCTAGGTAAAAAAGAGAGCAAGCTAACTTTTCAAAGTAACTTCCACTTGGCTAGCCGAAGTGGAAATTAGTCTAAAACGGATTTTTATGGTGGAATTAAGTGTGAGACGTTTGAGTTAGAAATGAGGTTCACTATGACAAAACATAAACACCTTACACTTTCAGACCGTAATGATATCCAATTAGGCTTAGAGCGCGGTGAAACCTTCAAAGCTATCGGACAATCCATTCTAAAAGACCCGACTACTGTTTCTAAAGAAGTCAAACGAAATAAACAAATTAGAGACTCTACCTCTAACAACCTTCCTTGACCTCTACTCGACAAAGCTCCCTTTGTCTGTAATGGGTGCCCTAAAAGAAGACAAAATTGTGGCTATAAGAAGATTTTATACCTCGCTAAACAAGCTCAAAAGCAGTACGAACAAACTCTTGTCGAAGCTCGTGAAGGAACTCCCCTTAACTCGCAGACTTTCTGGGACATGGACAAGATCATTTCTGATGGGGTTAAAAAGGGACAACACATCTATCATATCCTCAAAACTCACAACCTTGACGTCAGCTCCTCAACTGTCTATCGACACATCCGAAAAGGGTACCTGTCTATCGCTCCGATTGACCTAGCCAGAGCCGTTAAATTCAAAGAAAGACGGAAAAGTAAACTACCCTCCATCCCTAAAGAAGCTAAAAAAGGACGTTCCTATGAGGATTTCCAAAATTATTTAGCTCTTAACCAACTGAACTCTTGGATGGAAATGGACACTGTTATGGGCAGGATAGGAGGTAAAGTACTACTCACCTTCAATCTCTCTTTCTGTAACTTTATCTTCGCTAGGCTTCTGGATAATAAAACTGCCCTTGAGGTTACCAAACACTTCTATAAGCTCAAGAACACTCTTCACCAAGCTGACAAAGATTTCTTCCTACTCTTTCCTGTCATCCTGACAGATAATGGTGGAGAGTTTGCCAGGGTTGATGACATCGAAATGGATGTGCGAGGAGAAAGTAAACTCTTCTTTTGTGACCCTAATCGCTCTGACCAGAAAGGGAGAATTGAGAAAAATCACACGCTAATTCGCGACATTCTTCCAAAGGGAACTTCCTTTGACAACTTAACTCAAGAGGACATCAATCTCGTTTGTTCGCATGTCAACAGTGTCAAACGGGCTGCTTTGAATGGAAAGTCAGCCTATGAACTTTTTGCCTTTACTTATGGAGAAGAGATTCCTAAGCTTCTCGGTATTTCTAAAATACCTGCAGAAGATGTCTGCCAGTCTTCTACATTACTCCAACATAAAATCTAAAAACTAACCTAAACCCCCATTCAAACGTCTCACACTAACTTCCACCATAGCGGAACTTAATCTGAAACGCTTTCAGATGAGGGGATTTTGTGCGCTCTTTTTTTCGATGCCTTTCGGCTACAAAAGCGATGAAATCAAGCATTAGTAAAACCAGTGGAACTTACCCTGAAACGGATTTCCACTGGTTTTTACGATTTTTATCAGACTAACTTCCACTTCTACTAGCGGTGGAACTTAGTTTGGGAATTTACCAAAAAGAGAGTAAAAATACTGAGATTTCAAGACTCAATCTTAATGATTGCATTTTCTCTAAGAAAATCATGCCGTAAATAGTAGGCATATGTTAAAATAGTAGTAATAAAATATAGATTAGGCGCAACTATCCAAACTAGATTCAAATCATATACTATTCTTAAAGAAAGGCAACACTATGAAATCCTACCAAGCTGTCTACCATATTCTAGCTAAAGAAACCGACTATATCAGCGGAGAAAAAATCGCAGAAAAACTATCCCTAAGCCGAACATCAATTTGGAAAGCCATCAAGCGGCTAGAACAAGAAGGCATTGAAATTGATAGCATCAAAAACAAAGGATATAAACTGATGAATGGTGACCTTATTCTTCCAGAGATTCTAGAAGAAAATCTTCCAATTAAAGTCAGTTTTAAACCTGAAACAAAATCAACACAACTGGATGCAAAAGAAGCAATTGATTTAGGGAATGAAGCAAACACTCTATACCTAGCTTCCTATCAAACAGCAGGTCGAGGTCGTTTTCAACGTTCTTTCTACTCACCACAAGGTGGTATTTATATGACACTCCATCTTAAACCAAATCTCGCCTATGACAAATTACCATCCTACACACTACTTGTAGCTGGAGCTGTCTACAAAGCCATTAAGAACCTAACTTTAATAGATGTCGACATAAAATGGGTTAATGATATCTACCTAAACAATCATAAAATTGGAGGAATCCTTACTGAGGCAATGACCTCTGTAGAAACTGGCTTAGTCACAGATATCATTATTGGAGTAGGTATCAATTTCACTATTAAAGACTTCCCCCAGGAATTAAAAGAAAAAGCTGCTAGTTTATTTAAAGCACCAGCTCCTATAACAAGGAATGAATTAATCATAGAAATCTGGCGTATTTTCTTCGAAACACCAGCAGATGAGTTATTATACCTCTATAAAAAACAGTCATTCGTTCTAGGAAAAGAAGTTACTTTCACACTGGATCAAAAAGACTACAAGGGACTTGCTAAAGATATCTCAGAAAATGGCAAGCTTTTAGTTCAATGTGATAACAGAAAAGAAATCTGGCTCAATAGTGGCGAAATTTCACTCAAGAGTTGGAAGTAAAATAATACAATTATAAAATAACTACAGATGAGTAATTCAATTAAATTCTACACATCTGTAGTTTTTATAATATTAAAAAGAAAAAAAAAGAGAGTCATAAACTCTCATTAAAACGGAGAATAAGGGATTCGAACCCTTGCGCCAGTTACCCGACCTAACGATTTAGCAAACCGTCCTCTTCAGCCTCTTGAGTAATTCTCCTATTAATGGGCACGAGTGGACTCGAACCACCGACCTCACGCTTATCAGGCGTGCGCTCTAACCACCTGAGCTACGCGCCCAAGTTAAAAACTTGGTAATTTGAACAAAGTTCAAAGCGGGTGACGAGAATCG